>NC_012914.1:6866215-7184930 GCF_000023585.1 Paenibacillus sp. JDR-2 | reverse complement strand
CGAATAGGCGCAATTAAGCCAAATCATGTCGAATGAATGGTGATTATTACGAAATACCCACAATATGAAGAATAATAGGAACATGAGTTATGAATAGGGGATGAGTTTGTTCACATTGTTATCCACAGGCTGTTGATAAAAGATGCTAAATCGATGAGGTATTCACACCGAAAACATAATAATCATAGCAAAAGATCCCTTGTATTTCAACGAATAGTGAGATTTTATCCACAAATTCAATAGCTTGTGCATAAAAGTTATCTACACCACTACATATTGTTAATATCTTGTTACCATTTCGACAAAGTTCGTCTAAAGTCCCGAAAAACTATGCACATGTTATTAGTTTTCCGACAAAGGTACTCATTCCATACATTTATCCACAATATTTGGATAGCAGCGTTTTTAATTGACTTTTGCAGCCCGGCGTGGTTTAATAAAAAAAGCGTGTTTCAAAAATTAGCTGTTTACAGAGAACAAGCAGATCGGCGCTAAGCCGTACTGTTTTGAGTACTTGATATACGGGAGGTGCAGTTCAGATGAGACCTACATTTAAACCGAATGTAAGCAAACGCAGCAAAGTACATGGCTTCCGCAAACGGATGAGCTCGAAAAACGGACGTAAAGTTTTGGCAGCGCGTCGTCAAAAAGGCAGAAAAGTTCTTAGCGCATAAGCAAAAGACCACGTCGGGTGGTCTTTTTTTTTGCCCTGCGGGCGATACTGATAAGTAGATCCGCAGGGCAAGCATACATAAAGGGTTATTAATATGAAGAAAGAACGGTGAGCCTGGTCGTGCAAAGAAAATTGCGTCTGCGTAACCGCGCCGACTTCAATCGGATCTATCGTTACGGCAAATCGTTTGCCAATGGACAGTTTGTTGTGTATTGGTCGAGGCAGCCGGTAGCGGAGCCATTCCGGTTAGGCGTCTCCGCCAGCAAGAAAATCGGTAACGCGGTTGTGCGCAACCGGATGAGGAGAGTTATTAAGGAAATCGTCCGTTTGAACGGTGAAAAAATCGTTCCGAATACCGATTTTATTTTAATAGTAAGAAAACCTGCGGTTGAGATGGAGTCGAAGCAGCTGGAGAAGAGCATTTTTCACGTGCTGAAGAAGGCCGGTTTGCTGAAGAAGGACGCGCGTTATTAGCAATAGTGGCCAGCATTTCCAAGTTGTTTCTTTGTCCTATTATTTATGGTATAGTTTAGTCAATAAAATAATGCTTAGTATGGAGTGTTCAGAGAGGAGATTTGGTGTTGGTTTTAAAAGGAAACCGCAAGTGGCTGCTCGTACTGGGTATGGTGCTGATGGTTGTTCTGCTATCGGGTTGCGCACCGCATAATGCAACGACGAGTACATCGGATTTACAGCACGGCAACTTCTGGGAGAAGAATGTTGTTTATTACTTTGCCCTTACGCTTGATAAGTTCGCAGACTGGTTCAATGGTTCGTATGGACTAGCTATTCTGCTCATTACGATTATTGTAAGAACGGCGATTTTGCCGTTAACGCTCAAGCAGTACCGCAGCTCGAAGGCGATGCAGGCGATTCAGCCGCAAATGGCCGAGATTAAGAAGAAACATAAAGATAATCCGCAAAAACAGCAGGAAGAGACGATGAAGCTGTTCCAGGCGAACAAGGTCAATCCTATGGCCGGCTGTTTGCCGCTACTCGTTCAGATGCCTGTGTTTATGGCGCTTTATAATTCGATCTACTGGAATCCTGAGGTTCGTACGCACGAGTTCCTGGGTTTGCAGCTTGGTGAACCGGGACCTTGGTATTTCCTCCCGATCATTGCGGCAGCTACGACATTTGTTCAGTCGAAGATGATGCAGAAGCAGCAAACGCAAACGATGCCGGGCATGGGAGCGATGCTTATGATCTTCCCGGTCCTGATCTTCGTGATGGCCCTTAATTTCCCGTCGGCGCTTCCGCTGTACTGGATTTTCAGTAACCTTTACACCATTATTCAAAACTACTTCCTGTACGTTCGTTCATCAAACAAGGGTAAGGAGGCCCTCGCGAAATGAAGAAAATCGTAGCATCAGGAAAAACGATTGATGATGCTGTACGGAGCGGTTTAACACAATTAAATGTAACCAAGGATCGCGTCAAAGTGCTCGTTATGGAGCAGCCTTCCAAAGGTCTGTTCGGACTCATTGGCGTAAAGGAAGCGAAGGTTGAACTGGAGCTTATACCGGATCCAACGATTGAAGCAGAGCAATTTCTTCGTGATGTGTCAGAGGCGATGGGACTTACGATCGCTATCGAACGGAAACAAACGAAAGAAGCGACTTATCTGTCCGTTTCGGGCGGAGGGGACATTGGCATGCTGATTGGCCGGCGCGGTCAAACGCTTGACGCGCTGCAGTACTTGGTTAACATTGTGGCAAATCGATTCTCGGACAGCCATCTTCGGATCGTGCTTGATGCGGAGGATTTTCGCGAGCGTCGCCGCAGGACGCTGGAGGAATTATCGGAACGCCTTGCCGGCAGAGTAGTCCGCACGAAGAAAGAGGTCGTGCTGGAGCCGATGTCGTCGCATGAACGCAAAGTGATTCATTCCCAGCTTCAAAACCACCCAAGGGTAAAAACTTACAGCAAGGGCGATGAGCCAAATCGGCGAGTTGTTATTGCTTTAAAGGAAAAGCAGATGTAAAGTTAGATCCATACGTTATCCTATTCGCAGCAATGGCTCCCGTGGTCATTGCTGTTTTTCCATTTGAGAGGTGCATAAAAGCTGATGGTACACGATACTATTGCGGCGATCTCGACAGCAGTCGGAGAGGGCGGCATAGCCATTATTCGTGTAAGTGGTCCCGATGCGATAGAGGGAACTGCGCGAATTTTTCGTTCAAGAACCGATTTGCGGGATGCGGCAACGCATACCGTACAATACGGTCATATTATAGATCCGAAGAATGGGGAACAGGTTGAAGAGGTTATTGTAACCGTCATGCGTGGCCCCCGTTCGTTCACGGCAGAGGATGTCGTAGAGATTAATGCCCATGGCGGCGTTGTGGCGGTAAAGAAGGTGCTCGACCAAGTGCTTCTGCAGGATGGTATGCGGCTTGCGGAGCCGGGCGAGTTCACGAAGAGAGCTTTCCTGAACGGTCGGATTGATCTAATGCAGGCGGAGGCGGTTATTGACCTGATCCGTTCGAAGTCGGACCGGGCATTCTCGGTTGCGCGCAAGCAGGCAGAGGGAACTTTGTCGAAGCGGATCAAAGCTCTTCGGCAGACGGTGATTGAGCTGCTTGCTCATATTGAAGTTAATATCGATTACCCCGAGCATGATGTCGAGGATCTGACAAGCGCTTATATCCGAGAACAAAGCGGATCTGCCCTAGAGGAGATCGGCAAGCTGTTAAAAACGGCGAATGAAGGTAAAATATTGCGAGAGGGCATTATGACCGCAATTGTGGGACGCCCGAATGTAGGCAAGTCTTCCTTGCTTAATATGCTCGCACAGGAGAATAAAGCGATCGTGACGGATATTCCCGGTACAACGCGGGATGTTATCGAGGAGTATGTGACGCTTAATCATATTCCCCTTAGACTGCTTGATACGGCAGGTATTCGCGAAACAAACGATGTCGTGGAACGAATTGGCGTAGAACGTTCTCATAATGCGCTGGAAGAAGCCGATTTGATCTTGTTCGTGCTTAACAATAATGAGCCTATTCATGAGGATGACCGAGCGCTCCTGGAGAAGGTGAAGGACCGCCAGCTTATCCTTATTATTAATAAATCGGACTTGGAATCGAAGCTCGAGATGGCTGAGATTGAGGCATTGATCGATGAAGAGCGTATTGTCCGCATGTCGGTGCGCGAAGAAGATGGACTGGATCGGCTGGAGAAAGCGATCAGCAAGCTGTTCTTTGAAGGTCAGCTTGACTCCGGAGATTTGACATATGTCAGCAATGTTCGGCATATTTCTTTGTTGAAGCGGGCGCAGCAGTCGCTTATTGATGCCATTGATGCGTCGAATGCCGGCATTCCGATTGACTTGATTCAGATCGATGTACGTTCGGCTTGGGAATCACTTGGCGAAATATTAGGGGATGAGGTTGGCGATTCGTTGATCGACCAGATCTTCTCGCAGTTCTGCTTAGGAAAATAAAGAAATAACGATGACGACCGGCAGGGTTTGTATCCCGTGAGCGGTTCGATGAATTGGAGGGATAAGAAAAATGACCTATGAAGCTGGGCAATATGAAGTGATTGTAATCGGGGCGGGTCATGCCGGAGCGGAAGCAGCGCTTGCTTCCGCTCGAATGGGCTGCGAGACGCTTTTGCTTACAATCAACCTGGATATGGTGGCCTTTATGCCATGTAACCCGTCTATCGGGGGACCTGCAAAAGGACATGTCGTCCGCGAGATTGATGCGTTAGGCGGAGAAATGGGCCGCAATATTGATAAAACATTTATTCAAATGCGGATGTTAAATACGGGTAAAGGACCTGCTGTTCACGCGTTGCGCGCGCAGGCGGATAAGTTCTCCTATCAGCATACGATGAAGAAGACAATCGAGGAAACGGATCATCTGACGCTTCGCCAAGGCATGGCGGAAGATCTGATTGTCGAAGACGGCAAAATTGCCGGTATCGTAACAAAAACAGGCGCTATCTACCGGGCCAAAGCCGTTGTTATTACGACGGGTACTTACCTGCGCGGCAAAATTATTATGGGCGAGCTGATGTATGAGAGCGGCCCGAATAACCAGCAGCCATCTGTTAAGCTGTCTGCAAGCTTGAAGGAGTTGGGCTTTAAGCTCGCGCGCTTCAAGACAGGAACACCGCCGCGCGTGCATAAGGATACGATTGATTTCTCGAAAACGGAAATTCAACCGGGCGATGATAATCCGAAATTTTTCTCATATGAAACGAAATCCTCCGACAATGAACAGCTTCCTTGCTGGCTGACGTATACGTCGGAGGCTACCCATAAAATCATTAACGATAATTTGCACCGTGCCCCTATGTTCTCCGGAGCAATTGAAGGCACAGGCCCACGTTATTGTCCTTCTATTGAAGATAAAATCGTTCGTTTCGCAGATAAGCCAAAGCATCAAATTTTCCTGGAGCCGGAAGGCAAGCATACGTCGGAGTATTACGTACAAGGGCTTTCGACAAGTATGCCAGAGGATGTACAGCTTGGTATTTTGAGATCTATTCCAGGTTTGGAAAAAGTTGAGATGATGCGTAACGGCTATGCGATCGAATATGATGCGGTTGTACCGACGCAGCTATGGCCTTCGCTGGAGACAAAGCTGGTTGACGGATTATTCACGGCTGGACAAATCAACGGCACTTCCGGTTATGAGGAAGCAGCAGGCCAAGGCATTATTGCGGGTATTAATGCAGCGCGCAAAGTGCAGGGGAAAGAGCCGGTTGTTATCGACCGTTCCCAAGGCTATATCGGCGTAATGATTGATGATCTGGTGACGAAAGGCACTAGCGATCCTTATCGTCTTCTGACCTCCCGTGCCGAATACCGTTTGCTGCTTCGTCATGATAATGCAGATCTTCGCTTAACTCCGACCGGCTATGAAATCGGACTTATTTCAGAAGAACGTTATCAGGCTTTTCTTAATAAGAAAGAACTTGTGGCTCAAGAAATCGAACGGCTTGGCACGGTGAAAATTAAGCCAGAGGTTGCTCAGCCGGTACTCGATGCTGCCAACTCAGCGCCTATTGCTTTTACAATGGATGCTTTGTCGCTGCTTCGCCGTCCGGAATTGTCTTACGCGCTGCTCGAGCAGTTGTCGCCTTCGGAGCTTCCGTTGACGGAAGAAATGAAGGAGCAGGTAGAAATTCAGATCAAGTATGCTGGCTATATTGAGAAGCAGCTGCATCAGGTTGAACGCTTGAGCAAGATGGAGAAAAAGAAAATTCCGGATGATATTGTGTACAGTGAAGTGCATGGTTTGGCATCGGAAGCAAAACAAAAACTGGCGGATATCCGCCCTTTGTCGATCGGTCAGGCATCGCGGATTGCAGGCGTCACTCCGGCAGACATTTCCATTTTGCTTGTTTATTTGGAACACTATAACCGTGTGACGGCAGCGAGAGGGCAATGATGACAGAGACGCATGTATGGTTTGAAAAGCTGCTGGGGGAGAACGGTATTTTGTTATCCCCGAAACAGCTTGAGCAATTCGACTCCTACCACCGCTTGCTGGTGGAGTGGAATGAGAAAATGAACTTAACGGGTATAACTGAACGGGATGCCGTCTTCGAGAAACATTTTTACGATTCGATCTCGTTATCGTTCTTCGTTAATATGAAAGAAGTAGGCAGTATAGCCGATATCGGATCCGGAGCGGGTTTTCCAAGTATCCCACTCAAGATTTGCTACCCGCATTTGAAAGTTGTCATTGTAGATTCACTGAATAAGCGAATTCAATTCCTCAACCATTTGGTTCAAGAGCTCGGGCTCGAGAATGTGAACTGTGTTCACGGCCGTGCCGAGGATATCGCGAGAATGCCAGCGTATAGGGATTCCTTCGATCTTGTAACGGCAAGAGCGGTTGCGCGTCTGAATGTATTGAATGAATTTTGCCTGCCATTCACGCGAAAGAACGGAACCTTTGCCGCCATGAAAGGCTCGCAAAGTGTGGAAGAGGTAAAGGAGGCTGCTGTAAGTTTACGTGAGCTTAAAGCGAAGGTCCGTGCAGAGCATGCCTTCAAATTGCCTTTCGAACAGTCAGAGCGCTATATTGTGCTCATCAATAAGACAGACGCCACTCCAAAAAAATATCCGCGCAAAGCAGGCACTCCGCTGAAGCTGCCGCTTGTGTAACCGCAAATAAAAACTCCGTATGTTCCACGTGGAACATACGGAGTTTTTATTTGCGTCAATCTGAAATATTACGAAGATCAAGCAGGAAAAAACCAAAGTGAAGTCGAAATAAAAGAGTAGAGAAAGAATCCCGTTTTGTCAGGGGTTTACATAGGGTTTCTAGCACAACCGCTAGTCTCTTAAATGAGGTTGTTTGTAAGAGGGAATATATATAAAATGGTAGTAACGGGAATATACCCGTTAATGCATAGCAGCACATCTTGGAAACCAACCAATATAACGGTAATGGTTTCTTGGTCGGGTGGTAGAGTAGATAATATGAAAGAATCATTTTCCCGTTTGTTCGGTCTAAGTGATCAGCGGAGCGGTCAAGAAGAGGTTCGGCAGATTCCTATTCAAGATATTGATACGAGTCCATTCCAGCCTCGGACAATCTTCGATGACGAACGTATCGATGAGTTGTGCCAAACGATCAAAACACATGGCGTTATTCAACCCATTGTTGTTCGCGCACGTAATGGCAGATATGAAATTATTGCAGGCGAACGTCGCTGGCGTGCGGTAACAAAGCTTGGATACGATACAATTCCGGCTATTATCCGCGAATTTAACGATTCACAGACGGCATCTATCGCATTGATCGAAAATCTGCAACGTGAAAATTTGACGGCGATTGAAGAAGCCGTGGCCTACCAGAAGCTGATCGAACTTCATGAGCTGACACAGGAGAGCCTTGCGCAGCGTTTAGGCAAGAGCCAATCTACAATTGCAAACAAGCTTCGCTTGCTGGGATTAAATGACACTGTCAAAGAGGCGCTTGCTAGTCGTAAAATATCAGAGAGACATGCGAGAGCATTGCTTTCTCTTGATACGGAAGAGCTTCAGAACCAGGTGCTCGAGGAGATCATTACGAAGGAACTAAACGTCAAACAGACGGAGAATCGTATTGCTTCTCTGAAGGAAGAGCCGAAGGCGAAACAAACGAAGCGTTTTGCGATGCCGAAGAACACGCGTCTTGCTTTTAATACCATTCGTCAGGCTGTACAGATGGTGTCCAGCACGGGGATGGAAATTAAAGCGGACGAAAAAGACCTTGGCGATTTTTATGAAATTACTATTCATATACCGAAAAATTAGCTTTGCGTAAGTCATCTATGATGAACGTAATAGTACTAATCCGGGCCGTCCTCTTTGAGGACGGCGAAACCGTTTATATCGATACGTTTCACCGTTTGATCATCAGGGGATTTAAAAGTTTGGACACAGAGGTGAACAAGTTTGTCTAAAATCATTGCAATAGCCAATCAAAAGGGCGGTGTTGGTAAAACGACAACGTCTGTTAACTTAGGGGCTTGCCTGGCAACACTCGGTAGACGAGTATTGCTCGTTGACATTGACCCACAAGGTAACACGACAAGCGGAATTGGCATTAACAAAGCAGATGTAAATAACTGTATTTATGATGTGCTTATTAACGATGTGCATCCAAAGGATGCAATGTTTGAAACGAAAATTGATGGTCTGAAGATCATTCCAGCGACGATTCAACTCGCCGGTGCCGAGATTGAAATGGTACCAACGATTTCGCGTGAGCTTCGTCTGAAAAAGGCGTTGTCCCTTGTTAAGGATCAATTCGATTATATTCTGATCGATTGCCCGCCGTCGCTTGGCCTGCTGACAATTAACTCTTTAACAGCGGCTGATTCGGTTATCATTCCAATTCAATGCGAATATTACGCGCTGGAAGGATTAAGCCAGCTCTTAAATACAGTAAGACTTGTTCAAAAACATCTGAATACGGCTCTTCAAATCGAGGGTGTATTGCTGACCATGCTGGACGCTCGGACTAACTTGGGGATTCAGGTTATCGAAGAAGTGAAGAAGTATTTCCAACAGAAGGTGTATCAAACCATCATTCCGCGTAATGTTCGTTTGAGTGAAGCGCCATCTCACGGCGAAGCTATTATTACGTATGATCCAAGATCCAAAGGTGCTGAAGTATATCTTGAACTTGCTAAGGAAGTGATTATGTATGAGCAAGCGGCTAGGTAGAGGACTTGATGCGCTTATTCCATCGCTTTCGGTAAGCGAAGACGATAAAGTCATTGAAATTCAATTGACGCAATTGCGTCCGAACCCATACCAACCACGCAAAACGTTTGACGACGAGTCAATCAAGGAATTGGCAGAGTCAATCAAGCAACATGGTGTTATTCAGCCAATCATTGTACGAACGGTATTGAAGGGTTACGAAATCATTGCGGGGGAGAGACGGTTCCGTGCTTCCCAGCTCTGCGGTAATGCAACGGTCCCTGCCGTAGTTCGGGCATTTTCCGATCAACAGGTTATGGAAATTGCCTTGATTGAAAACCTGCAGCGTGAAGATCTGAATGCGATTGAAACAGCCATGGCTTATCAAGGGTTAATGGATAAGTTCAAGTTGACCCAGGAAGAGTTGTCGATGAAGGTGGGAAAGTCCCGTTCTCATATCGCGAACTTCCTTCGTCTTCTTGCACTGCCTGCTGAGATCAAAGACAATGTTTCACGTGGAACAATCTCGATGGGTCATGCTAGAGCATTGGTAGGGATCAAAGATGCAGCAGTCCAGAAGGACATGGCTAACCGGACTGTCAGTCTTGGGTGGAGCGTGCGCGATCTGGAGGAAGCGATTCAGAAGCTGGAAGTGAAGGAGACGGCAGAAGCGGCAAAAGCGAAAGCAAAGTCGAAGAAACGGGATCCGTATATCGAGAGCCTGGAAGAGTCGCTGAGAGACCGTTTCAAAACGACGGTTAAGATTAAGCAGCAAAAGGATAAAGGGAAAATAGAGCTGCAATACTACAATAAGCAAGATCTCGAGAGACTGCTCGAGCTGCTCCAAAATATGGCGTGATTTAGGCGAAAATCTAGCATACCAAAGTTGTAATCTTTGTACTGAAAGATTAAACTAAGGTATGCTATTCTTATGTTCTGTTATGGTGTTTAAGAGGGATTATTGAGAGGAAAGAAAGAGAGAGGAGGATGGAACAAGGTGGAAGGAATTATCTATTTGGACCATGCTGCAACATCGTGGCCAAAACCGCCGGCTGTACTTGAGGCGATGCAACATGCCATGCTGCATGAAGCGGCAAATCCGGGAAGGGGCAGTCATCGGATGGCTGTAAAGGCTAGCCGGGTCCTATTTGATACGAGGAAGCAATTAGCGAAGCTGTTTCGGATCAAAAATCCGAATGATATAGCATTTGCCGCCAATACGACAGCCGCATTAAATATGGCAATAAAGGGCTGGGTAAAAAGCGGAGATCATGTGATTGCTACTTCGGTTGAGCATAATTCGGTAAGAAGACCTCTGGAGTATTTAAAGCAGGCTCTAGGTATCCATGTTACGTATGTAGAGGCGGATGAGGCCGGCAGGATTCAGGCGGAACGGATTGCTTCGGCTATAACTGCGCAAACTTCATTAATTATAGTTAACCATAGCTCTAATCTGCTGGGCACCATTGCACCAATTGCCCAAATTGGCGAATTGGCTAGAAAAAAGGGTATAAAGCTGCTTGTTGATGCGGCACAAAGCGCCGGTATTCTTGAGATTGATGTAGAGGCGATGGGGATCGACATGATGGCCTTCCCTGGTCACAAAGGATTGCTTGGCCCACAGGGCACAGGAGGCCTGTACATCCATCCTAACGTTGATCTCGTTCCTCAGTTGCATGGCGGAACAGGAAGCCAATCCGAGGCTCCTGAGCAGCCTAGCGTGCGTCCTGACCGATATGAGGCGGGAACGCAAAATACACCCGGCCTCGCAGGTCTCAAGGCGGGTGTCGAATATGTTCTGCATGAGACGGTTCATAACATCCATACTAAGGAATGGGCATTAACCCAGCGGATAATGGATGGACTTTTAGCGGTAGACGGGATTAAGGTTCTTGGGCCTAAGCTAGGCGAGCAAAGAACGGGGATAGTCGCATTCGTAGCGGACGGAATCGATCCGTCTGAGATGTCTTTTATACTTGATCAGCATTATCAAATCGCGGTTAGAGCGGGCTTTCATTGCACACCGCTGGCCCATGCCTGTGCAGGTACGACAGGAACAGGCGCAGTACGAGCAAGCGTAGGTTGTTTTACAACAGAGCAAGAAGCGGATGCCCTTGTTGCAGCAGTGAAAGAAATACGGAAGCAATATTCTTAGCATAATTTTCTGGGGGCGGAAGTTCGAAATGGATGAGTGGACGAATAACCCGATGAATGGGGTTACGGTTGTACTGGCATTGTTGGTCATCGTGTTATTGATTAGAATTTCAATTGTTGGCAGAAGACTGAAAAAGCTCAGAAAGCAGTATGTGGAAGTGATGGGCAACACGGGCATTACGAATTTGGAAGAAGTCATTATCGACCTGAAGCAGTCCATTACGGCACAAGAGCTGCAAAGCGAAAAGCTCTTAAAACAGATGGAACAGATGAAGGAAGTGCAGCAGCAGGAAAAAGGCCGCGTTGGAGTTCTGCGCTATAATGCGTTCGCTGATCAGGGCAGTGATCTCAGCTTCTCGATTGCAGTGGTGAATGCGGCGCAGGATGGGGTAGTGATCTCAGGGCTGCACAGCCGGGAGAATACTTATGTGTACGCCAAGCCGGTAAGCAAAGGCGATTCGAACTACACGCTTACTCCAGAAGAGCGCAAGGCAATAGCTGAAGCGAAGTAATTAATTAGTGCCCGGATGTTCCAAGGCGGCTGCCTGTTCTCTGGAACGGGCAGAGACATGTATGCTGTTCATAATGGAGGAGAATACGCTGGAAGCGATGATGTCGGCCATTTTCATGACCAGATGTAAACGCGTGTTCTGCAGGACAAAATACTCCATAAATCCGCCGACGTTAACGATGCCTGTTATATGGATATCGCCGACAGGAGGAAGTTCCTTGTTCACACCGGCGCCAGGTCTTACAGGGCCTGTGCCTAATTGAATCGAGCCGATGCTGGATACTTGCCCAAGGCAGGCATCAATGCCGATAACAAACGGTTTTTGATAAGTGCGATTGATCTGATGGAGTGTCTCTTCGAGGTTCATGGCATGTACAGGCTCTTCTAAGGTACCGTAAATGGAAAAGTAGGGGCTCTGATACTTGGAAAGGCTCGTTCCGATCAGTGGGCCAAGGGAATCGCCGGTAGAACGGTCAGTTCCAACGCACACGATTACGATAGGCCGCCCGGCGGACATCTCGTCGATCATAAGAGAAAGCCGGTTGACGATTTGCCCAACAGCATTCGCTTCCGTGTAAGGAACCTTTAACGGAATGTCCTTCATAAAAGATAGTTTCATAGAATCCCCTCCATAAATGCCAATATGATACTAGTATATGGAAGGGACAACCATTTTATACGTCGCGAAGCCAATAGTTTCGTTCTATGAGGTGAGGGAGAGGAGAAATCGCGATGTTAATCGCCTTTGATTCGACACAGCAAGCGCTGCGCGCGGAGATGCTGCTGGAATATGCGGAGGTTGAAATCGATATATGTCCAACTCCGAAAGAGATTACGGCCGGCTGCGCGTTATCGATTCATTTTCCTGGGGAAGAGCTGGAAACAGTCAAGCATGTTATCGAGACGGAAAATGTAGAAATAAGAGGGGTTTTCAAACCGATTCAGGACGGGTATGAACAAGTTAACCTGTAGGATTGGCAAGGATGGTGGTGCGGTAAAATGGATATTCAAGCCTAATATAAAGATATTGCGGCATGGATAACAAGCGAGACAACATGGGAAGTTTTTGGACAATCGGTCTTGCGCATTGCGCTTATTATCATCATTGGACAGGTTATTATCTGGATTGCTAATAAAACGATTGACCGGGTAGTATTAAACCGCTCGGAGAGTCGAATGGTCCTTCAAACCAGAAGAATGACGACTGTAGGCAAGCTGGTAAAAAACATTATCTCCTATGCGGGATATTTCATTATCGGCATGCTTGTACTTGACGAGTTTGGCGTACAGCTCGCGCCGCTGCTCGCGGGCGCCGGTGTCATTGGACTGGCTATCGGATTTGGTGCCCAAAGTCTGGTGAAAGATATTATTACGGGTTTCTTTATTATATTTGAAGATCAGTTCGCGGTTGGAGATGTCATTCAGACAGGCGAATTCAAAGGAACGGTTGAGGTTATTGGACTCCGGGCAACAAGGATCCTTAGCTGGACGGGAGAGGTTCATATTATTCCGAACGGCATGATCAATGAGGTTACGAATTTCTCGATGCATAATTCAATTGCATTTATTGATGTATCGATCGGTTACGAGGAGGACGCGGAAAAAGCGATAGTGATTATCCGCAGGGAACTCGAACGGTTCGAGAATGACAATCTCGTTAAGCCTCCGGAGGTGCTTGGTATTCAGACCATGCTGTCAACCGAGCTCAAGGTACGCATAACGGCAGAATGCATTCCTAATACGCAGGCGATCGTAGCAAGGGCATTAAATGCTTATATCAAGAAAGTGCTAGACGGCCACGGAATTGACATTCCGTATCCGCGAATGGTAACGTATCATCGCAATGAAAGGGGCGGCGATCCGAATGGAGCGTAAACAATTCGAGCTGGGCGATATCGTTCAAATGAAGAAGCAGCATCCCTGCGGATCCAATGAAATGGAGATTATCCGCATGGGGATGGATATCCGTATCAAGTGCGTAGGCTGTAAACATAGCGTTCTGGTTCCGAGAGCAAAGTTCGAGAAAAACATGAAGAAGGTACTGCGTTCCGCTGCGGATTCGGGGCAAAACGAACAGGCTTAATATTTTTCAAAAAAACAGTTGCATTGGGACAAGGCCTGTGATAATATAGTTTTTGCTTGACACAAACGGAGAGGTACCCAAGAGGCCCAAGGGGGCTGACTCGAAATCAGCTAGGCGTGTCAAAGCGTGCGTGGGTTCGAATCCCACCCTCTCCGCCATATTAAGTAAATAACGCTTAGGCGGTTACATAAAGAAGAAAGCTCCTACGAGATCACGTAGGAGCTTTTTTTTCATCTTCGGAAGAAGCGGGTGAGCGAATGAATCGGTATGATATTACAATCGTCGGAGCAGGTGTCAGCGGCATATTTGCCGCCCACGAATTAGCTGCAAGCGGATTGAAGGTATTCATGCTGGACAAAGGCAAGATGCTTGAGGAACGAACCGATAGCTATATCGGTTTTGGCGGGCTTGGCCTATCGGAAGGCAAATATAATTATACGAATGATTTCGGCGGGGAGCTGGAGCGGAAGACCGGTTACCAAGCTGCGCTGCAGCTGATGGAAGACGTGGATACGATCCTGTGCAAGTACGGAGGAGGCGCTTCGGAGCTGTATAGTACCTATGATTCCGAACTGTCTGAGCGGGCACAGGAAGCTGGCTTTGGCGTGCTGACGACGAAAACCAGGCATCTGGGAACAAAATTGTCAAAGGCTGTTCTAGAGCGCATGTACGACTACTTGAATTCCCGAATCACGATGAGATTTGAGGCAGAGCCCGTTCGAATCCTTCAGAAGGATAACGGACGCTTTGCTATAGAGCTGGCTGATGGAACCGTTATTGATTCCAGGCAAGTTATTGTGGCAACCGGCAGGAGCGGGAACGAATGGTTTACCAGTCAATGCGAAAGCCTTGGAATTGGCAGGGGAGAAGCAAGGGTTGACCTGGGACTTCGAATCGAGATGAAGGGCGACCAGCTGGCTTCGATTCTGCGGCGTTCTTTCGAGACCAAGCTTAGCTTCGAGGGAGAAGGCTACACGGCCACGACTTATTGCATGAATCCGCAGGGCAGGGTTGTGCTCAAGCTGCAGGAAGGATTGGCGATGCCGGACGGACAAAACTTCCGCGAGAAGGAAAAGGGCAGCTCCAATCTGAACTTTACCCTATTTGTGCCGAACCGATTTGCTACGCTTGATGAAGCAGATGCTTATTTAAAAAATATTGTCTGCGGAATTAACCGGGGACGAAACCGGATTGCTGCTGAAAGGCTTGGATCTCTCCGCGGAGGGAAACGGTGCCACTCCAAAGGCGAAGCTGCTGTCAGAGCCGTCAGAGGCGTTACACCAACGCTGGAGGCGGAATTTACGGAGCTGAGGAAAGAGGTGCCGGGACGGTATATAGAAGCGACTCTGGCCTTTCTGGGCGCTTTGGAGAAGCTGCTGGGGGAACCTATTGATGAAGATACCATTTTGTACGCCATTGACGGAAAGCTGTATTCACCGGCAATCGAGACAAACGAGAAGTTCGAGACGAATATTGAAAGATTTTTCGTGATCGGGGACTGCTCAGGGACAACGCATTCCTTATCTCAGGCAGCGGCAAGCGGCGTTTATGTCGGCCGGCTGCTTGCCGGTCAGGACGCTTGATAGAGCTTATACTCATACTTGCCGAACGGAAACTGAAAAAAGGGACTCTCGCGAGTCCCTTTTTCGACGGTGTTGTAAGTTTCGATGAATTATCGCCTTCATACAACGGAAAACCAGGTGCAATCTTCACAGATCGGTACACAATTCCATTAGGTATCGCTTTTCCGATCGCGATTGCTCGTGTGTTACAGCAACGTGTATTTAGCACAACGCCTCGCTTCTTAAGTGATGAGTAGTCAAATTCTCTAGTAGTCCTTGCCCCTATACAGGTCCAATGGAACCACACCTCTCTTCACCGTCGATAATTATGATGTCCGTGATCTGAATTTCTTATTCAAGGCTTTTATAAAAAAATTAATGAGCCATCCGTTTCCACTTGCGTTCATGGTTAGACGTATCCGGGAATCTCTGTCCGCGCTTCAGCTCAACCTTCTTCGGATTATTAACCCCCATATGGTAGGAATTAACGCCCGTTTCAATATAAGTGCCGTCGTTTGGAGCATGGTCGCCCGGGGAAAACAATGTCCATTCGCCCATACTTAATCACCTCCTTGTCCGATTTGTAGTATTCACCGGAGAGGGTGAGGACATGAAAGGCAGAAATCGGGAGCAGCGGATGACTTGTCAATGAGTAGGCGATTTGCTATACTGTGTAGATGCGAGTAATAATCTCGCTCCTTGCCCCTCTAAGGGGCCGTTAGTCCAAAAGGAGGTGAAACACAATGCGCAAATATGAAGTGATGTACATCATTCGTCCGGATGTTGAGCAAGAAAACGTTCAAGCCATCGTCGACAAATTCAGTGGCATCATTAACAATGGCGGGGAAGTCACGAAGCAAGATGTGATCGGTAAACGCCGTCTTGCGTATGAGATCAATAAGATTCGTGATGGTTACTACGTTCTGGTTCATTTCAATGCAACGACTGAAGTTGTTAATGAACTTGACCGCATCATGAAAATTACGGATGAAGTTATCCGTAGCTTGATCGTCAGAGACGTTGCTTAATCCACGCTAGATGTTCGATTGGGAGGCAGAGGCGATGTTGAATCGTGTAATACTAATTGGCAGATTAACAAGAGACCCCGAATTGCGTTATACACCTGCTGGTGTAGCAGTTACGCAATTTACGATAGCAGTAGACCGGCCGTTTACGAGTGGTCAGGGCGAGCGCGAAGCGGATTTTATTCCGGTCGTAACTTGGCGGCAGTTGGCTGAGACATGCGCTAATTACTTGCGTAAAGGTCGCTTAACAGCGGTAGAAGGACGCATTCAGGTGCGTAACTACGAGAACAACGAAGGCAAACGCGTCTATGTGACGGAAGTTATTGCCGATAACGTTCGCTTCTTGGAATCTAACCGTGAAGGCGGAGCTCCGCAAGAGAGTGGCGGTTATGCCGGAGGCAACAACAGCGGCGGAGGATCTTTTGGCGGCGGTGGCGGTAACGCTCCTTATGGTGGCGGTAACGGCGGCGGCGGAAAGCCTAGTACTCCACGCAACAACAACAGCCGTGATCCGTTCTCGGATGACGGTCGACCGATCGATATATCAGAAGATGACTTGCCATTTTAATCGAAAGGATGGGTTCGAATGAGCTTCAAGCAAAGAGAAGGCGGAGACGGAGAGCGTCCAGAACGCAAATTCGGCGGCCGCAAAGGCGGACGCAACAAACGCCGTAAAGTATGTTTCTTCACTGTGAACAAAATCACTCACATTGACTATAAAGATACTGATCTGCTCAAAAAGTTCATCAGCGAGCGCGGCAAAATCTTGCCACGTCGTGTAACTGGAACTAGCGCAAAATACCAACGTCTGCTGACTGTTGCTATCAAGCGTGCTCGTACTGTAGCATTGCTACCGTACACTACTGAGTAGTTCTTTTGAAAGGAAGCCTATTGGGAAACCAATGGGCTTTTTTTCTTTTATTTTATAAAATAGGAATTGATCATTTGGCGGAAGAAGAATACAATAAGATATAGTTCGTGCATACAAGTCGGCGATGATGTTGGGTCTTCATTGTGAATAATTTCACTTTAAATGACAGATGTGGAATGACGGCTTATGCAAGTAAATCATTTGATCGATTACAGATGGAAAGAGGGATGCATTCGTATGTCTGAAACCGTAACGAAATTACCTGAAGAATCCGGTTCCGTACGTGAACTGGACGTGCTTGAGCAACTGCTGAAGCCAGAAATTCAGCAATCGCTGACTCAATTGGTGGAAAACCTGCCTAAACTGGCTGAACTGGTGACTCTGCTCACTAAAGCTTATGATGTTGCTACTACCGTAGCTAACGACAAAGTACTTGTGAACGATATGGTTCACGGCTTTGGCGAATTCGTTAAACCAATCGTAGACACGACTAAAGGCATCGCGAACGCAGCAGTTGAAGCTGGCGACCGCGCGCAAGGCGATAACTCTACAATTGGTCTCTTTGGCATTCTGAAGATGCTGAAGGATCCGCAAGTACAAGCAACGCTTCGTTTCGCCCAATCGTTCCTGAACGTATTGGCTGAGCGTAAAAACGGTTAATCATACAAGAGCGGAGGGTAAACATGGCTAAGCAAATTTTAATTCTTGGCGGCGGTTACGGCGGTCTTCTTAGCGCACTGACAGCTCGCAAATATATTTCGGCTGAAGAAGCGGAAATTACACTGATCAACAAAACTCCATACCACCAAATCATTACTGAGCTTCATCGTTTGGCAGTTAGCGGCGTAAACGAAGGAAACGTAGCTCTTCCTTTGGATAAACTGCTGAAAGGCAAATCGATTAACCTGGTTGTCGATACAGTCGATAACATTGACCCGGAGAAAAAACAAGTAAAGCTGGCTGGCAACGGCACAGTTAAATACGACCAGCTGGTTGTCGCTCTTGGCGGTGAAACGGCATTCTTCGGCATTCCTGGTCTGGAAGAAAACAGCCTGACGCTGAAATCGGTTGAAGAAGCGAAAGCAGTTAGCGCTCATATCCAAAACCGTATTGCAGCTTACGCGCAATCGAAAAACAAAGCAGACGCAACAATCGTTATTGGCGGCGGCGGCCTGACAGGCATCGAGCTGATCGGCGAGATCGTTGATATGCTTCCAAAATGGTGTGAACAGTACGGCGTTGACAAGAGCGAAATCTCGCTGTACAACATCGAAGCTGGTCCAACTATTCTGATGGGCTTCCCGGCTGACCTTCTTGAGCGCGCGAAATCCAGCCTGACAAACCGCGGCGTTAACCTGATCATGGGTGTTGCGGTAACTGAGGTTCAAGGCAACAAAGTTATGCTGAAAGACGGCAACTCCATCGAAACCAATACTTTCGTATGGACAGGCGGCGTTACAGGCAATCCTGTAGTAGCTAACTGTGGCATCGAAGTCAATCGCGGCCGTGCTTCGGTAACTGAATTCCTGCAATCGACTTCCCATTCGGATATCTTCCTGGCTGGCGACAACGCGTTTGTTATGGGTCCAGAAGGCCGTCCGTACCCGCCAAGCGCGCAAATCGCATGGCAAATGGGCGAGTACATCGGTTACAACCTGTTTGCGCAAGCGAAAGGTCTTCCGATGAAATCGTTCCAATTCGTTAACTCCGGCGTACTTGCGAGCCTTGGCCGCAAAGATGCGATCGGTACGATCGGTGCAAGCCAGCTGAAGCTGAGAGGTACAGCGGCTACATTGATGAAAGAGGCAAGTAACGTTCGTTACCTGACTCACGTAAACGGTCTGTTCTCGTTCTTGAAATAATCGCACTGAAAAGCGAAACCGTTTCTCGGTTCGTCCGTATGAATAATAAAATAAGCATGACCTTGGAGGAGCCTGCCACAGCAGGCTCCTTCTGTCTATTTCAAGGAGTTTGCATAGGAGCAGGCTCCTTTTGTTATGCTGAAATGAAGGAGGAAGGAGCGGCAATGGAATTTATTCTTTATCTAGCCATTATTATAGTCTCAACCAAGGCTGCAGGTGCTTTATCGGTAAGACTGGGACAGCCTGCCGTCCTTGGAAAGCTGCTAGCTGGCATCATTATCGGACCAGCAGTGCTAGGCTGGGTGAAACCAGATGATTTTATCGGTCACTTCTCGGAAATTGGCGTTCTGCTGTTAATGTTTATTGCGGGTCTCGAAACGGATCTTGATCAGCTGCGGAAGAACTGGAAACCATCCTTTGCCGTAGCGGTTGGAGGCATCATATTGCCCTTTGTTGGAGGCTACGGGATTGCGTCGGCACTTGGATTGTCGAACAACGAGGCGTTGTTTCTGGGGCTGCTCTTATGCGCGACCTCGGTAAGCATATCGGTGCAGACGTTAAAAGAGATGGATAAGCTGCAATCGAGTGAAGGGATGACCATTCTGGGCGCTGCAGTGGTGGATGATGTGCTTGTTGTCATTCTGCTGGCGGTCATGATGGGATTCCTAGTGCCGGCCAGCGATGTATCGCTTGGATTATTGATCGGCAAGAAGTTATTATTCTTCGTCGTTATCGGTCTAGTCGGGTGGCTGCTTGTGCCGCGTTTCCTAAAATGGTTTGCGCCGTTGAAAGTAACGGAGACGGCCATGAGCGCTGCATTGATCATCTGCTTCGCCTTCTCCTACTTCGCGGAAGAAATGGGCATTGCAGGCATTATCGGGGCATTTGCAGCCGGCATTGCCGTGTCGCAGTCGCCGTTCAAGCATGAAGTAGAATCCAAGGTAGAACCTATTGCTTATACGTTATTCGTGCCGGTCTTCTTCGTAAGCATCGGATTGCATATAACTTTTGACGGTGTAGGGAAGCAACTGCTCTTTATTGTGCTTGTAACGCTTATTGCAGTAGTAACGAAGCTGCTGGGAGGCGGTCTTGGCGCCCGGCTGACCGGCTTTAATAATCGGTCTTCGATAACAATTGGAGCGGGGATGGTGTCACGAGGCGAGGTGGCGTTAATAATAGCGGCGTCGGGGCTAGAATCGGGATTATTGCCGGAGAAATATTTTACTTCGGTTGTGCTGGTTGTTATTCTGACGACGCTTATTACGCCGCCGCTCCTCAAGCAGGTGTTTAAAGAGAGGCAGACGGCATAACAGGATAAAAGGAAAGGGCAGCCTTCGAGGGCTGCCCTTTGTTCATCGTATAATTTACGCCGTTTCAACTTCGGCTTCATGAGTGCTCTCGTCAGCTTCTTCTTCGATAATAAGTTCGACTTTCTTAATACGGTGCTTGCCAACCTCACGGATGATAAAACGGAGATTCTCGTAGTGCATTTCCTTGCCCGGCTTCGGATCGGTAAATTCCGTGAACAGCCAGCCGCCGACCGTGTCTACATCTTCCTGGTCGATTGCAACGCCAGTTATTTCGGATACATGGTCAAGCGAGACTTTACCGTCAAGCAGGTAGCAGTTATCCGCAAGCTTCTCGATTTCTTTTCGTTCATCGGTATCGAATTCATCGCGAATCTCGCCGACGATTTCTTCCAAGATGTCTTCGATGGTAATCATACCGGAAGTGCCGCCGTATTCGTCCATCAGAACCGCGATATGAACGCGTTCCTGCTGCATGCGCTTCAGGAGCGTCTTAACCGGCAAAACCTCGGACACGGCCAGGACCGGATGAACCAGCTTCTGAAAGTTGAACTCTTTGTTTTCCTGGAATTCAAGGAACAGCTGCTTCGTGTTGATCATGCCAACAATGTTGTCTTTGCTGCCCGTTGCTACCGGGAAGCGCGTGTACTGCTCTTTGCGGATGATGTCCATATTCTCCATCATCGAATTATTCGTATATAAGCAAATCATATCGGTACGCGGAACCATGATCTCTTTGGCGAGCATTTCGTCAAAGGCGAAGATCCGGCTCACGTAACCGTATTCGGTGTTATTGATTTTACCGCTCTGGAAGCTGTCGTTCAGAATGATCTGAATCTCTTCTTCGCTATGCGCTTCTTCATGCTCTTTCACAGCCTTCAGTCCAAACATACGGATCAGGCCAGTTGCGGAACCATTCAGCACCCAGATGAACGGGTACATGATCTTGTGGAAGTAGATAATCGGTTTGGCTACGGCAAAGCTGATAAATTCGGCTTTTTGGATGGCCCATGTCTTCGGTGCAAGTTCACCCATGACCACATGCAGGAATGTAACGGCAACGAATGCTATAACAAAGGAAATAATATGATTCAAATCGCTGTGTACGCCCAATTTCTCGAATAACGGATGGATAATTCGTTCAACGGTCGGTTCGCCTAACCAACCAAGTCCGAGGGCGGTAATCGTAATACCGAGCTGACAAGCCGAAAGATAAGCATCAAGGTTGCTTGTCACGCGTTGTACGGCAAGCGCGTTTTTCTTGCCTTCGAGCACCAACTGATCCACTCGGCTCGAGCGAAGGCGGATAATTGCGAACTCCGTAGCAACGAAGAAGGCGGTCAATACAATTAATACAGCAATCATAAACAAATTAAATCCTATACTACTGTCCATTTGGGTTCTTCACAATCCTTTATGAAATATTATAAGTTCCTATGATCTACTATAACGAACTTCAGCTAGCAGATGCAAACCTGCTATTTTACTTTACGGGCGCAATACCAACCATTATGACGAAAAATTCGGAGCTATCATTACAATTTTGGCAAATACCTCGTCTTTACAAGGCTCTGTACAGGGGCGTATGATAAGTTCAGATGAGCTTGTAATCATCAAGCCAATCCCTTTAGGTCATAAGGAGGTAAGCGATATGGAGGCTTTTACGCTTACCCGCAAAGAGATGGCGGATTTGCTGCTTGCGATGCAAGGCCAAAATTGTTGTGGTCCCCTACAGGTTCTGCAGCAGGCTTGGAAACAATCGCACCGTGATGCTTATGAATCCGGATCGTCCCTGCCGGCATTCCTGTCGACGGCGCTTCCGCCTGTCCTGGTGAAGCTGATTAAAGGACGCGAGGTAAAAGGATTCTCTTTGCAGGAGATATCCGCGTTAGGCGGATTAATAGATTTTTCGCAAATGTCGATTACATCGATGCAAAACTGGGTAAAGAGAGATTTCAAGGCTTATTTCGACTGCCCGAAAATCGGCAAGAAATATTCTCTGAATCAGACAGCACTCTTGTTTATTATTGAGGACCTGAAGTCCAGTCTCGATTTTGGTTCCATACGGAAGCTGTTCGACCGGCTATTCAATAAACCGGAAGACGAAACAGACGACTTGATTGGTCCGCTTGAGCTCTATGCGGCGTATACTTCCATGTATGAAGAGCTTGCCGCGAGAGGGTACCGGCTGTTCGATATGGCTCGTCCATACACGGATGCGAAGGACAGGGAGGCTATTATGGAGCAGATGCTTCACAGCGCTTCGGAGCCGTTCCTGCAAATATTGCCGCGGTTAAGCGAAGAGCAGACAGAGGCATTGCGCCATATTTTGTTCATCGCCGTCATTTCGATCCGTACTTCTTACTTTCATTCGCTGGCCAAACGGTACTGTCATGCCACCCTGTTCCTGAATTCTTAAACGGTTCATACACATAGGCAGCCAAGGTGATTAAAAAGGCAGCAACGGATCCTTGCGCTCCCGTACTGCCTCAGCTAATCAGAATTTATATGATTGCTGTTCCGCCCAGTCGCCGATATACGGCAGCTTGAAGCGCTTGCCCTGCAGGGCAAGCAGCATCAGGGCTATCCATAGAATAAAGCCAAGAGGTGTCAGAACCAAACCAAGAAGCCAGCCGATAACGGGAATGAAACCAAGCACGATATTGAGTACAATAAATACAACGGAAATCGCGATAGACTGAAGGGCATGAAATTTTACGAACCGGCTCTGTTTCTCCACGACCAGGAATATAATACCGGTGATAAAGCCCAGGAAATAAGCAAGCAGTCCTGCCACTTTGGGGTCTATACCTGTTGAGGAACGATCAGGCTCGAAGGAAGCGCTGGACATGAACGGATCTCATCCTTTCTATAATCGACTCTCTCGAGAAGATTGTATTCATGTCCGAAAAGTTATATGTCATTACGTATGTTATAGTGAAGCCACTAGGAAAGATTGGAGTTGAATGACGGATGAATATTGCGTTTTTTCTGCTGCCCAAGCAGGAGGTTATTACGGTAACGCAAGATGCAACGCTCAGGCAAACCCTAGAGAAGATGGAGCATCACCGCTACTCTGCGGTCCCGATTATTAATGAAGAGGGGGGCTATGCGGGTACGGTAACGGAAGGCGATCTGCTCTGGTACATGAAGAACACGCCGGGCGTAAGCTTTGAGAACGCTAATAAGGTGAAGCTGCAGGATGTGCCGCTCCGTATGATGAACCGCTCGGTTCGCATTGATGCAGACATGAAGGATTTGATTGCCCTTGCGAAGGTTCAGAACTTTGTACCCGTAGTGGACGACCGCGGCCATTTCATCGGCATCGTCCGCAGAAGCGAAATTATCGATTACTGCCAGTCCTTTATTCCGGGTTCGCCATCGGTTGCGATGGAGGCCTGATTTGTTCGTATTTTGCAATTATGAGTTAAGAGCATTCAGCATCTCCAAAAATGCATGGCGTGCGCGGCTATATTTTCAGATAGGTTAGGAGAAAATAGGCCAAGCGCGAGCATGACTTCAGGAGGGGCTTCATGAATAGGAATGAGCACCAAAAAGACGGAGGCCGCAAACGGTACCGTCTTTTTGTTTTATTATTATTTGCGTTGGTTATCTCGGTAACGGAGCAGGTGGAAGACGGCATGGCAGCCGAAGCGGCAGCATCGGAGGCGGTCTATGATACGGTTATTGCCGGCGGCAGAGTTATGAATCCGGAAAACGGGCTGGATAAGAAGGGCTGGAATATCGGCATAAACGGCGGCCAGATTGCGATTGTTACATCTAAGCCATTGAAGGGTAAGCATATTATAAATGCAGCCGGTCTTGTTGTGGCGCCTGGATTTATCGACAACCTGTCCTACAATCCGAACCCGCTTGGCGTTTGGAACAAGATCGCTGACGGGGTCACGACCAATATTGCCATGCATGGCGGAACCTCCACGCCAAAAGAATGGTATTACTATTATGCAAATAGCACGACGCCGCTCAATTACGGAGCTTCGTTCTTCTACACGGAAGCCCGTAACCGTTATGAGCTCGGCCGTTACGACAGCGCGCAGCCGGAACAGATCAGAGAGCTGGTCAAGCAGGCGGAGCAGGCACTCAATAACGGAGCGCTCGGCATTTCCTTCAGCCTTGAATATGTGCCGGGCATAACGGCGGCCGAGATCCTGCCGATGATGGAGCTAGCTTATGATTACAACGTGCCTGTCTATTTCCATGCCCGTTATTCCGATATGGAGGAGCCGGGCACCAATATGGATGCCCTTAACGAGTTGATCGGTTACGCCCGGAGAACAGGGGCAGCCGTCCATGTTGATCATATCAACAGCACAGGGGGCACCTTCTCGATGAGGAAGTCGCTTTCCCTTCTGGAGACTGTCCGCAGACAGGGGCTCGATATTACCGCCTGCGTTTATCCCTACGATTATTGGGGGACCTTCCTGAACTCGGCAAGGTTCGACGAGGGCTGGCAATCGAGATTCCGGATTACGTTCCATGATTTGCAGATTGCGGGGACCAATCATCGCTTAACGGAAGAGACATTTGGCCGATACCGCGCGGAAGGCAAGCTGGCGGTAGCTTACGCCATCCCCGAGCAGGATGTCGTAAATGCGTTAAAGGCGCCTTACGTGATGATCGGGAGCGATGCGATCCTGGAACCGGGCAACAATAATCATCCGCGTGCTTCAGGCACATACGCAAGAACGATCGGCAGGTATGTCCGGGAGAAGCATACCCTTTCCTTAATGGATGCGCTCTCGAAGATGAGTCTTATGCCGGCGCAGAGGCTGGAGAAGCAAGTCCCCGCACTTCGCAAGAAGGGCAGGCTCGCCAGAGGAATGGATGCGGATATCGTCATCTTCGATTACAAGACGATTAAAGACCGTTCAACGGTTGAGCATCCGGAGCGGTTGTCGGACGGCATCCGTTATGTGCTTGTCGGAGGGAAGTTGGCACTCGATAAAGGTCAACTGAACAAGGAAGCTCGGGCCGGTCAGTCGGTACGCAGCGAATTCGCAAGGGTGAAGAGCGGAGCGGGACTGCTTAGCTGGGGTACCCGTCAATACGCGGTGGTCGATTATAAAGGCGTGCCGTACGTGGATGTCCGTTCGCTTGAACAGCAGGGCTACAGACTGGCATGGGATAAAGCGGCTCACAAGTTCATTGCCAAGCGAAGCAATAACCCTACTTCTCTCGTTATTACCGGCGCCGAGCTTGCCCCCTCGGAAGGGATGCTTATGCTGGAGCGGGGGTATCAGCTGGAGGCAGGAGACGTTAAAGCTGCTCTAATATCGATCGGAACCCGGATGTTTATGCCATTGTCCTTGCTGGACAACCTGGGGTTTGAAGTGACCGCGGCGGGCGATGCGTTATGGAAGGCCGGCGGAGCCGGCTGATGGCATCCAGAACAGCGCCGGGACGGTCTATGGCGGCTCCGGCGCCTGATCCGCAATAGACGGGCGGCAAGCGCCAAAGGATGTGCGTGATCTATTTTGCTTTTATGATATAATGGAGTTTGAATGTTTGTTTACTGATTATGTACGCAAGAGGTGAACGGCTTGAAAGGTAAGCCCGGTATGAAAGCAGTTCTATGGAGCGGTGCGTCTCTGCTTCTTATTTTGTCATTAGCAGTACCTGTGTTTAATATGCTGACCATCATGCTGCTGATGGTGCCTTACGTTATTTTGTATACGACGCTGTCAACCCGGTCCTTTTTACTGCATCTTGTACCGGTATGGATTATCGCGGCAGTTATACTTGGGCCGTCGGTTCTTATTATCGCGTTATTCTTCCTGATCCCCGCTATGGTGATGGGGCAGATGTACCGGAAAAAGGCTTCAGCACCGTATATATTAAGGCGGACGACGCTGACGATTCTGTTCTGTCTGCTGGCAGAGCTGCTTATTTTCGAAGGGGTCCTGAACCAATCGTTTATTGAGCAAATCGGTGAATTTGTCCGCAGCTTGGTGACTGACCTCGACTCGGAGCATGTGCTTCCGAAAGAGTGGAACAGCGACTACACGGAATCCATCATCAAGATTATGATCCATTCGATTCCGCAGGCGATCATCCTGATCTCTTTCGTGTATGCGGTCGTAACGCAATATTTTGCGCGCAAGGCGCTGGCGTCTTCCATCGAGGATATTCCTACCATGCCTAAGGCAAAGGACTGGATGCTTCCGCGCATTATGGTCTTTTACTACCTGGTTGTTTATATCCTGCAGATGTTTGCAGACAGTACCAGCAGTTCCTTCTATTCCGTAGCGCTTATGAATGTGGTGCCGCTTATGAAGTATGCGTTCACGATTCAGGCAATCGGATTCTTCTTCTACATCGCGCATCAGCGGAGATGGAATAAGGCGGTTCCGGTTATTATCGCAATTCCGCTTCTTATCTTCCCGCCGCTAAGCTTGATTGGCGTACTTGATGCCGCTTTTCCGATCCGTAAGTCGTTTTCGAAATCATCATAAGCAATAGGGGCGAATAGGAAATGCCGAAGTTTCTTGTCACGCGATGGCATGGCATGCATCAGGTCTGGTCTATCGCATTAATGGTTCTTATGACCGTTGTGCTCACCTGGTTTTGGTGGGTGCTGGGGCTTATCGCGCTTCTTCTCACAATAGCCGCGGCGGTCTATACGGTCCTTGCGGAACGGGCATTCCGCAAGGATTTGAGGTCGTATCTCGGGACGTTATCCTACCGGGTGAAAAAGGTCGGCAATGACGTCATCGGCGAGCTTCCGTTTGGCGTTATTTTGTATAACGAAGACCGTACGGTAGAATGGCATAATCCATACATTGCGCAAATCGCGGGTGAGGAATCGGTGATCGGGATGCCGCTCACCGAGTTGTTCCCGGCGCTGCAGCAGGTTAAGGACAAGGAAGGAACCGTTGAAGCAACGGTTGACGGACATGTCTACCAGCTGCTCTTCAAGCAGAAGGAGCGCATTCTGTATGTGCAGGACATTACGCTCCTCTGGCAGCTCAGCAAACGATACGATGAAGAGAAGCTCGCAATGGGCGTCGTTATGATCGACAGCCTGGAGGAAGTTACGCAAGGGATGGACGACCATCAGCGGAGCTCCCTCCAGTCGAAGGTGACGACCGAGATTACCGAGTGGGCGCAGCGATATCAGCTGTACCTGAAGCGGGTAACCTCGGACAGGTTTCTTCTAATTACGGATCAGAAGACGCTGAGGCAGCTGGAGCAGTCGCGGTTTGTCATTTTGGATGAAGTACGGGAGATGACCGCCGATCAGAAAATACCGATTACGCTCAGTATCGGCTTCGCGGCCGGAGCGGAAAGCATAGTCGAGCTTGGCCAATGGGCGCAGTCCAGTCTGGATATTGCCCTTGGACGCGGCGGCGACCAGGCTTCGGTGAAGGTTGGCGGGCGCCAGTCGTTCTACGGAGGCAAGACAAATGCGGTGGAGAAACGCACCCGTGTCCGCGCCCGCGTCGTTGCGCATGCGCTTCGAGATTTGATCAAGGAGAGCGGCAACGTCGTCATCATGGGTCATAAGATGCCGGATATGGATGCGATAGGCGCGGCAATTGGCATTCTGAAAGCGGCTCTGATGTTTGGCAAGGAAGCCTATATCGTGCTCGAAGGCATTAATCCTGCGATTCAGAAGATGATGGAAATGCTGCGCGAGGACGAGAAGTTCACGAAGCGGTTCATTACGCCGGAGCAGGCGCTTGGCATCACGGACGGCCGGACGCTGGCCGTTGTGGTTGATACGCATAAAGCATCGATGGTCAAAGAGCCGCGCATCCTGGCGCAGACAAATAAAATTGTAGTGGTTGACCACCACCGCCGCGGCGAGGAATTTATCTCGAACGCGATCCTGGTCTATATGGAGCCTTACGCCTCCTCAACCTGCGAGCTTGTCACCGAGCTGCTGCAGTATATTCACGACCGGGTGCTGCTGGATGTACGCGAGGCGACAGCGCTTCTGGCGGGCATTACGGTAGATACGAAGAACTTCTCGCTCCGGACGGGGGCCCGCACTTTTGATGCGGCATCGTTCCTGCGCCGTAACGGCGCAGATTCGACCATGATCCAACGGATGCTGAAGGAGGATCTTGAGGAGTATGTACGCAAGGCGGAGATTATCAAGCATGCCGAAGTGTACTACGATCATGTAGCCATTGCGGTGACGGAGCCGGGCCGGAAGGTGGCTCAGCTGCTGATCGCGCAATCGGCGGATACGCTGCTTAACATGACGGATATTTATGCCTCGTTTGTTATTGGGGAAAGGCCGGATGGACTTATCGGCATAAGCGCCCGATCGCTAGGGCATATGAATGTACAAGTCGTGATGGAACGAATGGGCGGCGGAGGCCACTTGACGAACGCGGCGGCTCAACTAGAGGGCACCGTGCAGGAAGTGGCGGCCAAGCTCAAGAATGTACTCGCACAAATCGAAGCGGAAGAGGGGTTATTCGAATGAAGGTTATATTCTTAAAAGACGTTAAAGGTCAAGGTAAAAAGGGCGATGTGAAGGAACTGTCGGAAGGTTACGTACGCAACTTCCTGCTGCCGCAAGGACTTGCGAAGCTGGCGTCTGACGGCAACCTGAAGACGCTGGAAGTGCAGAATGCTTCGGAAGAGAAACGCAAAGCGAAGGAAAAAGCGGATGCGGTTGAGCTCGGCAAGAAGCTGGAAGAGCTGAAGGTAGTTATCAAGGCCAAAGCAGGCGAAGGCGGCCGATTGTTCGGCGCTATTACAAGCAAGCAAATTGCGGAGGCACTGGCTGCCCAGGCAGGCGTTAAAATCGACAAGCGCAAAATCGAGCTGGAAGACGCAATCCGTACCCTTGGCGTTACCCAAGTACCGGTGAAGCTTCATGTGGATGTAAAATCGAAGCTTAACGTTCATGTTACCGAAGAATAAGAGCTCTTATTAAGCGTTATAGAAGCAAGACAACAATGGCGATGTGAGAGCATCGCCATTGTTGTACAATCAGACAGGCCGATGTTGGAACTTTCCATAGCTTTCGGCGGCCTGCAACTGCTACACTGATCGATGTAGCATGAATGGAATCGGAAGCAGTACAGCATGCATTGGAAGGGAGCCAAAAGCATGAGCATGAGTAGTACGGAGCTGATGTTTGATCGGGTGCCGCCGCAAAACCTGGAGGCGGAGCAGGCCGTAATCGGCGCGATCCTGCTTCAATCGGAGGCGCTGATCACCGCGATGGAGCGGCTGCGCAGCGAAGACTTTTATAGCGTTCCCCATCAACAAATATACGAAGCGATGGTTGAGCTCGGGGAGAGCGGGCAGCCGGTCGATCTGATCACGCTAACCGCTTATCTGCAGGATAGACAGCTGATCGAAGAGATTGGCGGCGTCTCGTATTTGGCCAAGCTGGCAAGCGCCGTGCCAACGGCGGCAAACGTCGATTACTACGCTCAAATCGTAGAAGAGAAATCGATGCTGCGCCGTTTGATCCGGACGGCCACCAATATCGTGTCGGACGGTTACGCAAGCACGGATGAAGTCAGTATTCTTCTGGGCGATGCGGAGCGTAAGATTCTGGAGATCTCGAACCGCCGTTCAAGCAGCGGCTTTATCTCTATCCGCGACGTTCTGATGGAAGTATTCGAGAAGGTCGAGACGCTCTACAATCAGAAGGGCGCAGGAACAACCGGTATTCCTTCCGGATTCGTCGACTTGGACAAAATGACGGCAGGCTTCCAGCGCAGTGACTTGATCATTATTGCGGCCCGTCCTTCCGTAGGTAAAACGGCGTTCGCGCTGAACATTGCCCAGAACGTCGGCGTCCGCGCCCGCGAGACAGTCGCCATCTTCTCGCTAGAGATGTCCGCGGCGCAGCTCGTTCAGCGTATGGTCTGCGCCGAGTCGAACGTAGATGCGACCCGGATGCGTACCGGTCAGCTCGAGGGCGACGATTGGGAGAAACTGACGATGGCGATTGGCGCCTTGTCGGAAGCTAATGTATTTATAGATGATACGCCGGGCATTACGGTTGCCGATATCCGCGCGAAATGCCGTCGCCTTAAAAAGGAAAAAGGTCTTGGCATGATTCTTATCGATTACTTGCAGCTCATTCAAGGCCGCGGTAAAGCGGGCGAGAACCGTCAGCAGGAAGTATCCGAGATTTCACGTACGCTGAAACAGATCGCCCGTGAGCTGGAAGTGCCGGTTATCGCCCTGTCGCAGCTCAGCCGTGGTGTCGAGCAGCGTCAGGACAAGCGTCCGATGATGTCTGACCTTCGTGAATCGGGTTCGATCGAGCAGGACGCCGACATCGTAGGGTTCCTGTACCGTGACGATTACTACGACAAGGAATCCGAGAAGAAGAACATCATCGAGATCATTCTTGCCAAACAGCGTAACGGCCCGGTCGGTACGGTCGAACTGGTCTTCCTTAAGCAATTCAATAAATTCGTAAGCTTAGACAGGACCCACGACGACCCGTCGCAGGCATCATAAGGTTATGTATAATATCCGAACAATTGTATGGGCGACTGTGCAATTGTTCGTTTTTTGTTTGACTTCTCTATACGGGACTGCTACACTGTTATTGCTGTCTTTTACGCGGTCGGACCATTTTTGAGTAAGAAGCGCCGATCCGGTTAATGCTAAGACGGTAATTTTCGGTGTGCAAAATCACCGGACGGGGGTATGTTTATGTCTACGGTTGTTGTTGTCGGTACGCAGTGGGGAGACGAAGGGAAAGGCAAAATTACCGATTACTTGGCGGACGGAGCCGACGTCGTCGCTCGCTATCAAGGTGGTAACAATGCCGGACACACTATTCTCATTGACAACAAAAAGTATAAATTAACGATGATTCCATCGGGTATTTTTAATCAAAATAAAATTTGCGTCATCGGCAACGGGATGGTTATCAACCCGCAAGCGCTGATCGACGAAATTAACTATATTCATGACAATGGGTTCTCGAGCGAAAATCTGAAAATCAGTGACCGCGCCCATGTCATTATGCCTTACCATCTCGTGCTGGACGGTCTGGAAGAGGACCGCAAGGGCGATAACAAAATCGGTACAACACGCAAAGGCATCGGCCCATGCTACATGGACAAAGCTGCGCGTAACGGTATCCGTATTGCCGACCTTCTGGATGCGGAAGAGTTCACGGAAAAAACGCGCCGCCTCGTAGCGGAGAAAAACCAAGTGATCCAGCAAGTATACGGCGGAGAGCCGCTTGATGCCGAAACGATCATTGCGGAATACTTAGGCTACGCTGAGACGCTTCGTCCTTACGTAACGGATACTTCGGTTGTTCTGAACGATGCGATCGACGAGAATCGTAAAGTGCTGTTTGAAGGCGCGCAAGGCGTTATGCTTGATATTGACCAAGGTACTTATCCATTCGTTACTTCTTCCAACCCATCGGCTGGCGGCGTGTGTATCGGTTCCGGCGTAGGTCCTTCGAAGATCCAGCAGGTTATCGGTGTAGCGAAAGCTTACACAACGCGTGTTGGCGATGGCCCGTTCCCAACGGAGCAAATTAACGAAATCGGCGATCTGATCCGCGACAAAGGCCATGAATACGGCACGGTTACCGGCCGTCCGCGCCGCGTTGGCTGGTTCGACAGCGTTGTTGTCCGCCATGCACGCCGCGTCAGCGGTATTACAGGTTTGTCCCTTAACTCCCTGGACGTACTGAGCGGCCTTGAGACCGTGAAGATCTGTACGGCTTATAAATACCGCGGTGAAGTAATCGAGCACTATCCGGCAAGCCTCAAGATGCTTGCGGAATGCGAAGCGGTATACGAAGAAATGCCAGGCTGGAGCGAAGATATTACAGGCGCAAAAACACTGGAAGATCTTCCGGTTAACACGTTGAACTACCTGAACCGCGTATCCGAGTTGACAGGTATTCCGATTGCCATCTTCTCGGTTGGACGCAACCGTGAACAAACGAACATCGTTCGTCCAATCTACGAATAGAACGTAATTAGAATTTAAAGATAAGGATAGTCCGAGGCGGAATGCCCGGACTATCCTTTTTTGTCGTTTTCATAGTTTGCTATCCCTATTCTTTGACCATAATGATAGATAGCAGAAGGAAAGGGATGAGCGTAAATGTGGTTAAAAGCAGCCGTATGGATTGCGAAAATCGTAGCGGCAGGTCTCATTGTCAGCTTTCTCTCCATATGGACAACCGGCTATATCGTTAATAGTTATGTACAGACGCTGCTGAAGCAGTATAACCTGCCCCTGGAGGTACAGCCGATGGCATTGTCCGGAGTATGGGGCAAGCTGTGGGGAGCCGAGGAGCCGGTTCAGACGGAGGATACCGAGAAGACGGGGACGGATGGGGCAGACGGGGATAAGGTTGCGGTTGACGCGTTTGCCGAGCAGCCGTCCACTGCGCCGCTTACGGATATCGGCATTGGCGGGGGCACGAAGGCGGAGAGCGGTACAAGCGGTCAATCGGAGGAAGCGGGTACAAGCACGGGTCAGACGGAGGGCAGCAGCCAGACGGACGATGATGAAGCACCGTCGATTGACGGAACGGAAACGGCGATTACAACCGAGGACATGAACAATATGAAGGGTCAGATGAGCGAAGCCGATAAGGATCAATTATTCGGATTGCTCATGAGCAAGCTGCCGCAGGAAGCCATGCAGACGATCTCCGGTTACATGGAAAACGGGCTTACGGATGAGGAGCTTACTCAGATTCAGCAGCTGATGGCACAGTATCTGGACCGAGACCAATATGAACAAATGATGGCAATTCTGAAAAAATATTAATTTCGACTCTTGACAAGAATGGTTGCCGCGTTTATTAACCATATGTTAAAGTATTAGGCGAGTGATCCGACAGGACATTCGTCTTTTTTTATGTCGGAAACCGTATTTTATTGCAGGAAAAGTGCGAAAAGGAGACCATCATGACCGTTTTCAGCCCCAAGGATCGTTTCCGGAAGACTTGGAATCTTGTAAACCAGTACTTTCGGCCTAGTGATCTGCAAGACTCGAAAGGCAAGAAGCAGCCTCCTTCGGCAGGAGAGAGACCACATACTCCAATGTGGAAGAGAAAACCTGTCATGCTTACAGCAGGAGTGCTGGTAGTCCTAGCAGCAGCCGGTATCGGTGGTACCGGATACGTACAAGCGAATACAGTCGATTATTACAACGTATATAAAGACGGCAATATGGTGGGTTCCATCAGCGATCCCGCTGAGGTTGAGCAGCTGATTCAGCAGCAGACCGAGGATGTAAAAAAAGCAAATCCGGAGCTCAGCATGGTGCTCGACGCCGGAGAGATTACGTACAGCGGGGAAAGCGGTTTTAAAGCGGATCCTGAGACCGAAGAAACGTTAAGCAAGCTGAAAGGTCTGTTGTCATCGCATGCTGAAGGCGTCGAGCTGGTAATTGACGGCAAGGTAGCCGGCGTGGTGAAGGATCAGGAAACGGCTGATGCCATTCTGAACCGGGTGCAGAGCAAATACGCTCCGCAGCTTGCGGCAGCGAAGAAGCAGAACGAAGTGAAGACTTTGTCTTACTCCAAGACAGAGGCTGAGAAGAAGAAGACGGAATCGTCCAGCGGCAACAAGCTGACGGGCGTCAAATTCGTTGAAGAGGTTAAGACAGACGAAGTAGAGGTTGATCCAAACAAGATTATGGACGCTAACGAGCTGTACCTGAAGCTTGTGAAGGGCAGCGTCAAACCAACGAAGTATACGGTTCAGAAAGGCGACTGTATCGGTTGTATTGCCACTAAGTTCAATATCTCCGAGCAGGTGATCTACGATAACAACGGCTGGATCGAGCAGGATATGATCAAAGAGGGCGATGTTCTCGATCTGACCGTGCTTCAGCCGGAACTGACGGTAAAAACGGAGGAACGCCAATCCGAAACGATTACTTACGATGCTCCGTTAGAGATCCGCAAGAGCGACTCCATGAAGCTTGGCGAATCGAAGGTGCTGACGGAAGGCAAGAGCGGCAAGAAGACTCTTACATACCGGGTTGTGAAGCAGAACGGTAAAGTTGTTACGGAAGAGCTCGTAGATAGCCAGGTTGTCATGAAGCCGGTAGCCGAGGTTATCATCCGGGGAACGAAGGTTATTCTTGGCGAAGGTACAGGCCACTTTGCATCACCTGTATCCGGGTGGTCGCTGTCGAGCAAGTTCGGCCAACGCTGGGGACGGATGCATAAAGGCATCGACATGACGGGCGGCAAGACCATTATGGCGGCGGATAACGGTGTTATTGAGTTTGTTGGCCAGAAGACCGGTTACGGCAATTGCATTATCGTGAACCATAAGAATGGCTACAAAACGTTATACGGACATCTGAAGTCCATCGGCGTGAAGAAAGGCCAGATTGTCGAAAAAGGTGACAGTCTGGGCATTATGGGCAGCACCGGCGAATCGACCGGCGTGCATTTGCATTTTGAAATTACGAAAAACGGCGTACTGCAAAATCCGTTGAAGTACTTATAATATATTTCTTATCCAAGAAGGCTGTCCTTAAGCGGGCAGTCTTCTTTTTTACCTTTTTTACCCATAATGTATCGGAATGAAACACTCGTCGCGGGCCTTAATTATGAGTTTTATTGGAAAAGGGCTGAACGAACTTTAATTGGGATCTTGACGACTCACTATGTTAAAATAGAAGAGTGAAAATAGGACGAGCGACAGGCGGGTGTAACGATGCACGGGAAAATTTTAGTGGTCGACGACGAACAGCCCATTGCAGATATATTGAAATTCAACTTGGAGAAAGAAGGGCATCAGGTCATTTGCGCGTTTGACGGCGGCGAGGCGGTTCGCCTCGCGTTCGAAGAGCAGCCGGATCTGATTTTACTTGATTTGATGCTGCCGGTGAAGGATGGCATGGACGTCTGCCGCGAGGTGCGCACGCGTCTGCATATGCCGATTATCATGCTGACAGCAAAGGATACGGAAATAGATAAGGTGCTGGGCCTTGAGCTTGGCGCCGATGATTACGTAACGAAGCCGTTCAGCACGAGAGAGCTGCTGGCCCGCGTCAAAGCCCATTTGCGCAGGCAGCAGAAAACCTCGGAAGCTGCGGCTTCTTCGCTCGACAACGCAAACGCCGGCGACAACGGTCAAGGTGCAGCGGACGAAAAACAGGGTCTTAAACTGTTCAACCTGTTTATTGATACCGATATGTATGTCGTCTATAAGGACGGCGAGCCGCTTGACCTGACTCACCGCGAATATGAGCTTGTCTATTACATGGCGCGCAACAGCGGCAAAGTGATGACACGCGAGCATTTGCTGCAGGCGGTCTGGGGATTTGAATATTTCGGCGATGTGCGTACCGTAGATGTCACGATCCGCCGTCTTCGCGAGAAAATTGAAGATGATCCAAGCCGTCCGGAATATATTATGACCCGGCGGGGCCTTGGTTACATGATGCGCAATCCGAAGTCGGGTGGGCTCGGCTACGCATGAGCGGGCGGAGGTTTTTCCGCACCATCCAAGTTAAGCTAGTCATTATTTATTTGCTGCTCATACTTGTCGCGATGCAGCTCATCGGCGTGTACTTCATCAGTACGGTAAAGGCGTCGTTGACCGATAACTTCACGACCAATATGAAGGAGCAGGCGGATATTCTCTCGAAGCTGGCGGCATCGAAGCTTTCCGAGAAGATCAACAGCGACGACGAAGCCGACAGTAACAGCACGGAGGACCTAAGCCTTGTAGTCCGGAATTTGTTCAGCATTAGCGGTACGGAGGTGCAAGTGCTGGATGGCAACGGGCGGGTTGTAGCAACCTCGCTGCAGGTGCCGGAATCCTACATCGGGAAGAAAAACACATCGCTTGCGGTAAGCCGCGCCTTAACCGGCATTTCAGAAAATGAAGAAGAAATCATCGACGAAAACGGCATCCGGAAGAAAATTATCGCGCTTCCCGCCTACAACGATAACGATAAAGTGGTTGGCGCCGTCTACATGGTAGCGTCCATGGACAACCTGTACGACACGGTCAACCGGGTTAACCAGATCTTTTTCTCAGGTACGCTTATTGCGCTGGGCCTTACCGGTATTCTTGGCATCCTGCTTGCCCATACGATTACAAGTCCGATTCAGGGACTGACCAGGCAGGCCGCAGCCGTAGCGGAAGGGAAGTTTGACCTGCAGGTTCCGGTGCTTGGCGATGACGAGATCGGGCGGTTAAGCTCCGCCTTTAATGATATGACGATTCGGCTGAAGGAGGCACTCTCGGTCAACGAAGAGGAGAATGAGAAGCTCGCCTCCATTCTGTCGAATATGAGCGACGGCGTAATTGCGGCCGACGAGAACGGCAAGGTAATCGTGTGGAACCGCCGCTCGCAGGAGATGCTTGATGTGCGTACCTGCGAGGGCTGCAGTCTGCCCGAGCTGCTTGGCATGCCGGTGCAGAAATACCGGGAGCTGCAGAACGGCCGGGAGCAGACCGTCATATTGCCGCGCAACGAAGAGGAAGCAGATATGGATGACGAGGAAGGCATTCTCCGCGTCACCTTTACGCCGATTCACCGCCGCGACAAAGGGATTACGGGTACGATTGCCGTGCTGCAGGATGTTACGGAGCAGGAAAAGCTCGAGCAGTCGCGCCGCCAGTTCGTCGCGAACGTCTCGCATGAGCTGCGCACGCCGCTCACCACGATCAAGAGTTATGCGGAGGCGCTTAATGACGGGGCGCTGGATGAGCGGGAGCTGTCCGAGCGGTTCGTCGGCGTTATCCGCAACGAGACGGAGCGGATGATCCGCTTGGTTACGGATCTGCTGCATCTGTCGCGCCTCGATTCGAATCAGGCGCCGCTGCGGCGGCGGAAGACCAACATTCACGAGATGCTGGACGAAGTGACGGACCGCTTTTCCTTCCAGCTTCGTCAGAAGTCGATTCTGGCGACGATTATCGTAGACCGCGATCTCAAATCGGCATGGCTTGACCGCGACCAGATTGACCAAGTGCTCGATAATCTTATATCGAATGCCATCAAATATACGCTTGAGGGCGGAGCAATCGAGCTAAGCGCCCATAAGCAGGATGCCGCCACGATTGCGATCAGCGTAAAGGATACGGGGATCGGTATTCCGAAAAAAGATTTATCCCGTATTTTCGACCGTTTTTACCGGGTGGACAAGGCCCGCTCGCGCAACATGGGCGGCACTGGCCTTGGTTTATCCATTGCCCGGGAAATCGTAAAAGCGCATGGCGGCACGATCTCGCTGAAGTCTGAGCTAAACGATGGCACAACGGTGACGTTTACGCTGCCTGTACTGCAAGAGGAAGGTGAGACGGCATGATGGAGAAAGCGAAGACGCTCCTGCTCGTTATGCTTGTCGCACTCAGCTTGATTCAATCATACTTCCTCGCCTACAGCATGCCCGGCCTTGGCGCAACGGTCAAGACGGGACAGGATTATATTAATGCCGATCCGCTTGGCAAAAAATCAAATGCGGAAAACGTCATATTCCCTGAGGAGATTGTCCTCCACTTCGGCGACAATGAGCATACCGTGCTGTACCCGGGGACAACGTTCTACAATATGATTCTGAAAGACCGGATTCAGGGCCGTGAGTTTAAAGGCTTCCAGCGAAATCCCGCCAACGTGCTTAATTGGGACGAAGTAAGGAAGAACGATATCGGCGTTGAGCTGCGCTTCCAAAACGGCATTCCGGTAGAGCTGCTCAAAAAGCTGCTCAAGGTGCAGGGAGATTTGCTGTTCCTTGGCGAAATGATCGACCGGATCTGGATCTTCAAAGCGACCGATTCCGAGGAAGTCCGGACATTCTTCTTCAGCGCCGACGGGCAAAAGGTATACGAATCGACGCAGGCGGATTTGACGGTCCGCGACGTGCAGGACTATGTCGGCTTCGGCGAGTACCAGCCGAAGTACCAGATGACGTCGGACGGCATCTACTTGCCGAAGCAGCCGATTCAATCAGTGGAGATGGTCTTCCCTTATGAGGCCTACTCTTCCGATCTCATGCAGCAGAATCTTCTTGACCCGGCAACAACGAAGGTGCTTTATGACCGTAGCGGCTCGCAGATTTATACGGATGGCAAGCGTGGTCTACAGATCGAGCAGAAGGGCGTGTGGATGATTTACACCAACCCGGCCGCCTCGCAAAGCGAGGAAAATCCGCTTAGCGAGAATGTTTTTGCTTCGATTGAATTCATTAACCAGCATGGCGGATGGGACGGCCTGAATCGTTTCGTTAACCCGGGATTGAATCTTGAAGGCAAGACGGGCAAATACGCGGAGTTCCAACAGTATGTCGATAACTATCCGGTTATCGCAACCAAAGACTTCGAGTACGGAAGCATGCGCCTTACGCTGCAGCAGGGAGTCGTAACGGAGTACAGCCGTTCTCTCATTACGCTAGCCAATCGGGCGAAGACGAGGGAAGCCAGATGGCTGCCGGGCGGTGCCCAGCTGCGCAATGCGCTGGATCATTATGACCGCCGTTCGGAGGTTGTCCGCCTGTTCCCGGCTCTTAAAGCCGAACCGCTTGAAAATAATGAATTAAAGTTTGTTCCGATATGGGCGGTTCAGCTCGAAGACGGTACGCAGGAGGCATTGGTCGAAGCGTATCCGACAGGTTTTGTTCCGCAGGAAATAAAGGATAGCCCGAGCTCCGCACATGATTCGGAAGGAAGCGGCGCGGATAAAGGCGGGAAGGAGTCTTCGGGACAGGAGACCGCATCTAAGGACGGCAATAACCTGTTCGGAGGCTCGGATCCGCTGCAGAATTCAATCGCGCCGGATAAAGAAAGCAAGCAATAAGCCGTAACGAACGGAGGCGGAAGATCAGGTGGATTGGGGCAGGGCCAAAAGCGTGCTTATTATTTCGTTTCTGCTGCTCAATATTTTGCTCGGCTATCAGGTATGGTCGAACATCGGCGAGCAGTTGAACGCCAACAAGAATACAGCAGAGCTTCCGAGCGAGACCTACGCCTTCATGAAGCAGAAGGGGATTGAGCTGTCCGCCAATCTGCCGGTCGAAACCCCGAAGCTGCGGGATTTAACGTATATGCTGCGCAGCGGCAACCTTGAGGGGCTGCCGGAGACGAAGCTGGAGACGCCGGTCGACAGCCGGATTATTTTCTCCGAGAAGGACCTCGTCAAGACGCTGGGCAGCCAGATTGTCGATTTGGACAAGTATAAGTTCGATCCGGCGATGACAAGAGACGGCGTATACGTGCTGTACCGTATGGCGGATAACCGTCCCATGTTTGACGTAAAGCTGGAGCTCTATTACAGCAATCAGAAAATAACCGGCTTCCGCCAGGTAAGGGTAGATCTGACGGGTCCGGGCGAAGCCAAGGAACAGACCGTATTGCCTGCCTCGAAGGCTATGGCGCCGTTTATAGAGCGGAACCTGCCGGAAGGAGCGGTGATTACCGATATCCAGCTTGGTTACCATGGTCAGATGTTTGATACGGAGACGCAGGTAGCGGCGCCTTATTACCGGGTGCTGCTGGAGGACGGGAACGAGTATTACATTCATGCGATTAACGGGGAAGTTGCGCAGGTGAAGGAAGAAGTATCGCTGGACCGCGTCCGGTAGCTTGTTGGACGATGCGTTGCGGCAGATGGATAGAATGGCTTTAGTGTTCATGGGAGCAGGGGAAAGGATAGAAGTTAAGCGATGGGACTTACGTTTACGGTACTGGGAAGCGGTTCTACGGGCAATGCGACGATAGTAAGCAACGGGGATAAAATGGTGCTGGTGGATGCCGGCCTCAGCATGAAAAAAATAGAGGAGCTTATGCGCGATCAAGGCGTGTCCGGTCATCAGCTGTCCGCATTGTTCGTTACGCATGAGCATTCCGATCATATTAAAGGACTGGGCGCATTCGCCCGCAAGTACGAGCTGCCGATCTTTGCGAATGAAGGAACCTGGGGCGGTATGGAGCGCCATGTCGGCAACATTGAGCCGGAGAAGCGGGTCATTATGGAGACGGGCGAGTCGCTGCGGTTCGGCACGATGGAGGTCTGCTCCTACCCGATCTCGCATGACGCGGCGGAGCCGGTCGGATATACGTTTGTCGATAACGGGGAAAAGCTGAGCCTTGCGACCGACCTTGGTTATATGAGCGATAAAGTGAAGCAGGCGATTATTGATTCGGACGTACTGGTGCTTGAATCGAATCATGATACAGAGATGCTTCGCATGGGCCGTTACCCGTGGAACATTAAGCGCCGCATCCTGAGCGATGTCGGGCACTTGTCGAATGTTGCCGCCGGAGAGGCATTATGCGAGCTGCTGACGGACCGGACGAAGCGGGTGTATCTTGCCCATCTCAGTCTGGACCATAACCTGATGGATCTGGCCATGCTGACAGTGAGGAATGTCATGGAGGATAACGGAATATTTTTCAAGCAGAATGAGAATCCGCTGCGTCCGACATATCATGACCGGCCTACGGCATGGGATGAAGTGAGGAGGAAATAAACGACTCCAGCTGGTTGTCCAGCTCGTCCGCTTTGGCGGTCAGCTCTTCTCGGGTGATCAAACCCTTGTCCACGAGAAGCTCAAGCATAGCGCTGAGGGTAAGGACGGTGCGGTAGTGCTCTTCCTTAAGATCAGCTAATTTGGCTGCGATCTCTACTTGCTCCCAAGGGGAGAATGGTTTTGTTTTCATAGATACGGTTCGCTCCTTTTTCGTTATGATGGAGGAGTGTGCGAGTGAATCTATTATTATTGTAGTCTAATCTTTCGAAATCATTCCTAGATTGTAAAAATAGTCTTTTGTTCCATTTTCAAAGGCAAGCATAAACATCGAAAGGAGCGGTAACGATGGGAATATTTGATGACGATTTCTATTCGACAAAAGTATCAAGACGCGCTCGTTCCACTTCTTCGAAGGATGAATTTGCCTTCTCCAATAAAAAGGGAATGCGCAACTGGTCGAATGTCCGTATCGCATTTGTTGCTTCTTTCACCAGCGCGGTGGCAGCGGTATTGTTGTTTGTGCTTGTCTTTGGCGGCGGTGGCATCGGCCCGGGTTCGCATGCGGCAAGCGTATCGGCATCCGGGAGCACCTCGCTGGAGCAAAGAACCATTCAGGCTTCGGCCAAGGTTCGACCGGCGGTCGTCAGCGTCATTAATGAGCAGACGGTTCCTTATGGGCTTATTCCCGGTGACGGCGCCCAGGGTCAGGCAGGCAGTGGAGAGGAAGGACAGATTCAGGGTTCGAAGCAGGAGGTAGGAGTTGGCTCCGGCGTTATCTTCAAGCTGAAGGACGGCAAGGCCTACATTATTACGAATCATCATGTCATTGCAGGCGCCGAGTCGGTGAAGGTTATGCTCGTGAACGGCGAGAAGCGCGAAGCAAAGATCGTTGGCAGCGACCAGATTACGGACCTGGCGGTGCTCGAGATGGACGGCAAGGACATTAAGACGGTAGCCGAGATTGGCAAATCATCGAAGCTGCAGCCAGCCGAATTCGTTCTTGCGATTGGCAATCCGCTTGGACTTGGCGACTCACTGTCGATGGGAATTGTGAGCAAGACGCACCGGGTCGTGCCGGTATCCTTGAATGAGGATGGCGTATATGACTGGCAGCAGGAAGTTATTCAGGTGAACGTTTCCATTAACGAAGGCAACAGCGGCGGACCCTTGATTGATATGGATGGCAAGGTTGTTGGCATTAACAGCATGAAGATTGCCGAGGTAGGCGTCGAGGGATTAGGCTTTGCGATTCCGATCGATAACGCCATGCCGATTATCGACAGCCTGATGGAGAAGGGATATGTATCTCGCCCTTATCTTGGTGTTTATACAGTGGACCTGGAGCAGTATTTCGCGCAGAAGCAGCAGGAAGAACAGGCGGCTGGCAGCAATGGCAAGACTGATCAGGGCACGGGCGCAGCTTCCGGAAGCGAGGAATCCGAACTGCCTGAGCTGAGTCTCCCTGATGAAGTACTCAATGGGGTTATCGTGCTTGAAGCGGTAGGACCAGCAAAGGACGCGGGTATGAAGCTGAATGATGTGATCGTGAAGCTGGACGAGAAGAGCATTAGCAGCACCATGGAGCTGCGCCAATACTTGTACCAGCAGAAGCATATCGGCGATGAGATTAAAGTGACGTTCTACCGTGACGGCAAGCTGATGACGGCATCGTTCAAGCTGGCGGAGAAAACGAAGGATGAATAAAGCATAATGAAGCTGTGCTGACGGGAAACTGTTGGCACGGTTTTTTTTGTGCTTTACCCCGACTAAAGTCTAACCCTCGAGCCATCCTCTGGAAGGTTTCTGGCAAAAGTCTGCTGGCGTAAAATATACTCAAGAAGCAAGAGAGCAGAGAGGGAGAGAAATCAACCATGAATAGACGATGGGTCAGAAATACGATAGGAGTGGTCCTAGTGGCGATTGGGATAATGGCGTTGTTCCAATATCAATTCGGCGGTGTGAAGAGCAAGGAATATGCCCATACCTTGCAGCTCGAAGATACAATGCAAGATCTTAGTATTGCATCCGACGGCCTTGGTCTTGATATTAATTTTGTTCCTAGTACAGACGGAAGCAACTCGATTCATGTGGAAGGCAAAGCAAAGCCGGAGGTTATCGACCAGATTAAGAACGCAAGAGTTGAGAACGGAAAGCTTAATCTTCGGATGAAAGAGAAATGGCGCCTTAATTTCTTTGACTTCTCGGGCTGGAACGAGAAGCAGGTCGTAACCGTATCACTGACCGAAGACGCAATGTCGTCCCTTAAGTCGTTGAATGTAAAAAGCGATTCGGGTTCGGTAAGAGTAGATGGCGCAAAAGCAGCTGACAGTCAGGTGGAAACAGATTCGGGAAGCATTAGACTGGGCAGCTTCGAGGCTGGCACGCTGACGTTGAAGGCGGATTCCGGAAGCATCAAGCTGGAGAGCTTCAAAGGCAGCAGCTTGTCGATCAAATCGGATTCGGGAAGCATCCATGCGGGAACTGTTCTTGCAGAGCTGAAGGCTTCCTCGGATTCCGGCAGCATAACGATCGATCATCTGAGCGGCAAGGCTGTCGTACGTTCCGATTCCGGCAGTATTCGTTTGGTGAAGGATGATACAAGCGGCGCTGACGTAAAGAGCGACTCGGGCAGCGTGAAAATCGAGATTCCTTCTTCGTATGGGGGTATGTTTGATCTCGATTCGGATTCCGGTTCCATTCATAAACCGGATCAGCAAGGGACTTCGGGAGAAGTCATCAAGGTTCGTACGGACAGCGGCAGTATCCGGATTAGCCAACCGTAAATACAAAGCCGCACGGGCAGAGTGGGTGCCCGTGCGGCTTTTAATTTGCGGTTAGCTGCCACGGGGAGCATAGAGCATAATGGCAACCCCGATGATGCAGACGGCGGCTCCGATCCAGTCGTAGAGATCGGGAGCTTTTTTATCGATGAGCCATCCCCAGAGAACGGCCAAAATGATAAAGACTCCTCCATAAGCAGCATAGACGCGGCCAAAAGAGGGGAAATTTTGTAGGGTGGGAATAACGCCGTACGCAATCAGGATAATGCCGCCTACGATACCGTACCAGAGCGGCTTTGCTTCGCGCAGCCATAACCAGACCAGATAACCGCCGCCAATCTCGGCCAGTCCGGCAATTACGAACAGGACAATAGCAATAAACACGGGATAGACTCCTTCTTGGTATTGACTTGTAATCATTATAGCGGGATGGCAGGCGGAAGGAAATGAAAGGGAGAATTGGCCGGATTACTTCACATCGGCAGGCTTGTTTGCTATGCTAGCTATATAATAAACAACATTGAAGAGGAAGCGAAATTCGAATGTATTGTGTGTGCAAGCAGCATGTAGAGCTGGCGATTGATAAATTTGTGGACGAATACGAGGATGCGCCGGATATTGTCGATTTAAAGGAAACGGAATTTGCGGATTGGGATCCGCCTCGCAGCTGCGATCTTTGCGGGGAGGCAGCCGCCGAGTTTTTGGTGGTATAGAAAGAGGAATGACATTGAGGCGCTTGCCGCATGGGTGCGGGGCGCCTTTTTCATAAGGCAGGGTTGGGCCTGCACAGGGGGATACCCGATGAAGAAATGGATGCTTGCATGCCTCCTGCTGCTTCAAGGATGCGGCAACGGTGCCGGGGACGAACGTCATATTCAAGAAAAGGAGAGTGTAAGCGTAATGGGAACGATGGATGAGCAGCTGCTTCAAGCCTCGGAGGATGGACATGCGGAGAAAGTCCGCCAACTGATTCAAAACGGCGCAAACCTGGACGTTCAGGATGACAAGGGACGCACCCCTCTTATGATTGCAACCTACAAGAAGGATTTTGCGGTGGCAGAGGTGCTGACTGAAGCGGGAGCGGATGTGAATTTACGGGACGATATGCTAAACTCGCCTTTCTTGTATGCCGGAGCCGAAGGGTATGTGGATATTCTGAGGCTTACGATTGATGCCGGGGCGGATACGAAAATAACGAACCGATACGGGGGCATAGCCATCATACCGGCCTCGGAACATGGCCACGTTGAGGTGGTTCGTGAGCTGCTCGAGCGGACGGACACGAATGTGAACCATGTCAACAAGCTGGGCTGGACCGCATTGCTGGAAGCCATTATTCTCAATAACGGCAACAAGCGGCAGGTAGAGACGGTGAATCTGCTGATCGAGCATGGCGCGGATGTCAATCTGGCCGACAATGACGGCGTTACGCCGCTGCAGCATGCTCGCAAGAGAGGGTTTAAAGAAATCGAGCAGCTGCTGGTTGACGCTGGAGCCAAGTAGCAAAAAGAGTTCCACGTGGAACGTAAGAGCGGCTGGCTTGAATGGAAACCAGTGAGATTGCAGCGCGGCAAGTAGAGCGTTTTTTCGGTATGCTAGAGGGAATAGGGTTGCCAATATACATAAGGGATGAACATTCATGCATATACAGATTGCTTCGGTTGGCAAGCTTAAGGAAAAATATTTGGTGCAGGGCATCGCGGAGTATGCCAAGCGGCTCGGGCCGTACGTGAGGCTGACGCTCACGGAAGTGCCCGACGAGAAGGCGCCGGAGACGATGAGTCCGGCGGAGGAAGCGCAAGTGCGCGAGCGGGAGGGGGAACGGCTTCTTGCGCAGCTGAAGCCGGACGCCCATGTTGTCGCGCTCGCGATTGGCGGCGAGCTCTGGTCCAGCGAGGATCTCGCGGAACAGCTCGATAAGTTGGCCACGTATGGGCGAAGCCACGTGGCTTTTGTCATTGGCGGGAGCACGGGGCTCGCTCCCGCGGTGCTGCAGCGCGCCCAGCAGAAGCTCAGCTTCGGGCGCATGACGCTGCCGCACCAGCTGATGCGGCTGGTGCTGATCGAGCAGATCTACCGCGCGGTGAAGATTAACCGCGGGGAACCGTACCACAAGTAGGGCGAAATTTCACGAAGAGCTTAATTAAAGGGGCTTTCTCTTCAACAGAGAAAGCCCCTTTACCATGTTGTCAGCAGAAGCCGGTACTCATAAATGCTTCTCGGTTTCTTCGTTGAAGTTGAGCACGACGCTTCCGACTCAGGTAGGCGGATAAGCCCAATTAGCAGCAACTTTATCCCACTTCCACCAAAAATCTAACGTTTGTTGACTGCGGTCTCATGTTTTTAGTCTGGAACTGAGCAGGTGATTTTCTATAAAATTACATCAATTAGATTGATCAGCACTGTTTAATGAATGCGCTTACGGGGAACTGAAAACGTGTACATGCTGAACGTAAACAACGTAAGGAGTGGCGAACATGGACATGAAAAGCGGACGAAAACGCCTGCGAACACGCTGGCGCACACAGGATACCGAACTGACGTTTCTGGCCTTACCAACAACCATCTGGTATATCTTGTTTTGTTTCTTGCCAATGTTCGGCCTTATTATTGCCTTTAAAGATTTCAAGATCCACGGCGGTTTTCTGAGCAACGTCATCAACAGCGATTGGACCGGCTTTAAAAACTTTGAATTTCTGTTCAAGTCTAACGACGCTTGGGTCGTGATCCGCAATACGCTGGGCTACAATCTGATTTTCATCGTGCTGAGCATTGCGGTACCCGTCACGTTAGCACTGATGATCGGTCAACTGCATAGCGGCAAGGCCGGGAAAATCTATCAAACGCTGATGTTCCTGCCGTATTTCCTTTCCTGGGTCGTGGTTTCCGCCATTGTGTGGGCGTTTCTAAGCTTCGATAAAGGGATCGCCAATCAATTCCTGGCCACCTTAGGCAACGATCCGGTGAACTGGTATATGGAGCCGGAATATTGGCCGTACTTCCTGGTATTCATGAACGTATGGAAGGGACTGGGCTACGGCATGGTGGTCTACTTGGCGACCATCGCCGGCATTGACAGCACGTATTACGAGGCTGCCGTCATCGACGGCGCGTCCAAGTGGCAGCAAGCACGGTTTATTACGCTGCCGCTCATGAAGCTAGTTATCGTAATGATGTTCATCTTGGCCGTAGGCCGCATCTTCTACACCGACTTCGGCTTGTTCTTCCAAGTGCCGAGGGATTCCAACTCGTTGTTCAATGTAGCGACCACGATTGACGTTCTTGTGTATAAGCAGCTCAAGTCCGCTACGTTAGGAATGGCATCAGCATCTGCATTCTTGCAATCCGTGATGGGCTGCGTGACCATTCTGATTGCCAACTGGGTCGTTCGTCGCGTAGACCGAGAGAGCGCGATGATGTAAAGGAGGAAGCGGGAAATGTCATCAAGAACGAAATTTGAAACGGGTCTAGACAAGTTCAACCGGATCCGAACCGGCACGAACGTGGTTTTCCATCTCATTTTTAGCGTATTGGCGCTGCTTTGCCTTATACCTGTCATTGTAGTGCTGTCCATATCGCTAAGCAGCGAGGACTCTATTCGGGAAAGTGGGTATCATCTCTTCCCGACGGTCTTCTCCGTTGATGCTTATCACTATATTGCGCAGCAGGGGACGATGATTACGAAGGCGCTTGGCATCTCGTTGCTCGTTACCGTCCTCGGTACCGTGATTGGCGTGATGCTTACAACGTCGATGGGGTACGTTCTTTCCCGGCCGAATTACAAGCTGAAAGGGCTTCTGACTTGGATCGTATTCATCCCGATGGTGTTCAATGGAGGTTTGGTGTCCAGCTACTATATCAATTCGAATATGCTGGGCCTGAAAGATACGGTGTGGGCGCTCATTCTGCCGCTGGCCGTCTCCTCCTTCAACGTCATCATATGCAAAACCTTCTTCCGAAGCACGATTCCGGACGCGCTGATCGAATCCGCCGAGATCGACGGCTCGAGCCAATTGCGCATTTACTTCTCGATCGTGCTGCCAATTTCGCTGCCGGTCTTGGCGACCATTGGATTGTTCCTCTGCTTCGCCTATTGGAACGATTGGTTCCAATCCATGCTTTACATCGATAACCAGAACTTGTACTCGCTGCAGGCGCTCTTGAACAGCTTGATGACCAACGTGGACGCCCTGGCGAAAAATGCTTCCAGCATGGGCATCAGTTACGCGGAACTTGTCGCAACCATGCCCAAGGAATCCGCGCGTATGGCCGTTGCCATCGTCATCGTGGTTCCCGTTGCCGTTGCTTACCCGTTCTTCCAGAAATATTTTATTTCTGGCCTGACGGTTGGCGCCGTGAAAGGTTAACTCGAAATAAACTCGGATTCGTCCGGTTTATGATATCCACCGCGCAATGCAGACGGTGGGAATGAAGAGGGCTATATCAAAGGGAGGAAATGTAGATGAAAAGGACGAAAAAAAAATGGCTTGCAATGAGTGCTGTGGCACTTTTAACAACCGCTCTTGCAGGCTGCGGCAACTCGAATTCTAATTCCAATTCCGATTCAAGCACCAGCACGCCTTCGAACACTAATGCGACAGCAAGCGCGCAGACGGAAACGAGCAAGCCCGCTGATTCGGGCGATGTGCCTACGCTGGTATGGTGGACGATCGGCGGACAGACTCCCGCCAACTTCGATAAAGCGATTGCCGCGATGAACGAATACACAGCCGAGAAGATCGGCGTGAAAATCGACATTAAGGTAGCAAGCTGGGGCGACTGGGATACGAAGATCAATACCATCGTGAATACCGGCGAACCGTTCGACATCATGTTTACGAATAACTCCAAGTATAGCCAGCAAGTGACGATGGGCGCGTTTGCCGACCTGACCGACTTGGTGCAAAGCGAATCGCCGGATCTCTACAAGCTGATTCCTCAGAAGGTATGGGATGGAACAAAAATCGGAGGAAAAATCTACTCCGTGCCGACGTACAAAGACTCGTCTTTAACCCAATACTGGGTGTTCGACGACAAGTACGTGCAGAAATACGGCATCGACACGGCTAGCATCAAGACGTTGAAAGACCTCGACAAACCGTTCCACGATATGAAGGCAGGCGAGGGTAAAAGCTTCTACCCGCTGTCGCTCACTCAAGGCGACGGATTTAACGGATTCTTCAACGGCTATGACGATATGACGCTTGGTCTGCCGCCGATCGGCGTAAAAGTCGACGATGCTTCCCGCAAGGTTGTCTCCGTGTTGGAGCAGCCGGACATCATGGAGGGACTCAAGCAGCTGCACCAATGGTACCAAGACGGTATTATCAATCCGGACGCACCGACGAAAACGGAAGCGGATAAAGCCCGTCCGTTCTTCGCGGCGCAGGCATTCCCGGGCGCGGAAGCGAGCTGGCAGATTACGGAGGGTGTCGAGAAGTACGACATGTTCCAGATCTTTGGACCGATTTATACGACGAGTACGATTCAAGGCTCTCTGAATGCGATCTCGGCCAACTCGAAATATAAGAAAGAAGCATTGAAATATTTGCAGCTGGTCAATACGGATCCGAAGCTGCGCAATATGCTGGCCTTTGGCGAGCTGGGCGCCGATTACGACAACGTGGATGGCGAGAAAGTAATTGAGCGCAAGTCCGATACATGGCCGCTTGCCGCTTATACGCAAGGGACGTTCTTCGACCTGGCCGTAACGAAAGGCGCTCCGGTAGATCAGTGGGATCAAGTTCGCAAGCTGAACGATCAGGCGACTTCCTCCACGAACCTGGGCTTTGCGCTGGACATCAGCAAGCTGAGCACCGAAGTGGCCAATACGAAAGCGGTATGGGACAAATACCGGTATGAGCTGCTGACGGGCGCTTCCGATCCGGAGAAGATGGTACCGAAGATTGTGTCTGAATTGAAGGCCGCTGGCATGGATGCGATTATGAAGGCCGCCCAAGAGCAAGTCGATACTTATTTTAAATAAGTCTAATCTGTCATCAACATCCGAGACACCCGAACGGAAATTGCCGTTCGGGTTTTCTGGCACAAAATTTAGGATTGCTTTTATCGATAACAACGTTATATGTTTGAGCAGTGGGGTAGGGCAAAAGCCTATTGCAAAGGAGACGCCGCATGCGTTCATTTATGCAAATCAAGATCTATCGCGGCAAGTTCATTGCATATGCGGTATTTGTGGTGTTCATCGGCTTGGCGCTCGGCGCGCTCACCTGCGCGGTACTGCTGGACCAATGGGTGGGGAATTCCAGGAACGAGGCTACCGGAGCGTTCTCTCGGGTGGAAAACAGCCTCCAGTACGATGCCGACCGTATCGAAGCGTTTATGCAGCGGGTGTATTCCAACAGCGGGCTGGTGTCCGACATTCGCAGCTTTCTAGGAAATAACGCGGAAGGCTATCTGACGAGCAGGCTGCAGGGCAGTCAATATAACCGGCCGCTTGTCTCCTTTCCCGACGATATGAAATCCTTTCTGAGTAACGGGGGAAAAGGAGACATCACGCAAATCAGCCTGCATACCGAGCAAGAGGGCAACGTGGTGAGCTTCGACAATAACGGCAATACGAGTTATCTATTCCGTCTGCCAAACTCCGATGAAACGTTCCGCGAGACCATCCAAAAAGGATTCGTCTATCACAAAAAGCTGTCGGATCCGAACCAAATTTCTCGCCAGCTGGGCGAATTCCGTTTTCTGGTCAGCAGCGACCGGATTTTTAAGACGGTGCAAAATTACCATCTGGATGGAGCCGCGGCAGTCAGCGATTCCGGAGACGTGTACCTGATCGCCGGTAACGGCCGCAGCTCGGAGGAGCTGATTCGCCGGATTGTGGCGGATGGACGCACGCATGGCTTTCTATCGACGGGATTTTTGGACCGTACCTATTTCGTGACTTTCCATTCGAACGAGTTCGATTATCGGTTCGTCAGCACCGTAGACTTGGCCTCGCTGATCCGTCAAAAAGCGAACGTGCTGCTTATCGTGTTTCTTATCGTGCTGGCCGCTATGATCTGCGTCCTGCTGCTCATCGTGTACAATCTGCGCGAGGATGCGAACTTCCTGCGGCGGATTATCGTGTCCATCGGACGAGTGAAAACGGCGGATTTTACCCCAGTTAGCCCGGCCCGCTACCGAAGGAACGAATACGGCATGATCGCCCGGGAATTAGACGATATGATTCGTCAACTCGATCGGCATATTCGCACGAATTATTTATTAAAACTCAAGCAGCAAGAGACTGAAATGAAAGCGCTTCAGCATCAGATTAATCCTCATTTTTTGTACAATACGCTTGAGGTGATACGTTCTTCTGCCCTGGTGAACAGCGCCGACCATACATCCGACGCTATCGCCACCTTGGGCGCCCTGTACCGGGATATCGTAAAAAACGAGAATATCATTTCTCTTGGCAGTGAGCTAAACTTGCTTCAAAAATACTTAAAAATTATGGAATTCAAATATCCGGACCGGTTTTATTATCAGTTTAATGTGGAAACGGCATTAGTATCCTTGCCCACCGTCAAATTCTGGATGCAGCCGCTGGCGGAAAACTTTTTCATTCACGGCTTTCACCCGGAAAACGAGTTCAACCTGCTTATTGTGAACGGCTGGGAAGAAGAGGCACGCTTCGTGCTGGAGATCGTAGACAACGGCAACCGGATTTCCGAACAGCAGTTGGCCGAAATCAGGAAAAAGCTCTCCAGAGGCGACGACGCCCCGGTGGACAGCATTGGCCTGCGTAACGTTTATACCCGGCTGCGCTTTTTCTATGGGAAAGGCTTCTCCATGACGATCGACAATAACGAGGAAGCTGGCGTTAAAATAACCGTAATCCTATCCAAGGAGGCGACTAACGATGTACAAGCTGCTGATCGTAGATGACGAGCCACAGATTTTGGAAGGAATGAAGCGAACGCTGGATTGGGAGAAATACGGCTTTGGTCGCATCGAGACGAGCGAGACTTATGAAGGCGCGATTTCGAAGGCCGTGGAAATTTTGCCGGATTTGGCGATCTTTGATGTATGCATCGGCAAGCAGCGCGGCTATGACGCCATCCACAAGCTCAACGAGCTGCGCCTTCCCTCGAAATATATTATTATGAGCGGCTATGGCGAGTTTCAATATGCGCTGGAGGCGATTCGCTGCGGGGCCAAGGACTACCTGCTCAAACCCGTGGATCGTTCAAAGCTGCAGCAGCTGGTCGAGAAGATTATCGTAGAAGATTTGCACGGTAAGCTGGCAGATGCGGATCGCAGTGACCTAGATATAGACCCGGTACTTGGCGTGCGTTATGACAGCTTGTCCAAGCTGACTAATCGCATTCTATTGATCGTCAAAGCGGAGTATGCCCAGAACTTGAGCTTGAAATCGGTTGCGGAGCGTTTTCGCATGAACGGAACGTACCTCGGGCAGTTATTCCTCAAGGAAACGAAAAAGAAGTTCTCGGAATATTTAATGGCTTACCGAATGCTTCGCGCCCAGGAACGCATACAGTGCACGGACGAGAAGATTATCAGCATCGCGCTTTCTGTCGGATATCCCAACCTGAACTATTTCTATTCTCATTTCCACGCTTATTTCGGCAAATCACCCTCGGATTTGCGTAGAAAGGAATAACGATGCCATGCGGGAACAACGGAATTTGAGTCGTCTCCTTGCATCCTTCGTGCTCGTCATCATGTTGACGCTGCCTATATCCGGTTGTTTCTCCGCATCCGGTAAGGAAGAGAAAGCCTCGGCAACGGACAATACAGTGAATTTGATCTATTATACGATCGGCGATCCGGACAAGGACCTTAAGATGGTCAACGACAAGATCAACGAGATTCTGGCCAAGAAAATCGGCGTTACCATTACGTATATCAAGGTAGGCTGGCAAGAGTACGAGGAGCGTCTGAATACCCTCGTGTCGGCAGGAACTCCCTTTGACATCGCTTTTGCCCCGGAGTACGCGAATTACGCGCAGCGCGGCGCTTGGCTGAGGCTGAACGACTATCTGTCGAAAGTGGGGAAGGATATGTATGATGCAATCGACCCTATTTTCTGGCAAGGCGTACGGATGGATGACGGCGGTATTTACGGTGTGCCGACCAATAAAGAATTAGCCGTGCGCGACCAGTGGATGTATCCGGATGCGCTAGTGGAGAAGTACCATATTGATATCTCGAAGTACACAACGCTGGCTTCCCTTGAACCGCTGTTAAGGATGATCAAGGAGAAGGAACCAGCTTATATACCGATGGAGCTCGATAAGGAATCTCAAAATTTCTTCGCCTTGGACGGCTACGAATACGTATCGGAAAAGACGCTTCCCCTAATGAGGAATGTCCTGGATCCCGATTCTCCGGTCGTGAATATTTTTGAAACCGACGAAGCCCGGAAAGTGCTGGACCTTCTTCGGCGCTACTATGTGGAGGGTTATATCAATGAGGACGCGGCCATGCGGGAAACCGAAGGACTGAAGCGCGGCGCGCTAGTCTTCTGGAAAGCAGCGGGGGGAGGCCCGCTGGCGGAAAATAGTTGGAGCAAGGATCGCGGTTACAAGCTGGTGGCTTACCCTGTAACCCCAGCATTGATCACGACGGAATCCATTCGGGGGGGAATCATGGCTATTAGCGCGGAAACGAAGCATCCCGTCGAGGCCGTAAAGTTTCTCAATCTGCTGAACACGGATCCCGAGGTGCGCAATCTGTTCAATTTCGGGATCGAGGGCGTACACTACAACCTGGATCGTAATGGCCAAGTGGTGCCCATTCCGCCCAAGGACAAGAACGGCAATCCTATTCCGGACGCGCAGCCAAGCTATGGAGGCGTGCAGTACACCCAAGGCAATTGGTTCATCTTGAAGACCATGGGCGGGGAATATCCGGATCCCTTGGACAAATGGAATCAATTCCGCGCGAGCAACAAGGAAGCGGTTGTATCGAGTACGCTGGGTTTTACTCCGGACTTGTCACGGATGCCCATCCAGATGCAAAACATCCAGATGGTCTGGGAGAAATACTTTCCCAGCCTGATGACGGGCAGCGTGGATGTAGCTTCGGTACTGCCGAATTTTAATCAGGAGCTTCGGCAGGCGGGCATCGACGAAGTGCGGGCCGAGGTGCAAAAGCAGCTTGACGCCTGGCGAGCCGCCCATTCGTCACCCGGAAGAGGTTAATTGGCTTAACCCACGAGCTTCCCGTCAACCGCAATGCGGTTGGTACCATTGGACTTGGCGAGATACATGGATTGATCCGCCTCGCGTAAGAGATCAGTCTCCGTCTTGCCCTCTGACCATAACGTACAGCCGACGCTGGTGGTCATCGGAAGACGAAGCTCCTTAATCTGCATTGGCAATTCCAATTGACTGACCAACCTGTTAGCGGTCTGTACCAAGTCGTTATCTTTCTGCAGCCATGCCGCCACCACGAACTCGTCTCCCCCTAGCCGTGCGACCAGAGCGGATTCGCCAGTTGCATTTTTGATGCGATTGGCGAATTCCACAAGCACGAGATCGCCGACTTCATGTCCGTGAGTATCATTGCATTGCTTGAATTTATTTAGATCAAGGTAGAACACCCCAAAGAAGCCTTCTTCTCGACCGGCGCGGTTAATCCAGCCTTGGATACGTACGCTAAAGCCTCTACGATTCAGTAATCCTGTCAGAATGTCGCGCTCGGTTAATTGAATAAGCTCGTGCTCCAGCTTTTCGCGTCTATCAATTTCAGCTCTTAATTGAATCAATAATTGCTCGTAATCGTTTAGGATCCGGACTTTGTCATCGTAGTTAATTTGCTTGCCTAACTCTGACCCTAGAGCGAGCGATAACAACTGCAGCGTCTCGATATCGCGGCTGGAGAAAGCGTTAGGACGACCGGAGATGACTTTCAACACTCCGACGGCGTTGGTGGATTCAAACAGGGGGACGCAGACCATGCTACGAGCGCCAACCTTCATTGTCGCTTCCTTGTTGACGCGATCGTCTTGCTGCGTGTCCGCGGAATACAAAATATCCTCCTTCGTTACGCATAATCCCGACAAGCTGCCGTTCTTATTGATTCGAATGCCAAGATGAGGCTGCAAAGTGCCGCTGACGGCAGCATAAACCATCTCATCTCCTGCCAGCATCTCGATCGTAGAGCCGTCGGCATCGGTTAGCAGGCACATCCGATCACATATCGTCTGCATAAACAGCTTTAAATCAAAGTTAGATAACAGCATCTGCTGCTGGACTTCCATTATGACTTCCAGGCGACGGCTTTCAATCATCGTCCTTATTCCCCTCCATGCGTACACAGTAATCTGCCCGACATTATTAGTTAACATGCTAGCATTTTTAAATAGGTTTGTCAGCCCGGCCGCGAGCCGTATTTTGAGCTAATATGCACTTTCATGCGATGCCCCGAACGAAGTAAAATAGAGGTGATTAGGCTCCGAGTACGATTGAAAATAATAGAAAAGAGGACTGCATCGTTATGTTGGAAATCTCTGTTATGACTTTCAATTTACGCTATCCGGAAATCCAAGACGGTTCCGATTATTGGCCGGAGCGAGTGGATCGGGCAACCAACGTTATTCGAAAACATCATCCTTTGCTCATCGGCACTCAGGAAGGTTATCATTCGATGCTCAAAGATTTGGAGATTGAATTATATGAATACGATTGGGTCGGGCGAGGCCGGTTCGGGGAACACGAGAATGAACACAATGCCATTTTTTATAACCGTGACGAGTTGACCGTAGAAGAGAACGGACAGTTTTGGCTGTCGGAAACGCCGGAGTCGGAAGCTTCGGTTAGTTGGGATAGCTCGTTTCCGAGAATCTGTACATGGGCGCGTTTCCATCATCGGAGGTCCGGTAAATCCTTCTATCTTTACAACACCCATCTGGATCATCATAGCCAAGAAGCGAAAGACCGCGGGATTCAAGTCATTGGGGAGTACATGGCTAAACAACGCGCTTTGGATGGACTCCCGGCTTTGCTTACAGGGGATTTCAACTCGTATCCAGGTGAATTCCCGATTCGTTTCTTGCGCGGCGAGATTGAGATTGACGGCAAAAAAAGCGGGTTGACGGACGCGTACTCCCAAATCGCGGAAAATCCCGGCCTGACGTTCCATAGCTTTAAAGGGGGAGACTCCGGAGAGCCGATTGACTATATTTTTGCAACCGCCGAATTCCAATTCTTATCGGTGCAGATCGATCGCTCCCAAGTTAACGGAAGATATCCATCCGATCATTATCCGGTTGTGGCGGCAATCCGATTCTAAAAAAGATGGGCAGATCAGCATACTTTTACGATGCAAGCAAGGCGGCTGCCGTTACTAGGTCAGGTGTCCCTACATAGATATAAGCTAATGAGAATGGCTTATACCATAGGCAGGGATGGTGTAAAGTGAATGGCACAAAGCCGGAAAAAGAAAGGTACGCGATTAACCGGGAGAATCGTATTCCCGGGCAATCCATCTTATAATGCGGCCAGAACGGAGTATAATAGGCGGTTTTCCAAATTCCCAAGGGTTATTGTTTTTTGCAGACAAACCCGGGATGTGATCAACGCGGTTAAATGGGCCCGCGAACGGGGCGTACGGCTGCGAGTGCGCAGCGGGCGGCACAGCTATGAAGGCTTTTCTTCCGTAAATGGCGGTATTATTATCGATGTGAGCGGGATGAACAAGGTTAAGGTTGATCGAAAAAATAGGGTGGCCATCGTACAGGCGGGAAATCCGCTTGCCCGAGTGTACGAAAAGCTGTGGAATAAACGAGTAGCGATTCCGGCGGGGACTGCCCCCGATGTAGGCGTAGCCGGGCTCACCTCGGGGGGCGGCATTGGACTTCTGTCGCGCAAATATGGTCTTACATGCGATAACTTGATACAAGTGAAGATGGTCGTAGCCTCGGGACGTTATGGAGCGAAGACAATTGCGGCAAACCGGAGGAAGCATTCCGATTTGTTGTGGGCATCGCAAGGCGGCGGTGGAGGAAGCTTTGGCGTTGCTACGGCTTATACTTTTCGGGTTAGACCCATTTCGACGGTTTCTATATACAGCATCAACTGGAAATGGGGTGATTTGGAGAAGGTATTGCCGGTGTGGCAGCGCTGGGCCCCGTCTGTCACGAACCGCTTAACCTCAACGATTGAGGTATCTGCCAAGCAGGTGGGAACTATTGTATCTACGGGGCAATTGCTTGGCGGCGCAGAGGAGCTGCGCCGATTAATTAAACCGCTTTTGCGGGCAGGCACTCCGGTGAAGGTGCTGGTGAAGACGGTGCCGTTTATAGAAGCGACTAAATTTTTCGCCGAAGCGGATTTAAACTTGGAACCAAAGTTTAAAATCACGGGAGCTTACGGCTTCCACCCCTTGCCTAGCGAAGGAATACGAATTATTCGCGACTTTTTATCCAAAGCACCCAACAAGCATTCTAGCGTATGGAGTCAAAGCTTAGGCGGAGCAGGAAGTGCGGTGAGTCGGGTGTCGCCTACCGCAACGGCCTATCCTCACCGGAAGGCGGAGACCATTTACGAGCTGTCGGCCCGCTGGAGGAACAACGGGGAGCAGGAGCGGAATATTCAGTGGGTGAAAAGGTTCAGGAGAGCATTACGCCCCTTTGTTAAAGGGGATTATGTGAATTTTCCCGATTTGCAGATTAAGAATTGGCCCAAGGCGTATTATGGTGTGAACTTCGGCAGATTGAAGCGGGTGAAACGCAAGTACGATCCTCAGAATGTGTTTCGTTTTGCTCAGAGCATTCCAGTGGGTAAACAGGTCAGGAAATGATCATATTCGCATCAGATCTAAATTAAGCAAAGGAGCTGACAGAGTCAGCTCCTTTGACATTTTTCCTCGATAGCCCCCGGGAGGAGGCGATGTTAGCTTCTGGTTTGAACAGCTAACCCACTAAAAGATATTGGCCCTACAACATCTACTCTTGTATTTGCTGTACGGTTTTCTGCTGTGACCGTGTAAGAATGAGTACCTGCTTTAACATTTCTATCTTCAGCTTGGAAAGTAACTATATAATTTTGCTCTGAATCCGTAGATTCGATACCCTGCAGCGTATTGAAGATTTCTTTATTACCGCGGAAGACTCTAAAGAGAATTTGCCCAATGCCTGTAACACCTCTGACACCAACGGATGCTACCAAATCTACCCGGTTGGGTTGAGAATTCCTTGGAATCCGAATGGCGATCGTTGCGATGCCAGATTTTTGCGGGGAACTCTGAATAGTAAACGATTTGGCCAGGTTAAAGCGACGAAGCGGCTGGACGGCTGCTTTATCAAGAATTCGTACCATAATATCAACTCCTCTTATTTGATGCTTCAATTTATGAGAGATTAAGAGAGACTGATTGGGCAAAATTCAAAGATTGCTAGATTATGTTTTTGAGATGAATTGGCGCCCTTACCCGGGCGCCTTTACTTATTTTTAACGCGATGTCCCCCGTAGACGTATCAACCCGCGGACGCTACACTAGGGAGGGCGACAGAGAATAAATATAGTAGGAGCTTGTAAACGTGACTTTATCAGACCATACTCCATCATGGAAGAAACTTAGTCTTTATGCCGTAACATGGCCCATTTTCGTAGACTCCGTATTGCGGATGCTGCTAGGTACGGTTGACGTGTTTATGTTAAGCCGCATTTCCGACAAGGCAACGGGTGCAGTAGGCTTAGCCAACGAAATTATTTATTTTTGCATTATGATGTTTGGCTTTGTCGGCATAGGCACCAGCGTTGCGGTATCGCAGTATATCGGCGCCCGGCGGGCGAAAGAGGCAAGCCGCATTTCGGCGATGGCTATTTCAATGAACCTGATCTTCGGAATCCTCGTCAGCATCGTTATCGTAAGTTTTGGGGAATCGCTGCTGCGGCTGTTAAACTTAAACCCCGAACAAATTGGAATCGCCAATCATTACTTAAAGATTATCGGCGGATTTATTTGGATCGAGGCGCTTTCTTACGCGGTGTCGTCGGTTATCCGTTCAACCGGAAATACGAAGAGCGTTATGTTTGTTACGCTAGGCGTTAACCTCCTCCATATGGGAGGGAATTATTTGCTTATCTTCGGCAACTTGGGCTTCCCGGAATGGGGAGTTACGGGAGCGGCCATATCAACGGTCGTAAGCCGTTTGCTTGGTATCGTCGTTCTGTTTATCCTTTTGTACCGCCGTATTGCCGTACCGATTCAAAGGAAGGATTACGTGCGCTGGAAAGGTTCTTACGCAAAACAAATCCTGAGCATTGGCTTGCCCGCAGCGGGGGAGCATCTCTCTTATCAATCGCAATACTTGATGATCATTGGTTTCGTCAATATGATTGGCATTACCGCTTTAAATACGCATGTGTATGTCATGAATGTATCGAACTATTTCATGGCGCTGGCACTGGCGATCGGGATGGGGACGGAGATTATCGTCGGACAAATGGTCGGTGCGGGAGAAATGAAGGAAGCTTACCGGAGACTGATGAAAAGCGTAAAAATCAGCTTCCTGTTAACCATAGCTGTCGTTGGGGTGGCAGCGATATTCCGGCATGAATTGATCGGTTTGTTTACAAAGGACCCTGAGATTATTGCTGCCGGGGCGAGCATATTTTTGCTTTCCATCATACTTGAACCCGGCCGAACCTTTAATATGGTCATCATCAATTCGCTGCGTGCCGCCGGGGATGCACGGTTCCCTGTATTAGCGGGCGTCATCTCCATGTGGGGAGTCTCGGTACCGCTTGCTTATTTGCTCGGCGTTCATTTCGGAATTGGCCTGCTTGGCATATGGATTGCCTTTACGGTGGACGAATGGCTGCGCGGAGTTATGATGCTGCTTCGCTGGAGAAGCAGAGTTTGGGAGAAGAAAGCATTAGTAAAGCCTGCTTCCGTCGTTTCGGATCAGGGCGTGGAAGCACCGATTTAAGCTGAAATTATTTAAAGCGCTACTGACATGACGTTGTCGGCGTGCTTTTTTATAATCGGAGCATGCGAACAACGCATGAATAGGAAAGGCGGGATTTATCGCGGGAGCGTGCTGGATTCCACGCGACAGCAAGCATAGACAGGAACGAATTCGGCCTCGTATTTAACGTTTATGAACCGCCTGCCGGCAATTGTCGGCAGGCGGTTTTTAGCATGTGCCTTTCAGGAATTTGAAGTTAGATTTTATCAAATCTGGCATAGGTTATAGAGGAAATATTTTCTTGCTGATAGAATAGAGATTGAAGTCGAATTATGCACGTAGACCTGGGAAAGCAAGGTCTTTAGTCATAGAAGGAGGCATACAATTATGGCCGTAGTCGAAGTCGTCAAGTTCGATGGACCGCCGGACTTGTTCGTCTGGAAATATCCGAATCAGGAGATGGGCACCTGGACGCAATTAATCGTCAACGAAACGCAGGAAGCAGTCCTGTTCAAGGGAGGAAAGGCTCTGGATCTGTTCGGGCCTGGCCGGCATACGCTCTCAACGGCTAATATTCCTTTTATTCAGTCGCTTGTCAATTTACCGTTTGGCGGACGTTCTCCGTTCACAGCGGAAGTATGGTACGTTAACAAAATCAATTCATTAGACGTGAAGTGGGGAACGGCTTCACCGATTCAATTGCAAGATCCGAAATACCGAATTCTTCTTTCCGTTCGCTCGTTCGGGCAATTTGGTGTGCAGATCGAGGACTCCCGAAAGTTTTTGATTAAGTTAATCGGTACGCTGCCGGCATTCGACAAGGATGCACTGGTGAAATATTTCCGCAGTCTTCTGATGATGAACATTAACGAGCTGATTACGACCTACTTGGCTGTAAAGAAAATCAGCATTTTGGAAATTAATGCTTATATTACGGAGATCGCTAAACATATCGAGGAAAGGATCGGGCCGGTATTTCAAGACTACGGCATCAAGCTGCTTAACTTTTATATCGATTCAATTAATACGCCCGACGACGATCCGACGACAAACCGGCTAAAGGAAGCGCTGGCTAAAAAGGCCGAGATGGATATTATCGGATATACGTACCAGCAGCAAAGGACGTTCGATACGCTTGAAGGAGCGGCTAGAAACGAAAACACGGGGAGCTCAGGCATAATGGGTGCGGGAATCGGACTCGGTATGGGGGCTGGTATCGGAGGTGCGTTCGGCGGCCAAATGTCAGGTCTAACGCAGCAAATGAATATGACGGCTGACAAACCGTGCCCGCAATGCCATACGACTAATAGGGAAGGTTCCCGTTTCTGCAACAGCTGCGGTTATTCATTTGTCTCGGCGCCGTCCGCTCCCGCAGTCGGTCCTAAAGAAACGGAATGCAGCGTATGCGGCAAGTCTTTTTCCGCAGCCGCGAAATTTTGCCCGCATTGCGGTGATAAGAACCGACTGTGTCAGAATTGCGGAACGGATAACCCCGATGAAGCCGAATTTTGCGTAAAATGCGGACATACCGTAGGTATTAAGCTGTGCTCGAGCTGCGGGGATCCATTGGTCGCCGGTGCGAAATTTTGTCCCAACTGCGGAGCGAGTGCGGTGTTGAAATGCGGGCAATGCCAGCATGAAGTGAAGCCGGGTCAGAAATTTTGCCTGGAATGCGGCAATAAGCTCATTCCATAAGGAGGTTTGGCATGAATAGCTTTCGATTATATACGGGGGCATGGACTTTCATTTACGCATGCGCGCTTGTGCTGACGGTTGCGCTCTTATTCTGGATAGACTTGCCTTTTTTGCGCCCCGATCATTTATGGATTTCCTTAGAGGCGCTGGCGTTAGCGGAAACGGCAGTATATGGTACGGTTATTTACGCGATTTCCCAGAAAGAAAGAAACGGGAGTTTGTCAATTGGCTATTCGACGTTCGTAACGGTCTCGACGTTTTACTTGGTTGCAGTGGTTGTCATTATTGTTCTGTTCTCCCTGCTATTCGATGTTTCGGTAAGGTCTTACATCTTGATTCATATAATAGCGCTTGCCGTAGCCGGAGTCGCCGCGGGATTGGCGGCGCTAGCCGCCGGCAAGTCGGTGGAGGATGATAACATCACTGTCCAGACTCAGCACATGCAAAATATGCAGTATGCATTGCGCGATGCCGTGCGGCAAATGCGGGGCAGGGAAGAAGCAGAGCTGCAGCGCGACCTGGAGCGGCTGGAAGAAAAAGTCCGCTTTAGTGATCCAGTCTCCCATCCTACCATGCTAGATGATGACCGCCGGCTGGTGACCGAAGCGGAGCGGCTGGCAGCTGACATTCGCAGCTATGCGGAACTGTCCGAGCGGGTGGAGACTGACTCGTTCAGCCGTCGAATCCGCGATCTTTCGGATTTGCTGAAAGATCGCAACGAGAGGCTAATTCAACGAAAATAACGAGCGGAGGTTTGCTTGTGCACAAGTCGGTAAATGTTAAAATTCATGGTGCGATCATATTATTCAGTTTCTTGATTTTTTTCCCGGTGGGAATCATCTTGCTTATTATTCGATACGCTCTTCATGCGAAGTACAATTATTTGAGGGAAAAGGACGACAGGCTGGCGGGACACTCTTTTTTAACGCTGTTCGGGCTCGTGATGCTGATGTGTATGTTGGCGGGCGTAAGCGGTGACGGTTTACTCGTCTCCTTTATTGGATTTTTTATTTTCCTTGGAATACCTGCTATCCTCTTTTATGCTGTCGCATCTTCACGCAAAAAGAAAATGGATAAATTGTATATGGCGTACTATCATCTAGTCATCGAGCAAGGGAACACTTCGATTGCTGTTTTGTCCCAATCGACCGGTGTACCGGTTCAAAAAGTAAGTGAGGATATCCGCTATATGATCGTCACCGACCGGCTTCCGGGGGCTAGTATGACTAGCATGGGGGATATTACACTATCCAAAACCAGCATGACAGACAGTTGGAACACCGTAGAGGCGGGTGTGAAGACAAATAGAACGAATAATAACGGGGATATCGTGTTGCCCGGCATGACGATAAAGAGTATGGCTAGTGGTGGGGATATCGAGTTACCCGGCATGACGATAAAGGGTATGGCAAATGGCGGAGGCATTGTGCTACCCGGCATGACGATAAACAGTTCGACTACCAGCAGTGAGATTGAGATAAATATAGAAATAGGCGATGATGGCATTGGCACCGCCCAGCAGGCTGCGGCTGCAAAAGCATCTGACGATGGGCCTAAAAGCGTAGTCTGCTCCGGCTGCGGCGCTAACGTAAACCTATACCCAGGCAAGTCACAGGAATGCGAATTTTGCGGAAACGTTATAAACGGCAGTTAAGGTGGATTGCCCATAACTCGCTTAACTGCCGATAAAGAGCCGCCAATAGTCAGCGTGAGAGACAGAAGCAAACAAGGCTGAGCCGAGGTAATCCGGTTCAGCCTTGTTTGCTTGTCTTCCAGACGAGAGGCAAATAAATAGTGTCCACAATCTCGAGAATAGCTTCGTCAGTCAGCGGTGTATGAGTAGTGAGCAGCTCGTACCGCACAAGGTCGACGGGAAGGGTGATCACGCGTTCCGGCAGCCCTTCAAGAATGACCTCGCCCCGCTTTTCGGCGTTTTTCAAGATATTCGTCATGGCGATGGACAGCGGATCCTCCGCTCTTGGCGATAGCGTCATTTTGGCATGGAACTCGTCTCCGTGCAAATCAACCATCAGGCCGTGAATGGTCTCGGCTCCAATCAGCTGCATGGGCTTAATAATCCGATCCATTAAAGAAAGAACATCATCCCGCAAGCTGCCCGTATCGGGAGTGTCGAGCGAGGGCTTTGGCATATGCTTGATCATTGCGGCGATGACCAGCTTCGCCTTATTCGGCCACCTGCGGTAAACGGCGGTCTTATTTGTTTTGGCCCGGGTCGCAACGGCCTCCATCGTCATCTTGGAGTAGCCGGTTTCCCGCAGCTCCTCCCAGGCAGCGGTCAATATGGCGTTCTCCAGAACGTCCCCGCGCCTCCGCGATCCCCCCGCTTGTTGTTCCTCGTTGTTCTTTTTGCGATCTTGCCGCGAATCCGTCATATCTTGTTCCAACTCCCGCGTTGTGTTAGGACAACGTCCTTCTAGACTCTTGTAAATAGTATATTGCATTTTCGCTAGAATTATAATATTGTATTGAAATAAGGTACGGTACGTACCGTACCCTAAATTGCGAAGAGGTGAACAGCCATGGCCAAAAGCCAAGCGAAGGCAGTCAAAGCTCCAAAGGAAAAGATTGATCCCGGCATTTTAAAAATCGCGCTTATTCTTGTTCTTGGAGCTATTGTTCCCTTGCTGGACTCAACCATGATTAACGTGGCGATCAATACGCTTACGGTCGATTTGCACAGCACGGTATCGACCACACAATGGGTGATTACGGGATATGTGCTCACGATGGGATTGGCGGTGCCGGTATCGGGATGGGCCATACAGCGGTTCGGCGGGAAGAACTTATATCTGTTCTCGCTGGTGGTGTTTCTTGTCTCGTCACTGCTATGCTCGCTGGCCTGGAACACCGAAAGCTTGATCGGTTTCCGGTTATTGCAAGGAGCTGGAGCGGGATTGCTCGTCCCTACGATAACGAACGTGCTTGTTCAATCGGCAGGAGGACGCGGGCTCGGAAGGCTGATCGCGCTTATTAGTATCCCAACGCTGATCGGTCCGATTCTTGGTCCGGTCATTGGCGGGCTAATTATGGACAACATGAGCTGGCGCTGGATCTTCTATGTAAACATACCGGTTATGCTGGTTGCGCTCTGGCTGTCCTGGCGGCACATTCCCAAGAGCGAAGCAGCCGCAGGAAGACCGAAATTTGATTTTCTTGGACTTTTGCTATTGTCTCCGGCATTCGCGGCTCTCATCTATGGGATTTCACAGATTAGCTCCGAGGGGCTTTCATCGGCAGGGGCCATGATTCCGCTGGCGGCCGGGGTTGTATTGACGGCTGCCTACATCGTATATGCGTTGCGCACGAAACAAGCTCCATTGCTTGATTTGCATCTTTTCCGTTCCCGGCATTTCCTGGCATCCAACATCATTTTGTTCTTCTCGGGTATGGTCATGAACGGTGCCTTGCTGCTGCTCCCGCTCTATTACGAGCAGGTCCGCGGCGAAAGCGTACTAACGACGGGGCTTCTCTTGATTCCTCAGGGGATTGGGATGCTGCTTACGAGGAGCTGGATTGGAAAACTGGCCGACCGCGCAGGCTCCAGAAACATTGTGCTTGTCAGCTTGGCGGTCACGCTGGCGTCCAGCATTCCGTTCGCTTTTGCGGGAACGGATACGAGCCATATCGTGCTGAGCGTGGCACAGCTTGTACGCGGGGCGGCGATGAACGGCATTTTTATTCCGATTATGGTCTCCGCTTATGAAGGACTGCAGAGGGAGCAAATTCCGCATGCCAGCATCTCGACGCGGATCTTCCAGACGATTGGGGGAGCATTCGGTTCCGCAGTCCTGGCAACGGTTATCGGACACCAGCTAAAAAGCGGTGCCGGCGGGAGCCTTGCCGCCCTTGCCGATGCTTATCAGGTCGCTTTCTGGTGGTCGGTCGGTTTTGCGGCCGTTTCCTTCCTCCCGGCCTTATTATTGTCTAACCGCAAGAAACAACAAGAGACGTAAGCCGAATTCCGCTCACGAAGGAAACTTTACAGGCAGAAGCTTTCTATAAAACATTTTTTGGTATAATATCTGATAGATTAGGAATCCTGTTAATAGGAAAATTTCGCGAGAGAAGAGGAATAGGAATGTCCTACACCGTTGATTTTAAAAATGTGTCTACCGTTGGCTTGGAGTCTTCGCCTGTAGTAGAAACGCTAGCTGGTCTTCGTGCGAACGAAGCTCGATATTTCATGAACAAATACAAGCATGAATTTACGGTTGTACCCGCGAGCGAGAGTCAAGAAGCTCTGGATTACGTGAACCGAATCTTGAAAGAGCGTAATATCGAATTCTCGGCAAAACCGCTCGAAACGTCGCAGTTCCAAGTGGAGAATATCAAATTTACCTACGTCTTCTATGAGGACGGACTGGCTCTCAACGTTATGTACACGGTAGATGATGCGAAGAAGCGGGCCGTTGGCTTCAAGCTTTCCGAAGGGATGGAAGTGCCGCAGGAGCTGGAAGGGAAGTTCAAGTTCGCCAGACAGAAATCCAAGCTGGCCGGTACGATCCGCGGTTCGTTTTTTGTCATTAAAGGCGAATACTAAGAAAGTTTTTGGTAAAATAAATGGACGGGCGGAGCTTAGTTGCCTAAAGCATCCTCCGCCCAATACCAACAGGCCACTCTTTTTATAAGGGGTGGCTTTTTGTCGTTCATAATCTAATTAAATGTTGTCAACAGTATGATTGACAAAACCTCGTTTTCCTTTTGTTGTTCTGGAAGCGGGCTTGAATTACGATGATAGTAATCCGGCGGCACTGCCGGACCGGTAAAAAAGAAAGCGATTTTATAGAGGAGGAACCCAAATATGCAGCAAGTGCAAAACAGTTCTCCAACCGGAGGTATCCGGGTGGGAGTCCAGAAATTTGGACGTTTTCTCAGCGGTATGGTCATGCCCAATATTGGTGCTTTTATAGCATGGGGGATCATTACGGCGTTGTTCATCCCTACGGGTTGGCTGCCTAACGAAACCCTTGCAAAGCTAGTTGATCCGATTATCAAGTATCTGCTTCCGCTTCTGATCGGTTATACGGGCGGTACGATGATTCATAAGCAGCGCGGCGGCGTTATTGGCGCTCTGATGACAATGGGCATCATCGTTGGTACGGACATCCCGATGTTCCTCGGGGCTATGATTTGCGGTCCGCTGGCCGCATGGGTATTGAAGCAATTCGATAAATCAATCGAGGGGAAAATCAAATCCGGCTTCGAAATGCTGGTGAACAACTTCTCGCTTGGCATTATCGGCGCAATTCTTACGCTGATTTCTTATTCCGGCGTTGGTCCGGTTATCGAACAGTTAACCAAAATTCTATCTAACGGTGTGGAGTTCCTGGTTAACCATAACCTGATCCCGCTGGCTAACATTATTATTGAACCTGCAAAAATTCTGTTCCTTAACAATGCCATTAACCATGGCGTTCTGAGTCCAATTGCATTAGAAGAAGCGTCCCGGACGGGGCAATCGATTCTCTTCATGCTGGAGTCCAACCCGGGTCCAGGCCTTGGTATTCTGCTTGCTTATATGATTGCCGGCCGCGGCTCGGCGAAGCAATCGGCTTCCGGCGCAGCGATTATTCACTTCTTCGGCGGTATTCATGAGATTTACTTCCCGTACATTCTGATGAATCCGCGACTGATTCTGGCGGTTATTGCCGGGGGCGTTACAGGTACATTCACCTTCTCGCTGTTTGGTGCGGGTCTTGTTGCTCCTCCTTCGCCGGGCAGTATCTTTGCTTACATTGCCATGGCTCCAAAGGGCGGCCTTCTTGCAGCTTTGAGCGGTATCGTAACCGCTGCTATTGTTTCGTTTGTTATTGCGGCTTTGCTGCTTAAGACAACGAAGAAAGAAGCCGAGGACGGAGACGATCTCGAACAAGCTTCGGCAAGAATGAAGGAAATGAAGGCGGCAGGCAATACGGCGGGTGCGGCAACAGCAGTTGCGGCTCCGCAAGCTGTTGAACATGCTGAAGCAGCAAGCGATACGGTCAAAGCGAAAGAGGACGTTCATAAAATCGTCTTCTCCTGCGACGCGGGCATGGGTTCCAGTGCAATGGGCGCATCCATTCTTCGCAAGAAGATGAAAGCCGCCGGTTCGGACGTTACCGTCATTAATACGGCAATCAGCGATATTCCCGGCGATGCCGATATTGTTATTACGCATAAAACGCTGACGGACCGCGCTAAAATTCAGGCGCCAAAAGCCGAGCATATTTCAATAGATAATTTCTTGAAAAGTCCGGAGTATGACAAACTCGTAGACCGGCTTTCGTAAGAAACCTTTCTCATCAAGGCTGCCAGCGCTGGAGATTATTTTCCGGCGTTGGGGCCATTCTATCGTTATAGGAAGGGTTGTGTGAATGCGTATATCCAGCCGGTCCCGCCGAATTCTAGAGCTGCTGCTGCGGAACGATCACGATCTGACGGCGGCGCAAATAGCAGAAGAGATTCAGGTGAGTTCCAGAACCGTACACCGAGAGCTGGCAGCGGTAGAGGAGATCCTGCGTGCCGAAGGCGCAAGGCTGCTTAAGAAATCAGGCTCCGGCATACGGCTTCAGGGTGAGCAAGCGGCGCTTGACCGATTAGCCCAGCTCGTATCCGTGTCGGAGGAGATCGAGTTCTCGCCGGAGGAAAGACAGATTTATTTACTTTGCCTCCTTCTCGAGAGCGAGGAGCCAGTTAAGCTGTTTACTCTGGCGCATGAATTCAAGGTGACGATTCCTACCGTAGCCAATGATCTGGACGATCTTGACCAATGGGTACAGAGGTTTGAAGTTACCTTGACCCGGAGAAGAGGTTACGGGATAGAGCTTACCGGCCAGGAAGAGCACCTTCGGGAGATGATCCGCCAGATCATCAGGGACCGGTTCGAAGATACGGAGTTGATTTCCAGCCGCAACGAGCTTCCGGCCCATTCCCTTGACCGGCGGCTGCTTGCGATTGTTGGTCAATCGGAAATGGAAGCTGTTGAGAAAATCCTATGGAGCTGGGAAGAATACGGGGGCAGCCGCTTAAGCGAGAGTGCTTATACCGATCTGCTGATCAGGCTGTCTATTGCGCTGCGGCGAATCAGAGCGGGCAAGACGGTTGAAGCTTCATCCGTTGAGGCATTACGTCAGGAATCCGATGCGGTATATCTGACGGAGAGGTTAGCTGCTTTGACGGAACGAACTTTTCCGCCGTCAGAGACAGCTTATATCGGCAGGCTGCTGCGTTCAGTCCAGAGCGACGATCTATCCGTGCTCCCTGCGGATGACCTGGTCTTAACCGATACGGTGCGTTCCCTGATTGAGTATGCGCAGCACGCAATGGGAGCCGATTACAATAAGGACCGCTCTCTGCGCGACGGACTATTCCTCCATTTGAAGGATGCGTTGCAGAGGCTGAATGAAGGCACGAATATCCGAAATCCGCTTCTTGATCAGATCAAGAAGGATTATGCGTCTTTATTCAACGTCGTTCGCAAAGCGGCAAATCGCGTCTTTACCGATATGGTTGTGCCGGATGAAGAAGTCGGATTCCTCGTTATGCATTTTGGAGCATCGCTGGAACGGCTGAAGCAGCTGCGGCAAAATGTCCGCGCCATTCTCGTCTGCTCAAGCGGCATCGGCTCCTCCAAGCTGCTGCAGATCAGGCTCCAGAAGGAGCTTCCGGAAATTCATATCGTTGACCGCGTATCGTGGTACGAGGCATCAAGGACGGAGAAGGACAAATACGATCTGATCATTTCCACGGTAGATCTGCCTCTAAACGGTGAGCAATATATCAAGGTCAGTCCTCTCCTGACGCAGGCAGAGACGGACCGGTTGAGAGTTTTCGTCCAGACGGGCTTAATCCAGAAGAGGGACGGCGCACTGACCAAGGAAGAGAAAGCGGTAAGCGAGGCCTCTACCTTCGAGCAGCTAGTCAGCCTAAAGACGACGCTCGATGAGATGGTAAGTCTGATCAGGCGCTTTGAGGTTATTCAGATTAAGGAGAAGAGCGGGGTCTTGCCGGTTATTCTGGAAGAAGCCTGCACGCGGGAAGAGGCTAAAGGCGTGCTAACGAATTCCGGTCTAGTGGCTGAGCGGCTAATGCAGCGTGAACAGAGCGGCAGTCAGATGATACCGGGAACCGCGGTAGCGTTATTTCATACCCGCGGCGAAGAGATAACAAGGCCATCGCTCTCGTTATACCGATTAGAAGACCCACTTACTTTGGAGATGGCATCGCCATCCCGTTTAAGCCACTTTTTATTAATGCTGGCGCCCCGGACCTTAACGAAGGAAGCGCTCGAGGTACTAAGCGAAATAAGCGCCATGCTGCTCGATACGGTCATGATTGATTTGCTCGAAGCGGGCAATGAAGCGGAAATTAGAGATTATTTAACCATACATCTTAGAATGTTTTTCAATATAAAAGCGGAAGCGAGTGACGTACAATGAGTATTTTGTCTACGGATAAGGTGAAATTGAATGCAGCAGTAAAGGATAAATTCGAAGCGGTTCGTCTGGCTGGAGAACTGCTGGTTAATGCCGGTCATGCTGATCCAAGCTATGTGGAAAGCATGGTTGAACGCGAGCAGTCCCTATCTACTTACATGGGCGGCGGCCTTGCTATCCCTCACGGAACAAACGAATCGAAGGGCTCCATCAAATCGACGGGTCTGTCCATCGTTCAAATTCCGGCTGGCGTTGATTTCGGCGAAGGAAATACCGCGCATTTGGTCATCGGAATCGCGGCGGTTGGCGACGATCATCTGGACATTCTGACGAATGTAGCGATGGTTTGCTCCGACGACGACAATCTGGAACGGATCTTGAAGGCTTCCACTGCCGAAGAGATGATCGAGATCTTCGAAAGCGGGATGGAATAATGAAGGCTTTACATTTTGGAGCGGGCAACATCGGACGCGGCTTTATCGGACTCCTTCTTTCGCAATCGGGCTATGAAGTTATTTTCTCCGACGTCAACCAGGCGCTTGTTACGGAGCTTCAGAAGCGCGGAGCCTACTCGGTAACGCTGGCAAACGAAGCCAAGGATCAACTGCAGGTGACGGGCGTAACCGCTATTGACGGAACAAAAATAGACGATGTTACGGCAGCGGTGGCGGAGGCCGATCTAGTGACTACAGCCGTAGGGGTCAACATCCTGAGGCATATTGCGGCGGGCATCGCCCGCGGGATCGAGAAGCGGATCGAATCCGGGGGAGGCCCGCTGCATATTATCGCCTGCGAGAATGCTATCGGCGGCAGCACCCAGCTGAAAGAGCATGTATTCGGACATCTCGATGAAGAGACAAAGGCGAAGGCATCGAAGCTTATTGCTTTTCCCGATGCGGCCGTCGACCGGATTGTTCCGATTCAGCATAATGAGGATCCTCTTGAGGTAACGGTTGAGCCGTTTTACGAGTGGGTCGTAGACGAAACCGCGATGTTCGAAGGGTACAAACCGGTTGCGGGTGTTCATTACGTAAGCAATCTTATGCCTTATATCGAGCGCAAATTATTCACGGTGAACACGGGGCATTGCGCCGCAGCTTACCTGGGAAGCCTTCGGGGATACGAGACAATCCAGCAGGCGATGGCTGATGAAGCAATCGTTGGTGAAGTGAAGGCGACCTTGAGGGAGACGGGGGCCGTACTTGTTGCGCAATATGGCTTTGACCAAGCAGAACATGACCGATATATCGAGAAGATTATCGGACGGTTCCGCAACGACCAGTTGACCGACGAGGTTACCCGCGTTGGACGGTCGCCGATCCGCAAGCTGTCGCCCAATGACCGTCTTGTGAAGCCGGCTTTGCAAGCCCATGAGCAAGGAATCAAGCCCGTTCAGTTAGTAAAAGTAATGGCGGCGGCGCTTAACTTCGTTAACGCCGATGATCCGGAAGCTGTCGAGCTGCAGCAATCGATTAAAGATAAGGGTATCGGACAAACCGTGTCGCATTATACTTCGATTCCGGAAGGACATCCGGTATACGGGCTGATCATTGAAAGCTACGAAGCTGTTGCAAATCAGCGTTAAGAACAACGTTTGAGAAAAACAAACATTAGTGAGGTATGCAGTATGGCTAATATAATTACCGGTGTTGCCGCATCTCCCGGAGTTGCTATAGCAAAGGCGTTTCGGTTCAACCATTCACCATATATCCCGCAGCAGCAGACGATTACGGATGTTGAGGCGGAAGCCGGCCGTTTCCGGCAGGCAATCGAGAAATCCAAAGGCGAGATCGAAGAGATCCGCGTAAAAACCGAGCAAAGATTAGGCGCGCAAAAAGCGGAAATTTTCGAAGCGCATCTTTTTCTGCTGGAGGATCCGGATCTTGTGGATTCGGTGCTCGACAAAATCGCAGACGAGAAGCTTAATGCGGAATATGCTTTGCACGAAGTGACGACAGCCGTTGTCGAGATGCTTCTTGAGCTGGACAATGAGATGGTCCGCGAGCGCGCAGCCGACGTCAAGGATGTCTCCGGGCGGGTAATGAGTCACCTGATCGGCAAGCCGTATGCTTCGCTGTCCGGCATTTCCGAGGAGACCATCATCCTGGCAGAGGATCTGACGCCATCGGATACCGCACAGCTGGACCTGACCTATATCCGCGGCTTTGTAACGGAGATTGGAAGCCGTACTTCGCATTCCGCTATTATGGCAAGATCGCTTGAGATTCCCGCGATAGTAGGCGCGGGCCCTTCGGCAGCAGCTGTTGCGGATGGCGTCCTGGTTATTATGGATGCGACGGAAGGTAAGGTGATTGTGGATCCTTCGGAAGAAGTACTGGCCGAGTATCAGGAGAAAAAGAAGCAATACGATGAGCGCAGAGTACGGCTGAAGCGTCTTGCACAGCAGCCGTCGGTAACGGCCGATGGCGAGCATCTCGAGCTTGCAGCAAACATTGGCAGCATTGAAGACCTGGAGAAAGTGCTGGAAAACGGCGCCGACGGCGTGGGGCTGTTCCGCACGGAGTTTCTCTATATGGGGCGCAACTCGTTCCCTACGGAAGAAGAGCAGTTCCAAATTTACAAGCATGTGCTTGAGAAATTAGACGGCAAACGCGTCGTTATTCGTACGCTGGATATCGGCGGAGACAAGGAGCTTCCTTATCTGGAGCTGCCGAAGGAAAGCAACCCTTTCCTGGGACTGCGTGCGCTTCGTTTATGCCTCAAGCGGGAAGACTTGTTCCGTACCCAGCTCCGGGCATTACTCCGGGCAAGCGTGCATGGCAAGCTGAACATCATGTTCCCGATGATTGCTGTGCTGAGCGAGCTTCGCGAAGCAAAGCGTATTCTTGAGGAAGAACGCGCGAAGCTGGAGCAGGAAGGGGTTCAGGTGTCGGGCTCGATCGAAGTGGGCATGATGATCGAAATTCCGGCTGCCGCGATTGGAGCCGATATTTTTGCCAAGGAAGTAGATTTCTTCAGCATCGGTACAAACGACCTGATCCAATACACAATGGCAGCCGACCGTATGAACGAATCGGTGGCTTATCTGTATCAGCCGTATCATCCTTCTATCCTGAGACTTGTGAACATGGTCATCAAGGCGGCTGAACGGGCTGGCATTTGGGCCGGCATGTGCGGCGAAATGGCGGGCGACCAGACGGCCATCCCTCTCCTTCTCGGAATGGGATTAGACGAGTTCAGCATGAGTGCGGGCTCCATATTGCCTGCCCGCGAGCTGATTGGGCAACTGTCCAAGCCGGAATGGGCAGTTCTGGCGGTTGAAGCCCTTGCCATGAGCACGCAGGAAGAAGTGCAACAATTCGTTAAGCAAAGGAGACCACAATAATGCTATCGCAAACCTATACCGTTATCCATCCATCCGGGTTCCATGCCCGTCCTTCAAAGCTTTTTGTTCAGGCGGCATCGGAGTTCCCTTGCAATGTGAATCTGATCAAAGGAACTAAGAAAGTAAATGGCAAAAGCTCGCTTGGCCTGTTGACCCTAGGTCTGGCAAAAGGCGACGAGGTAACGCTGGAAGTGGACGGCGAGCGCGAGGAAGAGGCGCTTAACGCTCTGGGCGCTATGCTGACCAAGATTTACGAAGAATAGATGCAAATAGAAGAAGGCCCGCTGCAGCTGCAGCGGGCCTTCTTCTATTTTATGGATGCCTTACTCCATGACAAGGCCGCCGGTAACGGGCGTGTAGGTGCCCGTCAGGAACCGGGCGCCATCCCCGGCGAGAAAAGCAATAACCTCCGCCACATCCTCCGGCTCGGCAATCCGGCCAAGCGGGGTAAAGCTGCCTATCACGCGGCTTTCTTCTTCCGATATCATGAAGGCTTCATCGAACCTGACGAATCCGGGTGCCACAACATTGGCGGAGATCCCGTAGGGGCCAAACTCTTGCGCAATATACCGGGCAAAGGTATCCAGGCCTCCCTTAGCTGTACCAAAGGCGATATATTGCGGGGTAGGATCTTTTCCTTCCGTGCTGGACAGGTAAATGATTCGGCCGGATTGCTGCTCCGTCATTACTTTTATTACAGCCTTCGTTGGCTCAAAGACGGCTTTTAATTCGCCGGTCAACTGACTTTCGAAGGATTCCCAAGAGAGCTCGGCAAAGCTGGCCGCTTCGGCTGATTGACTTGCGGCGCATACGAGTACATCGATTTGTCCAAAGGTATGAATGACGGTCTGGGCAAGCTGTTCCATTTGCTCCTTGCTGCGTGCATCAGCCGGAATGGCTATGGCCTCGCCGCCATTATCCCTGATTTCGGAGACCACCGCGGTTAAATCCCTTTCGAAATCACTTACTGCAATCTTCGCCCCTTGTTTGGCGAGCTGCATGCAAGCCGCTCTCCCGATCCCCTGGGCACCACCTGTAACAACCGCTACTTTTCCTTGCAAAGACATGATGAGCAAGCCTCCTTCAGAGTGACTTATTCCTGCTCCAACCCGCCGTACTGACGCGCGATAGCCAGAGCGGTCTGTTTAATCTTTGCCGCAACCGAGGCGGGCTCGAGCACGATAACATCGGTCATATAATGAAGAATGTTACGGATCAGCCAGTGCTCGCTCGAGTAGGTCATCCGCACAATAAGCTGTCCGTCCGGCAGCCGTTCGATATTTTTCTCGTCGAAATGGTCCATTACGGATAGGGCAGCCGCCGCTTTAAACCGCAGGACGGCAGGGATTCCCTCGCTTTCGTCTCTTCTCCGGGCTGAATTCCACCGGTCGTTCAGCTGTTCCAGCGATTCTGTCCGTCTAGTAAAGGTGCCGGCTTGAATACTCAATTGCCGGATACGCGTCAGCTTGAAGATGCGGTAATCCTCGCGCAAGCGGCAATAGCCGTGAAGATACCAGGCATAGTTCTTCAGAACAAGGGCCATAGGCTCGATCTCGCGCTCCTGCTCGCCGCCGGTTCTGCTCGTATAGTGAAACCGGATCAGCTTACGGTCATTAACAGCTTGACGGAGCTGGTCATACCGCGCTTGATCCTCTTCGCTGTTCTTCCAAGGGGTGAAATCCACTTGAATACGGTCTCCTTCACCTGTACGGCCTTGCTCGGCCTGTGCCACCATGGCGCCAACCTTGCTAAGGAGGAGATCCATATTCGAGCGGTCATAAGCGTTTGTTGATTCCAGTCCGCGCAGCGCCGTGAAGAGAGCGGTCAGCTCATCAAAGGACAAGAGCTGCCGGTCCAGCCGGAAGCTGTCCATGATCTCGTAACCGCCCTCCATGCCGGTGTAGGAGACAATGGGAATGCCAGCCTGACCAAGCGAATCGAGATCGCGATAGATGGTACGCAAGGAAACCTCCAGCTGCTCCGCCAGCTCCTGCGCCTGTACCCGCTTTCGATTAAGCAACAAAATCGTAATGGCCATTAACCGTTCCAGCTTCATCGTTATCTCTCCCAAACCGGCATGCTGCAGCATGCCGTTATATGATTAGTGTGCGGCCGCGAATTCTTCGCCTTCGGCAGCCGCCTCCATTTTATCCTTCGACATCAGGAATGCCGCAACTAACGCTAATGCTGCAGGGATCAGGCTCCAGGCAAAGGTCGCGCCAATAGAGCTCGACAGCCCTGCCGTTATCGTATCCAGAAGCTGAGGATCGACGGTCTGCCGGAATGCCGGATTTAGCAAGGAATGCGGATCGTTTAAATTCAAGCCAGGGGGAACCGTGCCGTTACTAAGCAATTCGGTAAGCTTTGAGAGCATGCTGTGGCTTTGAATAATCCCGAAGATCGTAATGCCAAGCGACATGCCAAGGGAACGGTTGAAATTCAAGGTCGAGCTTGCCGCGCCGCGCTGCGCGGCAGGGAACGAATGAAGCACCGAGCTGCTTAATACCGAGAAGGAAGCACCAATTCCAAGACCAATCAAAATCATGATTCCCGTGATGAAAAGTCGAGAAGATTCTACCGTAATTTGCGATAGCAGAGCAAGGCCTATGAACAGGATGGACAGCGTTCCTATCATAATCGTCCGGTACTGCAGCTTCGTCATGAGGAAGCCGCCTAACGTTGCGGTGACAACCGAACCAACCATCATGGGCAATAGGGTTAGACCGGAGTTAGAGGCGGAGCCGCCAATGACGCCCTGCACGTAGATCGGGATAAAAATTGCTGCCGTCATATAAGCCGCGCCGCTAAGCATAGCGACCAGATTGCTTGTGGTGTACAGTCTGCTGCGGAATAAGCCAAACGAGATGATAGGTTCGGCCGCTTTTCTCTCGACCAGTACAAGCAGGAAGGCAAGAACGGCAAACCCGGCAAACAGACCGATAATTTGCGGAGAATCCCAGGCATAGGTTTTGCCGCCAAGCTCCAGCGCGAAGATAAAGCAGACAACAGCTCCTACGAGAAGGATGGATCCGGCCCAGTCAATACGCTGCCTCGAATGAGCTGCCGATTCCTTGTAGAACAAGGCAATCATCAGCAGGGCAATGAAGCCAAGCGGAAGGTTAATGTAGAAGATCCACGACCAGTTGAGGTGATCCGTAATATAGCCGCCAAGCAAAGGGCCAACTACGCTGGATAAGCCGAATACCGCTCCAAACGCTCCCATCATTTTGCCGCGGTCCTTCGGGGACACCACATCGAACAAAATCGTAAACGCAATGGATACCATCGCACCGGCTCCAACTCCTTGGACAGCCCGGTAAATGCTTAACTCAATAATCGAATGGGCCATGCCGCAGAGCGCCGAGCCGATCATAAACACGATAATCCCAAAGATGAAAAACCGCTTGCGGCCGTACATATCGGAAAGCTTGCCGAAGATCGGCATACAGGCCATTTCCGCGACCATATAGGCGGTAGTGACCCAGACGAACTTATCGAGTCCTCCCATCTCTCCTACGATTGTGCCAATCGCCGTTGACACAACCGTGTTGTCCATGGATGCCATCAGAATGGCCAGCAGCAGTCCTCCAATGATGGCGCCTAGTTTATTCGTCATTCCATACCATTCCTTTCTTCTTCCTGAATTGATTGCTGAACAATCATCTGAGATCATCATAAGCTACCCTTGTTGACAACAGTGTGTCAGGGAAGAAAGGCTTCTTAGTTAATTATTTTAAAAAGTTGGGCAGCAAAAAATAGCAGGCGCCTCTTGGGCACCTGCTATTGGTTTAAGGAATCTTTTTAGTTCATTTTAAGAATAGGCTTAATGACCTCGCCTGTCTTGGACGCGGCAAACGCATCGTTGATTTGGTCGAAATCAAAGTATTTCACAAGCTTATCGAACGGGAATTGTCCGTTCTTATAGTACGAAATAAGCTTTGGAATAAACGTATGAGGAACGGAATCGCCTTCGGTTACGCCCATAATTTTACGGCCAAAGCCCGTAATCTCCATAAACGGCACTTCAATATTCGCCATTGCCGCCAGACTGACCATTTCGCCCAGCTGCGCCAAGGAGCGAATCGCCTGCAGCACGACAGGTCCTACGCCGGTTGTTTCCACGACATAATTAACGCCAGTGCCCGTAATGCGCATTAATTCCTCTTGGGCATTCACTTCTTTGCCGTTAATGACATGCGTGGCACCAAGCTCTTGCGCCAGCTTCAAGCGCTGCTCGTGCACGTCCACGACGATAATTTTCTCGCAGCCTGCAATTTTTGCGGCCATTACCGCGCTTAAGCCTACTCCGCCCGCGCCAAACACCGCAATGCTTGAACCAAAGGTTGGCCGCAGCACGTTTAATACGGAGCCTGCTCCCGTTTGAATGCCGCAGCCAAGCGGGCCAAGAAGAGCCAGTTCGACATCTTTGTCGACCTTCACCAGATTGCGTTCATGCACGATGGCAAAGGTGCCGAACGAGGATTGTCCGAAGAAGTTGGACACCTCGGCGCCGTGATGATGCAAGCGGGAAGTTCCGTCCTCCATTTTTCCGCCCATGTTCAGCGGCATAAATTGATAGCAGTAAGCGGGATGACCCTCTTTGCAGTTCTTGCACTCCCCGCAGGAAGCGAATGACATGACGACATGATCGCCTTGCGCAAAGCCTTTGACATTGTCGCCGACGGCTTCAACAATGCCCGAGCCTTCATGGCCCAGCACGGCCGGGAACGGCGTCATGCCCGTATCGCGGACCGTTGCGTCCGTATGGCAAACTCCGGAAGCTACGATTTTGATAAGCACTTCATTTGCTTTTGGCGCGGCTAATTCGATTTCTTCAAGTTCAAACGGCGAGCCGATTTCTTTGGTCAATGCGGCTTTAATCTTCATGGTTGAAACCCCTTTCAGATGATCTACTTCAATTATAAGTAGATTCTCCGAAGCGCCACAGTTAGAGAAAAGTATAAAACGACCCTGCTCAAAAGGATAAAATTGATTGTTTGACTATCCTTTAGTATAGTTTTGGGCATAGGACTAAAGGGGGACTGGGCATGGATGCAAGCCTGGATAAAGAGCTGTTGTATATTCAATCGATGGACTCGGTAAACGAGAAGCTGTCGGAGTTGTTAAAAGCGTTTCGGAACCATTTCCCTTGCCAGCTTGTCCATTTGTTCCGGTATTCGATATTCGACCAACGTATGGACGGAATCTTCACTTGCGAGCAGGGAATGATTAAAGCGATATCGCATTGGCATGACGATGTACGGACGATTCCCGTCCTTTATGATGCGCTTCAACTGAAGAGGGTTGCGTATTTGGATGGAGAAGCCTTTCAAATCCGGCTGTCGTCGAAATATACGCTGAATGAGCCTGTAGAAAATATGCTTGTATTGCCCATACTCGTGAACAACGTCATTATTGCCTTTATGTGCGCCATTAATATTCAGTTTGAATATAACGACGAAATGAACCGCTATGTCCAGGGCTATGGGGAGCAGATGAAGCAATTGCTCCATCTCAAGCATTCGCCGGCTGCGCGTGCAGCCTATGCGCTTAGCGAAAAAGAGCTGCGCGTGATGCAATACATTGCGGACGGTTTCACGACGAAAGAAATCGCTCCTTTTCTTAACATTGCCGAATCCACTGTAAAGTATTTCATAAATAACGTCATGCTGAAAACATCCAGCCGCAACCGGACGGAGGCGGTAGCCAATTTGTATCGGGCAAATCTTTTATTATAAGGAAAAGGCGCTACAACAGCAGCGCCCTGTGAATTTTAACGACAGCTTTCTTAATTGGCGAACCGTCGCCCATGCCCGGACGATGAACGTCATCAGGGAAAAAGACGGCGTACATACCCGGCTTCATTGCCAACAATTGCTCGTCGGCTTGAGGGGCGTATAACGCATAGTCGTCCGCTTCGTCATAAGGCTGGGATGGAATCATACCCTCTCGCAGCGGCGACCATCCGATCTGCTCGGAACCTTCGATTAAATAATGAATATCGAGGTATTGCTCATGCTTTTCCGCAACCTGCTCCTCTTGGCTCTTCGTATCGAAGGACATGAAGTTGATATAAAGCTGGTCACCTCGCAGCTCCAGCCTGCCCTCCGGCCATTCCTTCTTCTCGCTCCATTGGCGCAAAGCCCGCAGGGCTTCGTCAATTACGGCATAGCCGCCGGAACTATAATCATTCTCCCCGGATAATAAACCAAGTATCATAATGGCCTGTTCCCCTTTCTGCCTTTCAGAACAGCTTGACGGCAACCGCCGCCGACGTGTTCTCCTTGTTTACGATGGATGCTTCATAGGTGCGTTTAAAATATTCGACATACAGCACGTCAAGCAAATAGAGCTGCGCGATCTTTGCCGATAAGGAGCCGCCCTGCAGCGGTCCTTCGTTGGCCCCGCACAACAAAGTGATGTCCGAATAGGAGGTCAACGGCGATTTGACGAAGCGGGTAATGACAATAATCGCCGCTCCCCGTTCTTTGGCTTTTTTTGCGACCTCAATGGAATCCTTGGTTGAACCGGAATAGGAAATAATAATCGCGACATCCCTCTCGCCCATTAGAGCAGCCGACATCGCCTGCTGATGCGAATCAACGGAGCAGCCGGTCTTGTTCGTAATGCGCATGAACTTGTTGTTCGCTTCCATCGCTGTCATTAAGGACGAGCCAACTCCGTAGAAAATAAACCGGTCGGACCGGATAAGCAGATCAATCGCCCGGTTGATGCTGTCCAGCTGAATAAGCTTGAACGTTTCATTTAGTGCATTGATGTTGCTCTGAAGCGTCTTGGAGACGGCGTCCTCCAGCGTATCCTGTATTTTTACCTGGCCGGAGAGCTGCGGAATTTCATTATCCGCGGAGATGCTGTGGGCGAGCGCAATCTTGAACTGCTGATAGCCTTTAAAGCCCAAGGCTTTGCAAAACCGAAAGATGCTGGCCTCCCCTACGCCGCAGCCCTCGGCCAGATCCGTAATCGACATATAGACGACGGCATCGGCATGCTCCAAAATATAATCGGCTGTTTTTTTCTCCGTGGCCGTAAACCGGTTGTAGTGAGAGTGAATCGTTGAGGTAATGCTGATCTCCCGCAAATCGTCCCCCCTAGCTTAGAAACAAGGATGCCGCCCCAAGCAAGCCGGCTTTGTTGCCCAGCGCAGCCGGACGGATGGAAACTCCCGCGAAGCTGCTCATAATCAGCGATTTGGTTCTCGCTTCTACGCGTTCTACTAGCGGCAGCTGCTCCATAACGCCGCCGCCAACAACGATAGCCGCCGGGTTAAAGATATGAATCAAGGAAGCGAGGCCAAGGCTGACCTCGTCAATCCATCTATTCAAGATCCCGCCCAGCTGCTCATTGCCCTGTTGAATCAACTCGAATAACGTTCTGCCGTTGACGCAGGACGGATCGGCCTGCCGCGCCTCGTTTACCAGGGCGGTTGTGGAGGCGAAGCTTTCATAGTAGGACGACGGATGCGTGAACATATGGCCGAACTCCGCCGCAACCCCATTCGCTCCTTTATAGAGCCGGTTGTTAATGACAATAGCGCCGCCTATGCCGGTTCCAAAGGTAAGACATAAGAAATCTGCAATGTCTTTGCCGGCGCCGTAACGGGCTTCGCCAAGCGCCGCCGCGTTTACGTCGTTTTCCACCTTTACCGGCACGTCAAAACGTTCGCCAACGATCTTGCTTATCTGCATGCCGGTGTAATCCGGAATATTCGCATTGGCGTAGACGATAGAGCCTTCCTCGGCGTTTACTTGTCCGGCCGTACTGATTGCGATGCGGTCATAACCCGAGTATGAAGACATCTGCTCCATCAGCCGCTTAATGACATGAGGCCCGCCCCGGGCACTCTCCGTGGAATACTCCGTGAACCGCTCAATGTTCCCGTGCTCATCGCAAAGACCAAGCTTTGTTTGGGTGCCGCCGATATCCGCCGATAGAATCCGCATGAGACCTACTCCAGCGCTTTCAGAAAACGTTTCGTAATGTCCATCGGCCTTGTAATAGCCGAGCCAACAACGGCGGAATACGCGCCAAGGTCAAACATGGCTCGCAGCTCCTCCGGCGTCGAAATACCGCCTTCGGCAATGACGGGTACGTCCAAGGTTTGCACCAGCTTGGTAATCAGTCCGAAGTCAGGAAGCACTTGGCCCTTCGTTGCTTCCGTGTAACCGCTTAACGTTGTGCCCACGCAATCGAAGCCAAGCCGGACGGCTTGCAGCGCTTCCTCGCAGGTCGAGCAGTCCGCCATAAACAGCTGGTTCGGATACTTCGCTCGGATGCGGGGGAACAGCTCGTCGATCGTCGATCCGTCCGGTCTTACTCGGTCCGTAGCGTCCATGGCGATAAGCTCAACGCCTTCCTCGCAGAGAGCATCCACTTCTGCCATTGTTGGCGTAATGAAGACGGGACAATCCCCGTATACCTGCTTAATAATGCCGATAATCGGCAGGTTAACCCGCGTCTTGATCTCGCGGATGTCCTCCACGCTGTTCGCCCGGATGCCAGCCGCTCCGCCAAGCGAAGCGGCATAGGCCATTTTCCCCATAATAAACGGGCTGTGCAGCGGTTCTTCGGGAAGCGCCTGACAGGAGACGACCAGCTTTCCTTGTATTCGCTCAAACAAGTTATTCATGCCAATGACCTCTCTCTTCTCTCAATGTATGAAGCTATTCCTTAATGGCACCGGCCGTAGCTCCGGAAGTGAAGTAGCGCTGGAACAAAATAAAGATAATCAGCATGGGAACCGCCGCAACGGTTGCTCCCGCCATTTTGTAAGCAAAGTTCGGATTGAGGTCCTGCATCAGGGTCGCGGTCCCAACCATCAGGGTCTTCATGGTCTTCTCCTGGCCGATCACAAGCTGCCACAGGTAATCGTTCCAAATCTGCACGAAGTTCAAAATAAACAAGGCACCGATGCCCGGCTTGACGATAGGCAGCATGATTTGCAGGAATACCCGCCACTCCCCGGCACCGTCGATTTTGGCCGCTTCCCGCAGCGCATCCGGCGTACTGTCGAAAAAGCCCTTCAGCAGGAATACCCCAAATGCGCCGGCTACGTTAGGCCAGATCATACCGTGGAAGCTGTTGACCATGCCGAAATCCTGCACAATCCGGAATAGGGGGACAATCATAATTTCTTTTGGAATCATCAGGCTCGAAATAAACACGATAAAGATGATCTGCCGGCCTTTGAAATGGATCTTCGAGAACGCGTAAGCCGCCATCGAGCCAACGGCAATGACGAGAATCGTCGTGGCTCCGGCAACAAAGATACTGTTGAACGTCCATCTTAAAGCGGGCTGGTTCCGAAAAATATCGAAGTAGTTGGCGAAGGTAATGGAAGCGGGCCACCAGTCCGGCGGCATCTTCACCACATCGGAGCTGTTTTTCAAGGAGCTGGTGAACAGCCAATATAGAGGGAACAAGCTGATTACCGCAAAGAAGGTAACCAGAATATTCGACACCAGATCAAAGGGCTGCAGTTTATTTGCTTTCTTCGGTTGCGACATCATGATTTCAACTCCTCGCTTCTACTTCTGTTTGAGCATGGCCTTTAATTGAGGGATCGACAGCAGCAAGGTGATGGCGAACATGATAACGCCAACTGCGGAAGCTATGCCAAGCTGGTTGTATTTGAACGCGTTATTGTACAAGTAATACATGAGGGTGACGGAACCGTTGTTAGGCCCGCCGCCTGTGAGAAGCTGAATAACGACGAAGATCTTCAGCACGGCAATAATGTTGATGATCGTAATGTAGATCGTGGTCGGTTGAACCGAAGGGATCAGGATTTTCGTTATAACCTGCCATCTGCTTGCCCCGTCCACCTCGGCGGCTTCGAAGAGGTCCTTGGATACCCCGATCATGGAAGCGATATAAAGAATAATCGACTGACCAACGTTGCCGGCGAACGTCACGAAGATAATAACGGGCATTACCGTTTGCGTATTGCCGAGCAGATTGACCGTACCCAGCCCTGCTTCTTTTGCAAAATAGGAGATGAGGCCGTTAGCCGGATTAAGCAGGAAACTCCACACCATACTCATGACGACCATGGAGACCATGACCGGTATATAGTAACTTCCCCGGATGAAGGAAACGTACTTGGCATTTTTATCGAAGATGGCGGATGCCACAAACAAGGCAAAGCCTACGGTTAACAGAACGATAAATACAACAAACACGACCGTATTCACGAGCGCTTTGAAAAAGACGGGATCATTAAACAAAGCTGCGTAATTGTCGAAGCCTACAAAGCTTTCATTCTGGTAATTGATTTTATAAAAGCTGAGCCGGATGCCTTCCAGTATCGGATACACGAGAAAAGCAAGGAAAATGAGCATTTGCGGTAAAATAAACAAATAGCCGGTAAGGTTCTCTTTCACAAAACTGTTCCGAATGCGCATGGTGGCTGCCTTTCCGATTAGCGGCTCTTCTTGCTTTCCCGAAGACGAAGAGCCGCTGATCCTGTTTATTTGTCTAACCTAGCTATTTCTTATAAATGACCGAGTTTTCTTTGTTGGATTGAATAACCTTATTCCCGTTAGCTACATAGTCTTTAATGGCTTGCTCAGGCGTTTTTGCCCCCATGTACAAAGCCTGCAGCTCCGGATAAAGCGCCTCGCGCAATTGGCTGTAGCCCGGAACGTTGCCGCTGAAGTTGAAAATGTATTTGGAGTTCGCATCGTAGGCCGCAAAGAAAGGATTCTCGCCGCTCAGCTCTTTAATGACCGATGCGCGCACCGGAATGCCGTTTTTCGACGATTTCACGAGCTCCGGATCGCTGGAGAAGAACTTCACGAAGTCTTTGGCCACTTCGGTTTTCTTCGGATCTTTGGATTGGAATACGCTTGCGCCAACGACGTAAGTGAAGGTCAGCGGATCGCCGCTTTCCGAAGGAATATTCGCCAGTCTGACATCGAACTTAGGAGAAGTGCCGCTTGCCATGTTGGCTTTAATGCCGTTGAACAGAACCGGGTTCGTAAAGCTGATGGCGAGCTGCTGGTTTTGGAACATGGCGTTTGCGTCATTGGAGGAGACGGATTCAGCACCCGGGTTTGTATACTTGGCGTCGTAGATTTTCTTCAGCCATGCCGCCGATTTAACGCCGTTCTCGCCAAGCACGATATTGCCGTCCTTATCGAAGAAGTCCAAACCAAACATTCTCAGGTAAGACAGGTTCCAGGTATCTCCCTGGTTGTTGACCGCAAACAGCGCCATCGGGTATGCGTTGGAGTATTTATCTTTAGGAAGCTTGGTCTTGAGGCCTTCAAGAATTTGCTCGTATTCGGCAAGCGTCCAGGTCTTGATCTCGTTCTCCCCGCCGACGTATTGCTCGAGTCCGGCTGCCTTGAACATATCCGCGTTGTAGACGAGCGTTCCCGGATTGTTCTGGAACGGGTAGAAGTAAATATCGTCGCCAAACGTCACCATATCCCAGTAGTTCTGGGCGATATCGCTCTTCGCATTGTCGTCGATGATGTCGGTAAGCGGCTCAAGCGCGCCGCGGTGCACGTAGTCGCCCATGGCGAATGTGCTTTCGAAGAAGACGTTTGGAGCGGTTCCGCCGTTAAGATTGACATTCAGCAGCTGGTCGCGCTGATCGCCGGCGATGACCTCCACTTTAATGTCCGCGTCATATTTGTCGTATTGCTCGGTAAATTTCTTGGCCGCGTATTTCAGGAAGCTGTCGTAATCGGCGCCTTGCTCGGTTGCATCCAGCACGCCTTTCCATTGCGGAGTCAGCCATACGTTAATCGCGACCTTTTCTTTACCTTTCGAATTACCGCCGCCGTTTGCGCTTGAACCTTCGTTTTTGGCATTGCCGGAGCATCCCGCGAGCAAAGCCATAATCGTTACCGCGGTAATGCCCATGGACCATTTCTTCATCTTTAACCGCTCCCTTTTCGTGTTAGGATCTGATCTGGCAGTGGACTTTTCTAGCGAACAAAATTGGCAATGGCCTTATCGATGCTGGCGACAATCTGCCGGATCTTCTCTCCGTCATCGCCGCTGAGGTTCTCGAGCGGAGCCCGAACGCCGCCAATGTCTACCCCTCTTGCGCGAAGCACTTCCTTGATGCCGGCATACATCGAGCCGTTTAAGGAACAAAGCGCAATGATGAGGTCGTTGATCGCGCTTTGAAGACGCGTAGCTTCTTCCAGCTTGCCTTCCTGCAGCAATACGTTGGCCTCCAGGAACAACTCCGGCATAGCGGCATAAGTGCCGCCGATTCCGCCTTGCGCTCCCATCATGCGGCCGGCCACGAATTGCTCGTCCGGACCGTTAAAGACGATAACGCGGTCACCGCCGACGGATTTAAACCGCTCGATGTCGAGCGCCGGCATAGACGAGTTCTTTACTCCGATAACCTTGTCGCTTGCAAGCAGCTCGCGGAATACGGCAGGCGTTAACTGGTAGCCCGTTGTCTGCGGAATGTTATAGATGATGAACGGAAGCGGGGTTGCATCCATAATGTCGTTCCAATAACGAATGACCGCGCTGTCCGGCAGCTTGAAATAAATCGGCGGTATAGCGGAAAGAGCGTCATAACCAAGCTCTGCGGCATGCTTCGCCAACTCGATGCTGTCTCTGGTGGACGGTGCTCCAACGTGAGCGATAAGCGTCATCTTGCCCTTCAGGCTTTCCGCCGCGTAAGCGAGTACCGCTTTTCTCTCTTCGATACTTTGATAAATGCACTCGCCAGAGCTTCCTCCTACGTACACGCCTTGTACCTTCTTGGCTAACAAATAGGACGCAAGTTGTCCGGTCCGATCCTTTGAGATGTTTCCGTCATTGTCGTAACAAGCGTAAAAAGCTGGAATGATGCCATGAAATTTTTGCAGGCTCACGGTTAGTCCCCCTATTGTTCTTGAAGTAATTGGAGGATTATTTTCTCTCCTTGGGAACGGATGAAAATAATTTTCTCCCTTTTGGAACACAGCGTTCCGATCGTTGGTTTGAACTGCGGTAAGGACTGCCGGCTGTCCTTAGCTAACGTTTTAACACAAAAAATCAGCTTTGCCTGCGGTTTCGGGCGATGAGGTAAAAAATGAACCTTGGGGTGTAAAAAGAGAGGTATCCCTGTGGGAAGCGCTTCCAAAATGGCGGAAAAGAAAAAGTCCCGCCGCTTGGACGAGACTTTCAGAGGTTTTAGTTAACGCGGGGAGTCAGGAATCGCTTTGGCGGCAGGGAACCGAAGGGTCACCTTCGTACCTTGCCCAGGCTGGCTTTCAATCGCGAGTCCATATCCGTCACCGTAATAATAGCGGATGCGGTCCTGCACGTTTTTGACGCCGATATGCGTGCTGCCAAGCGTATCCTCGGCCGCTTCGTTCAAGCGTTGACGGAGCTTTGCGAACTCCTCTTCCTTCATGCCGGCACCGTTATCCGTGACTTCAATATGCAGGGCTTGTCCGGAAACAAAGGCGGCTATTTGAAGACTGCCCTGGCTGCTTTTGCGCTCCAAGCCGTGAACGATGGCGTTCTCCACAATCGGCTGCAGCGAGAAATGCAGAACCGGAAGCGTTTCGGCGCCGGGTTCGATTTTTTCCGAATAGCTGATCTTGTCGCCAAAGCGCATTTGCTGCACCTTCACGTATAGCCGGGTATGCTCCAGCTCCTCCTTCAGGCTTACGATATCTTTGCCTGTCTGAATATGAATGCGGAACAGCCGGCCAAGTAGGCCCACCATATCCGCAATATCCCGCTGCCCCGCAATGATAGCCTTCATCTGGATCGACTCAAGCGCGTTGGCCAGAAAATGCGGGTTAATCTGGCTCTTGAGCGCTCCGTATTGCGCTACCTTCTGCTGGGCAAGAGTCATGGACGACCGTTCGATATGCTCCTGCAGATCCTCCACCATTTTGCGGATACCCTTATAGAGCACGCCGAACTCATCCTGCCGCTGCGTGCTGAGGTCGACGTCGAACTTCCCAAGCCCAACCGCCCTGACCTGCTTGCTGAGCTGAATAATCGGCTTAGTGACGCGTTTGGACAGCATAATCATGAACAGCAGCGCCGTAACGAGGGAGCATAAAGCGCCCCACAGCAATATTTTGCGGAACATGGCCGCATCCTTTGTCATGTTATGCTCATCCATGTACTGAATAACCTTCCAGCCGGAGAAAGGCGAAGTAATAAAGTTCAGGTAAGAAGGGACGCCGTTCATGGCGGAGTAATAGTTCCCCGTGTACGTCTGCAGCTTCGCTTGACTGCCCGGCTGCCCAAGATCCTTCAGCAGCTGCTCCTGATTAGGGTCCGAGGAGTAGACGATACCGCCCTCGTCATCGAGAATAAGAAAATTCCGGTTCGTATTCTCGGACAAGCTTAAGATCTCGCGAAGGGAATCAAGCCGGATATCGACCAGGATGACGGCCAGGTTGGATCTGGTTCCCGTCTTGTTGATGACCCTGGCGATCGAAATGACCGATTCGGAAGAATTCGTCCGCAGAAAAGGGGTATGCGCGCCAAACAAAACCGCCTTGCCTTGCGAATGGAGCGTTTTCTTATACCAGTCCTGGTTGAATACATCGTCCGTGTTATAGTCGGATTGATTAAAGTCCGCCGAATAGAAGATCCGGCCGCCGGCAAATACCTGCACGCTATCGACGTTCTTGACCGTAAGCTCAATACGGCTGATAAATTGTTCTATGACGCTGCCGTATTTGATGCTGATATCGCTTGGATCCGTATTCTTGTTCTCCGACCAATGGACAAGCGAGCTTTGCAGCTGGCTGTCGAGCTGGGCGGTAAGCGTGCCGGTCTCAATGCTTTGCAGGTATTGATCGATATTGAAGGACAAATTGTTCAGAATAAGGTTGGCGCTGTTCTGATATTCGTTTTTTACCGTTTGAAGCGAGAACAGGTACACGATGCCCGACATGATCGTCAACGGTAGGGTAATAATGCAAATCATAAGAATGAAAATCTGATGATTGACGCGCAATTGTCTGAATCCGCCCAAGCTTCTCACCGCCTTTACGACCTAAATATAACACTGTTTATAACATTTGCTACTGCAATGATAATATAGACGAGATGACGTAAAAAAAGGGGAATGTCATGTAAAATCCGGGGGATTCTCCCCATTTTTCAAATAAATTATGCTTAAACGGCAGGAGACGGGCAAGCTGCAGCTGCTTGTCTCTAATCAGGAGCAGGGGGAATAGATATGGCAGCACCGAAGAAGAAGGCAACGATTATAATGACAATCTTGTTAGCTATGCTTACGGCAGCCTGCAGTTCCAACAACAACGCACCGGGCAACAAGACATCAAGCGAACCGCAGACAACCGCATCGGGCGGCAGTGAGGCAACGCCGGAAGCCAAGCCCGTAGAGATTACATGGTGGAACTTTCCCAACTTCCAGGCTTTAGACGGAGAGGTTGGCAAGTACGAGAAAGAAATGATTGCCGCATTCAACCAGAAACACCCGGAAATCAAAGTGAATCTTGAAATGATTACGTTTGACGGAGGGCCGGAGAAGCTGAACGTGGCGATTGCCTCCAACTCCGCTCCCGATGTCATTTATGACGCACCCGGACGAATTATCGACTGGGGTAAAAAAGGGCTGCTCGCACCGCTCGACGACATGATATCAGGCGAGGTGCGCAGCGATATTCCGGAAGCGTTCTGGAAGCAGTCCATGGTAGGCGACAAAACGGTTATGTACCCGATTAACACGGCTCCGTTCATGATGGCCGTAAACAAAACGGTATTCGAGAAAATAGGCGCCCTGGATTTGCTTCCGCTGGACCGCAAGGACCGCGTATGGAGCTTTGACGAGTATAAGGCTGCGCTGCAAGCGGTGAAAGAAAAGGCTCCCGACGTTATTCCGTCCGTCTTCTTCGCCAAGAGCCAAGCCGGCGACCAAGGCACAAGGGCGTATATTGCGAACCTGGGTCTTTCCTCTTTCCTGAAGGATGATCTCTCCGCCATTGCCATCAATACGGACCAAGCCGGCGCGGCGCTGGATTGGATCGCTCAAGCACAGAAGGATAAGCTTGTCATTTCGGGCTCCGCGGCGCTTGCGGCATCCGATGTCAACGATTTGTTCCTGCAAGGCAAGGTGGCATTCTCCATCAACTACTCCGCCGTGTTGAAAGCGCAAAACTCGACGATCAAAAAAGCGGAGTTTGAAGAAGCGTTGCTGCCGTTCCCGACGCTGGACGGATCGGCGCCTAAGCTGGAGCCTTACTTGGGAGGCATGGCGATCTTCAACAACGGAGATGATGCCAGAATTCAAGCGGCAAAAACGTTTATCGATTTTGTAGCCAATGATGAAGTATACGGCAAGAAAAACCTGATTCAGACCGGCGGCTTGTCCGTGCGCAATTCGATTACGGGCCTGTACGACGATGAGGAATATGCTTACTCGGAGCTCGCCCGCCAGTTCATCACGGCACCTCCAACCATCGCGGACGGTTATGCGGAGATTCGCACGTACTGGTTCCCGGCGCTGCAAAGCGTTCTGTTAGGCCAGCAGACCGGCAAAGAGGCGCTGGACAGCTTCGCGAAAAGCGCCGATGAAGCGATTGCGAAAGCCAAAGCCCAGTTGAAATAAGAAGGCGTGCTACTGAGCAGCGCACAGGCTTAACGACATAGAAGCCAAGCTTGCCCCGGCTTATATGCGCTTGTGCGCTGCTCTTTTGTTACCAGAAAGGAAAGGAGAGACTCATCATGCTTTTAACGGCTCTAAGATCCAAACGCTTGTTATGGCGCGAATGGCTGGCCAGCTATTTATTCCTGCTTCCCGCACTTGCCTTCTTCCTGCTGTTCGTCGCTTATCCGATGCTCAGAGGCGCTTATATCAGCTTGTTCGACTACAGCCTGAATCGATTCGAATTTATCGGCCTCCGCAATTATGCCGATCTGTTCCGCGATAAGACTTTTTTGAAATCGATGAAGAACACGATCCTTATCGTTCTTATTACCGTTCCGGCGGTTATTGCCTTTTCGATTTTCGTATCCAACACGATTTACCGGAAGAGCGAGCTGGCGAGATCCTTCTTCCGAGGCGTGTTCTACTTGCCGGCGGTGTCCTCGGTTGTCAGTATCACCGTGGTATGGGCCTCTATCTATGATCCGAATTACGGCATTCTGAACTATGTAACCAGCTTGTTTGGAGCGGAGCCCATTGCCTGGCTGGGCGATCTCCGGACGGCATTATTCGCGATAATCGCGGTGCTTGTGACGACCTCCGTCGGCCAGCCGATTATTTTGTACGTAGCCGCTTTGGGGAATATCCCAACCTCCTACATCGAAGCCGCTCAAATTGACCGGGCTACTCCTGGACAAATATTCCGGAAGATCATATGGCCGATGCTGATGCCAACGAATCTGTACATTATCGTCATTACGACGATTAATACGTTCCAGACCTTTGCGATTGTCCAGCTCCTTACCGCTGGGGGGCCGCTTAACGCTACTTCGACCGTCATGTACGGCGTGTACGAGAAAGCGTTTATGCTGGGATCGTTTGGCGTAGCAGCCGCGATGGGCATGATTCTGGCGGTTGTCATTGGCATCATTTCGCTCATTCAGTTCAAATTTTTGGGCAGCGACGTTGAGTACTAGGAGGTAAGCTCATGAATGCATACATGCCGTTTCGAAAAAAACCAAAAAAGCTGATCTCGAATATCATGCTTCTTGCGGTGGCTCTGTTTTTTATTTTTCCCTTCTATTGGATCGTCACCGGCGCCTTCAAGGTGCAAAACGTGGCAGTGGCTATTCCGCCGGAATGGTTCCCGCACGCTCCAACGCTCGATAATTTCACGGTTCTGTTCAAAAATCCCGTCTGGCGCTGGACCTTCAACAGCTTCTTTGTTGCCGCGGCTGAGATGGCGGGCGTATGCCTCGTAGCCTCCATGGCCGGTTACGTGCTGGCAAAAAAGCAGTTTCCCGGACGGAAAATCATTTTTACGCTGTTTGTCGCAGCCATGGCTTTGCCTAAGCAGGTTATTCTGGTTCCGCTATTTACGATGATTGCCGACTTCGGTTGGATCGACCATTATAAAGCGTTAATTCTGCCCGCAATTGGCTGGCCCTTTGGCATCTTTCTCGTTAAACAATTCGCGCAGACCTTGCCCGGAGAGCTGCTCGAGGCGGCCAAGGTAGACGGCTGCACCGAGCTTAGGCTTTATTACAGCATCGTGCTTCCGCTGCTCAAGCCCGCGCTTGGGGCGCTTGCGATCTTTACCTTCATCAATGCCTGGAATGATTATTTCAGCCAGCTCATTATGATCCGGTCTACCCCTATGATGACGCTGCCGCTCGGCGTCGCAACGCTGAAGGGTGAATATACGACGCCGTACGGCGTGCTGATGGCAGGCGCGGCCTTCGCCTCGCTTCCGATGATTGTAATCTTCCTGTTGTTCCAGAAAGCCTTCACGCAAGGCATTACGATGGGGGCCGTAAAAGGGTAAAAGTAACTTAGAGCATGATTTGATGCAGCAATCCTCCATACATTGGACTTCCTCCAGTGCAAGTGGGCTATCCCTTTGTCACCTAGTGACGAATGGATAGCCCACTTTTTTTAATGCATGATACCGAGCTGCCTCCGATAGTCGGTTGGCGTTGTGCCCGCCACAAGCCGGAACATTTTCACGAAATGCTTGTAGCTCTTGTAACCGCACATCGTGCATACATCGGTCACAAGCCGATTAGTGTCGCGAAGCAGCTTCTTGGCGTAATCAATGCGAATTTCGGTGACAAAGCTCAAATAGTTCTGATTCAGCTTCGACTTGAACAGCCGGCTTAAATAAGAGGGGTTATAGAAGAAATGATCGGCCACCATCTGCAAGCTGAGCTCCTGATCAATGTTCTTCTCGATAAACCCTTTTATTTGGTTGAACACCGCATTTTCCTGGGATGACTGGTGAGTCTGTTTAGAGTAAACATCGTTCAGATGAACGACCCATAACGCCAGGTATTCGAACAGGCTCTTGAGGGTCCTGTAGTCATGGACAAAAGACAAATCAAGAAGCTTCTCGCTGGATACTCCCTGGACCGGTATGCCCTCTTTGTGGGCAAAGCGCAGGGTGACGTTAATAATCTCCTGCAGGAATACGAGCCATTGTTCCGCCTGAATATGGGGCAGAGCCTTCTCCGATTGCTCGCATAACCTGTCCATCAGCTCGCCGGCAGCAACGGAGTCTCCTTGCTCCAGGCAGGCCTGCAGCTTCTTGCGGTCATCCGGGTGAAGCGAGACGAAGCGGTCGCCGCCTGCCGGGGCTTCATCAGCCGGCAAATGGTCGGCTGATATCAACCATTGTCCGGGTGAAGCAAAACGTTGGAGCAGGCTCAGTCCGGCAGATTTGAGCGCTGCTCCTGCTTTTGCCAGATCGGACGTTGCAGGCCCTACGGAGAGATAAAGCCGAGTATCGGGATGGATTGGATTCAGGGAAGAGGATAACCGCCTGCTAAGAAGCTGGTCTGCCCCTGAAGGATCGGATAGTCCTGCGAGTACCAACAGAACATAGAGCCTGCCTCTGCTCATGTAGCCCATAAGCCGATGCCCCGGGGAAATCTCGGCAGCTGCCTTGCCTATAAGCTGCTCCGCTGTCTGGCGCCATTTGCGCTCCTGTTGCAGTCCGCTGCGGCCAAAACAGCTTGCCGCAAGCGTCACGTAAGTCAACTCTGACTGCTCATTAAATCCAAGCAGTTGTCTCCAGCCCGGTATATCGGATAGGCTTCCGTCCATAAGCTGCTTCACAGCCTGACCGTATTGCCATTTCGTTAGCTCGGCGGCTTTTGCCTCGAATTCCCGCTTCTTCCGCCGCTCTTCCCGCTTCTGCTCCAACCGGTTGATGCAGGCCGTTATCGCCTCCATGCTGACGTCATACTCCAGCGGCTTAAGCAAATACTCCTGAACAACGCCTAGACGGATAGCCTCCTGCGCGTATTTGAATTCGTTGTAGCCGGTGAGAATGATAAAGCTGGCATTCGGAAGCAGCGGCTTTAACTGCTCGATCATTTCCAGCCCGTTCATCTCGGGCATACGAATGTCGGTCACGATTAAATCCGGCTCTTCCCGCAGAGCCACGTCTACGCCGGCCTTGCCATTCTCGGCCTCCACAATTCCGCCGACGCCGAGCTGCTCCCAAGGGAAATAATGCTTTAAGCCAGCGCGAATAAGCGGTTCGTCTTCGACAATCATTACTTTTAGCATGGCATTCACCCGGATTCGAATTTTACGAAATATTAAAATAATTATACCGGAAAGGCAGATTGGCTTGAATCGGGCTACGGGATAAGCGTAAAGAATGGACCGGTTATGTCAATTTTGAGGGATACGTGGCTTTAAAATATAAGGCTAACTCAGAAGAATGAAGAGAGATCGTTGAAGTTAGCGGAAAGAATAATTAGATTCAGTATAGCGAAGACGAGGGCAGGTGCTGTTTTGCCGAAAGAATCACGCGCCTTGAGATGAACGAAGCAGGCAACCAGCATTGTAATGGCTAACCAAATAACGGCCAAATCAAGTATCCCGTTATCCCAATAGCCAGCGCATAAAGCCGCGGCACCGATCAATTGGACGAAGCCGGTAATGATGCGGAATTCCCGGGATAGTCCAAGATGCGTAAAAATGCCGGTCCAATACTTGGCTCCGAGAACCTTGGCGGTACCGGAGAAAAGATAGTAGGCCAAAAGCAGGCTCTGAAGAACAATCGTCATAACAACCATATTCATTCCTCCTCTTCATTTAAAGGGGTAAAGTATCGTTCAATGAAACTAGATCCAGGCTTTTTATACGGTCGGGATCGGAGATCACGTCAATTCCAACAATCTTCCCATCCGCATAAGCGAGAGCCAGAACGAGAAGCAATTGGCCGCCAGGCGATACGGTAACGCCAACCTCTCCGTTAATAATTGCGGCTCGCGCAGCTTTGGCGCGCCCAAACATTAATTGCTCGGCTACCGCATGCGTGCCGCGTACTTCGTTCGGAGAGGCTTCGCGATCGGATCGCAGCACGACTTCCGGGTCGAGTACTTTCAGCAATGCGTCAAGATCGCCGCTCCTCGCCGCCACAAGAAAGGAATCTACAAGTCTCTTCTGAACAGAAAGGTCCGTGCCGGATGAAGTCTTTGCCCCTTGAACGCGGCGGCGCGCACGGCTGGCCATTTGTCTCGCGGCTGCCTCTGACCGGCCAATAATTGGGGCGATCTCGGCATAAGGTATGGCAAAAATGTCATGAAGCACAAAAGCAACCCGTTCACCGGGGCTTAAAGTGCTGAGCACGACAAGCAAGGCCAGCCCGATGGAATCGGCCATCAGCATTGCACTCTCGGGATTGCCTTCCGGTCTGTTATCGATAGACTTCCCGATATCGTAAGCCTCTATCGGTTCTTCGCGCCTTGCTTTGCGAGAACGCAGCATATCGAGGCATACTCTCGAAACCACCGTGGTCAGCCATCCCCCTAAATTTTCAATGGCTTCCGTTTCGGAGCGGGTTAACCGGAACCACGACTCCTGAACGGCATCCTCTGCTTCACTCCAGCTTCCAAGCATCCGGTAAGCAACCGAACGCAAATGGGAACGATGGGCTTCGAACTGATCCGTCAGCCAACTTGAATCAGTCATCGACAACACTCCCTTCTAATTTGCTCTCATTGGGATGACGTATCGAGACAGCCCGATGTGACAGAGTATAATAAAATTTTTAAAAATGCTTATGAGGTTAAAGCGATGCATACTCGCATGAAATAACATCGATAACACGCTTGCCCCAATCCGAAGCCTCCGTGCCCGGCTCATTCCAGGCATAAGTAATAAGCGCCTTCCATAGGGCCCAGCCGCGTGCGCGGTTAACGGTATCCTGGTCGGCATTCATGGCGCTCAGAAATACTTTGCGGCTGGCCTCGTCAAAAAAGTTCCATGCCATGACCAGATCGCTGGAAGGGTCGCCAACACCCATGGTTCCGAAATCAATGACGCCGGACAGCTGGCCATTCCGCGCAAGCAGATTGCCTACGGCTACGTCGCCATGAAGCCATAGCGGAGCCGCTTCATATTTCGTCGCAAGGGCAAGCTCCCAAATCTCGGTTAGAAGCTTCCGGTCGTACTCCTCGCCCAGCTTCTCGATGACCGGTCTGGAGTCGGAATCGTATACGGCTAAGTTTCCCCCGCGATGGAAGTTTTGTATGCCTGCCGGGATGCCGTCCTTTGCATCAATGGCTTCCAGTTCCTTCAGAAAGCCGGCGAGGTCTTCGGCAAATTCGTTGAGGTCGCGGATATTGGCGTACGTAACGGTATCGCCTTCGAGCCAGCGGTTAACGGACCAGGGAAGAGGATATTCCGCGGTAGGCTTGCCTTGCGCAACGGGAGCGGGTATAGGCAGAGATAGGAGAGGCTTAAACACGGGAAGCCAGATCAGCTCTTTCGCAACAGCCGAGGCGTACCGTTCGTGACTCGGCAGGCGTACCGTCATGTCGTTGCCCAGCCGATAGGTACGGTTATCGTGTCCGCTTTTTTCCACGGGCATTATCTCTAAGTCCTTCCATTCCGGAAATTGACTGCCAATTAATCCACGCACCAGCTCGGTCGTAATTTCAATCATATTCTCGCCTCTTTTCTTAATTAATCGCTGCATCGTATTGGTACCTAGATCATAACAACCCGTCTTAGTCATATCAAAGGAGAAAACGGCTATAACGCAAAAAAAACGCCCAATGAATGTCGCGAAGTGCACGGGCATTCATTAGGCGTTTATTTATTTTGCTTGAAGCAGCAGCTCGACTGCTTTGACGACGGATTCTCGCAGGGCATCGTGACTCTTCGCCGCTTCCGGGTTGAGTCCGGGGCCAAAAGGATTGGTTGCCGCCCAAGAGGTCGCAATCGTCATAATGGACGTGAGAAGAAAAGCGGGGGGAAGGGCTGAGCTTATCCTGCCGTTTGCTTGCGCTTTGCTTATTTTGTCTATCTTGTGTTCATGGGCGACATCGCGTACGGGGAGACTGCTGACCGTATTCTGCTCCAGCGTGAACCACATAAGAAGCCGCATAATCTTTGGATTCGCCATAGCGAAATCAAATACGTTGACGGCAAAGCCCGGAATATCGTCAAACGAGAAGGGAATGCCTTCAAACGCCTGGTCGAGGTGCTTTTGAAGAACCGTGGTGAAGAGCGTCTCTTTATTCTCGAAATAAATATAGATCAGATTTTTATTGCAGCCGGCGGTTTTGGCGATGCGGTCGACCCGTGCCCCGGCAATGCCGAAAGTGGAGAACTCGTCCATGGCGGCTTCCAGAATCCGTTCGCGCGTCGCTTCGGCATTTCTCATCGGTAATCATCCTTCGTTCATTTTTGACCTAGTATAGCATACTTGACTAACCGGTTAGAAAGGACTATATTTAACTAACTGGTTAGTTATATACGCTGATCAGAACCTCCATGAAAGAAGGAATGAACGATGGCACAACGGACTTGGTTTATTACGGGGATTAGCAGCGGCTTTGGCCGGCATATGACCGAGCAGCTTCTGGAGCGCGGCGACCGCGTGGCCGGTACGGTGCGTAATCTGGACGTGGTGGATGATCTTAAGGAAAAGTACGGCGATCTTCTGTGGGCGGCTCATCTTGACGTGACCGACACCCCGGCTATTTATACGGTTGTTAACCGGGCCTTCGATGAATTGGGTACAATCGACATTGTTGTCAGCAATGCGGGTTACGGCCTTATCGGCGCGGCGGAGGAATTGACGGATGAACAGATTACCCATCAGATTAACACCAACCTTGTTGGTTCCATACAGCTGGTACGGGCTTCCTTGCCACACTTGCGCGCACAGGGCGGAGGGCGCATCATACAGCTCTCAACGGTAGGCGGACAAGCCGCGTTCGCGGGCGGGTCGCTCTATCATGCGACGAAGTGGGGAATTGAGGGCTTTATCGAGGCCGTGAGGCAGGAGGTCGCTCCTTTTAATATCGGCGTTACAATCGTGGAGCCGGGCGGAGCGCGCACGAACTTCAGGCATCATAGCATCAAGCTTGCTTCTAGAATGGAAGCATACGATATCACTCCGGCAGCTCAGGCAAGAAAGATCGTAGAGGATAAAACAGCCGTCTCCATCGGGGACCCGGCCAAGATGGCAGTCATTATGATCGACAGCGTTGACCAGCATCCCGCACCCAAAAGAATTGCCCTTGGCAGCGACTGCTATCAGGTCATTCATCAGGCGCTGACCGGCCGTCTTCAGGAGCTGGAGGCGCAGAAGGAGCTCGCTTTCTCAACCGATTTTCCGAAGGAAGACTAAGCCAAGGAACGTATACCGTGATTATAATTGCCCTCTACCCGGCTGCTGGCCGGGCGGAGGGCTGTTTTTTTGGCGCCGTGTTGCGTGGCTTAGAAACGGCCAATGGCAACCAAGGCGGCTAGCAGGAAGAAGACAAGGTTTACGCCTAGCTCCCTGTATTCCTTGCGTGCAACATGGAGTGCCGCGCCAAGCAAGACAACAACGGCAAGCGCGGCAGCCGCGACCGGCGTCAAGATTGGCGCAATACCAAGCGCCTCGGGAAGAAAAACTCCAATACTTCCAAGCAGTTCCGCCAGCCCGATAAAGGCGACAAATCCCTTCGAAAGGTCTTTGACCCAACCCCAAGAAGCCATAGCTTTTTCGTATTGAAAAGCTTTTAACCAACCTGAGAAAATAAAACCTAGGGCAGTAAGTGCCTGAATAATCCATAATGTGATATTCATCAAAAATGTTGACCTCCTGATCTCTGATAGCTGTCCTGTAAGTTATAATAGACCCGAGCCAACGAGAGAAGGAAGTAGGCACTTTATCTAAACAAAGTAAATAAAAAGTTACCTAGCGCAGCATAAGGGGGGGAGAGGCCATGAAGCAATATTGCAAATTCGAATCGGCACTCGATATATTGATCGGCAAGTGGAAGCCCGTTATTCTACTCCAGCTTCTTACCAACGGGACGATGCGTTTCAGCGAGCTTCTTAAAGCCATACCGGACATTAACAAACGAATGCTTACCCAGCAATTAAGAGAACTTGAGTATAATGACATCGTTCATCGCGAGGTGTACAACCAGGTTCCTCCAAAGGTCGAATATTCGATTTCGGAGTACGGTCAAGGATTAAGCAAAGTGCTGCAGGTTATGAACGATTGGGGCGAGGATCATATTCAGCACATGGAGTTGCTGCACGGGGCGGGACTTTCAGGGGAGAAGTCGGAATAAACGGATATTCCTCGCCTATAAATTGCGCAATAACCGAAGGCAATCCTGTATACTAATATGTGCTAGATCAATAGAGTTAATTGGGGAGGCTTACATAAGTGCAACGAGCAATAAAAAAATCCGCAGCACTCGCACTCGTTTTTTGTTTATTAATCAGCATATTTCCGCAAATGATATTCGCGGATGCGGAAAGTTCGTCAAAGGATTTCCTATCGTTCTCGGTGGAAGGGAATCCGGGCGTTATTGATAACGCGAATCATACGATAGAGGTCGTCGTTCCTTACCGTTCGGCTGTCTATAATATGCTGGAGAGCTTTACGGTTTCCGACGGCGCAACCGTGCTTAATCATACCAGCGATTTGACGCGTACGGATTATTCGAGTTCGAGAGTCTTAACCGTTGTCGCGGAGGATAACAGCACCCGGGATTACACGGTAACGGTTACAATCGGGCCAAGCAATCTGAGGTCCATTACATCGTTTAATTTATCCAATCCTGCAGTGACGGGTTTTATCGACGATGAAGCATTTTTAATTTATCTCTACGTTCCGCAAGGTACGGATCTGACAGCCTTGAAGCCTACATTCACAACGGATGACGGTGGGGCTAAAGTGTTAGTGAATGAGGATATTCAAGTTAGCGGCGCGAGCGCGCAGGATTTTACGAATCCGGTAACGTACACCGTGCAAGCGTTGGATGGCAGCACGCGTAACTATATCGTCACCGCCGCTATTCAAAGCGTTCCTAGCACGGCTAAGGAAATCACCTCCTTCGGTTTGTCCTCGCTTTCGTCCATCGGAACGATCAATGAGGCTAATCATACGATAACGCTGACCGTTCCTAACGGGACGGACCGGACGATGTTAGTCCCTACCTTTATTACGACGGGTACTAGAGTCACTGTAAATTGGGGACAGCAAATCAGCGGAGAAGACGTTGTTGATTTCTCATCGCCTGTAGATTACGTCGTTTTTGATGAAGCGGGCGACACCCAGACTTATACGGTTACGGTACAAGAAGCGGCTAGCGACGCCGGCACAACCAAAGATTTGCTTACCTTTGGCATAGACGGGGTGACGGGTATCGTGGATGAAGCCGCGCATGCGGTAACGGTTGTTTTGCCAACCGGAACAACGCGCCGGAACAAAGTCGCTTCGTTTACGACAAACGGTCAGTTCGTAAAGATCGGCAGCATCCTTCAAGCTTCCGGAACTACGGCAAATGATTTCACCGTTCCTCAGACGTATACGGTATTTGCCGAGAACGGATTGACTCAAAATTATGTCGTGAACGTAAAGCTGGCAAATGAACTGACTTCCTACAAGCTCACCTCCCCGGTACAGGTGAATGGTGTAATCGACGCCAATACTCATACGATTACAATGGCCGATATCCCGAATGGAACGGATCTTAGCGCCGCCAAGGCGGAGTTCGTTACGACAGGGGATCACCTTGAAATCAATGGGATTGAGCAGCAATCGGGTGTAACGGCAACGGATCTAAGCTCTTCCCCGATTATTTACGCGGTGGATTCCGAAGGCAACGCTATCCCTTACACGGTAGTTCTGACGTTTAAGGCATCGAACCCTTCTACTTCGAACCCTTCCGTGCCAACGGATCCGAAGCCTTCTGCGTCAACCTTCAAGACGGTAGTAGACGAGGAGAAGTTGACGGCTGATCTGAAGGGCAAGGTTGAGCAAGCAATCAAGAACCCTGCTTCCACTCCATTCTCTGACGTGAGCCAGCATTGGGGCAAAGCCAATATCGATCTGTTCGCCGCGATGGGCTTTATTACGGGGTATCAGGACGACACCTTCCGCCCGAATGCTTCGATTACGCGCGCGGAATTTTCGGCGATGATCGTTAGGGTGTTCCCGTTCATCGCGCAAAACGGTACAAAGGCCTTCACCGACGTGAAGGAAAGCTACTGGGCGGGTCAAGATATTAAAGCATTGGCCGCGAGCGGAATCATTACGGGCTATGCAGACGGTACGTTTAGACCCGATGAAGTGATTACGCGTGCCGAGATCATCGCCATCCTCAGCCGTATTGTGGACTTCAAGGCGGCAGGCTCGGAGCAGACCGCAAGCTTCAATGACATCGCGGGCGTCTGGAATGCCGACGACATTCGCGGCGCGGCATCGGCGGGTATCGTTAATGGCCGTGCGGAGGGCATCTTTGCCCCGCAAGAGCAGTCGACCAGAGCGGAAGCTTTGAGCATGATTGTGCGCGTTCTGGATCTGAATCCGGACATTAAAGCCTTACTTGGCCAGTTTAAAGCTTAAAATAAACAAAGAAACCATGCTACTTGCGCAAGGAGGCATCGCCTTCATTGCGGTAGCATGGTTTTTTTTGCGTGCAAATATCCGAATGCCCAGGCTAATCTTTCTTGTTGTAGAAGAATCGCGATAATAAAATGCCGATGAAGCCAAGTCCCATAAATAAAACCGCTTTAGCAAGTAAGGAGACGCTTGGCAGATCCATAAAAATGACTTTCATCAGGGTCAGGAATAACAGGGCGAGACCTGTCAGCCTTGCTTTCTTTATTTGTTTTTTCAGTCCGTATCCGATTACCGCAACCGAGTAGACGACCCAAACGGCCGATACTAAAAGATGCTGCGCGTTTGTGTTGAGATCCTTCGTTAATACATTCGTTACTTCGGTAAGGAACGTCAGGAGGGCTAAACCAATGCCATACCAGAGGACAAGCAAGGCCTCCTTGGTGCTTCTGCCAACGCCAAAGCGAGAAACCATCTTAATTAAGCAGCCCAATGTTACGAGCAAAACGATCCAAATGAGCGTTGCCATCGAGACGATGCTGTCCATGAATCCCATTACGGTATCGAGTCCAAGGATGCAGCCAATCAAATAAATGACAATGCCGTTGATTTGCTGCGTGAGCGACTTTACAACGAATCCGAGCCATAATGCCGCAACCCCTTCAATCAATAAGACTACGGGCACGGATTCAGCCGGTAGGAAGTTAGCCAAGCTGAACAACAGGGCATAGCTTGCAACCGTTAAGGCGTAAGGAACTTTATCTTTGCTCTCCTCTTTCTGTTTCTTCAAGAACCAGAAAGCTATCAGAGCGTACATGGCAAAGAACGCAAGCATAGCCACGTTAAAGGCCAGTTCCGAATACGACAGCTTAAACCACAGGGCTGTTAGTGCAAAGCTTGAAACGAGCAGTCGAAGCTGATGCCGGATCAGCGGAGTTTTGGCGAAAATAGAGAGCAATAGCACTAATTGCTGTGCGAGTATCCCTAGTGCAACGATTTTCTCATTCCCGTCCGCAATTAACTCATAAATCGCGAATGCGATTTGCAGCAAGACAAAGGATTGATAGAATAATGCCGCATATTTTCTGCCTAATGCAAAGACCATAAAGCTGACGAACAGCAAAGCCTCGTACACGACAAAAAATATGACGGACGGATGATCGCTATTTAGCAAAAACGGCGTTAGAACGCCTGCCGCGCTCGCCAGCATAGCCAAAGCCTGTGATCTCAGGTTATGGGAGAACAGGACTCCCAAAACGACAAACACGATATTGAGGATGAATGCCACAGGCACGTTCATTAATTCATATAGGCCGTGGGCCGCAAAGGTAGTGAGCATGCCAATGCCGATGGAGCCTCCGAATAAAACCTGCGCAAGCAGCGGCCTCTTGGCCTTCTGCTGCCTGAATCCGACGAATATAAAAGCTCCGCAGGCCACATAACCAAGGATACAGCGCATGGTCTCCGTCAGGAACCCGCCATCGACGGCTGCTTTGAATCCCCAGATGATGCCGATAAGAAGCACGAATAAAAAGATTCTCGGCAGCCATACCCGCGCAATCAGATGCTCCCAATCGGGCTTTTCCTTTTTTATTTCCTGTTTCTGCGCAGCAGAATGCCCTACTGGGGTATACGGAGCTCTTGGCGAATTTTTGGGAAGGACAGGCGGGACGTAAGGCTTGTATAAGGATTGTTTGCTTTCCTTTAATTCCGTTATTTCTTTTTCCAGCTCGGTAATCCTTGCCTCCAGTCTGCTTACTCGATCATCAAGTTCCAATTAGGCAGCCTCCTGTTTTGCCAAAAATGGTCATTCTTCTAAGTATACACACATTTATGATAGTACAGGAAAAGGATGGGAGGGAAGAAGCCCAAGCGAATTTGTGCCGGACATTACAAAAACAAGCATATCCTCGATCTGCTTATCGGCATTGCTCGAATGCTGATTGTTGTACCAGTATCTTGTGGCGCTGTAAATCGACGAGCCAATCATATGAGCGGCCGGCTCTATCTCTCCGATATCCGCGGACGCGGCTTGCTTTTGCAGCATCTGGAGGAGCATTTCATGCAGCTGCTTCTTCACCTTATCCTCAACAACAGCAGCGATAGACCGCGTGTCAATCTTGCACTGCTTATAAAACAATATTTGGAACTCGCATAGCAACGCGATAAGCTGTCTTGCGGAATCCTCGTTAAAGGACTGGCCGGGCGGAATCCGCTCTGATGCGAGGAGCGCAAAACGTTCGGTAAGCATGTCATCCAGCAAGGCAAACTTGTCTACATAATGGGCATAAAACGTTGCCCGATTAATAGAGGCTTTCTCGGCGATATCTTTCACCGAAATCGCTTCAAACTCTTTTTGCTCTGCTAAAGCCATAAAAGCTTCTTGTATCAGTAATCGTGTTCGTATCACACGGGGGTCCGTTCCTTGCTGAAGCGGCATAAAATGGATTCCTTTCCTATCGTCCGCCATCATATTTGACGTTATGTTGCCTAAGCAACACAATTGATTTTTTGATGATTGAACGAATGCGTATTGGGTCTTACTATACTATCATGCAGGTGTTGCTTTTACGACAGTAGTTGCCTGTTGCTTAGGTAGAGGAGAGGATGTCCCATATGACCATAACTGTACAACGGCAACCCCGTATTCTTATATTTGGCGCGGGCGTAATCGGCAGCACCTATGCGGTTAAATTCATTCAGGCAGGTATCGATGTCACCATGCTTGCCCGTGCCAATAGGTTCAAAACCTTAAATGAGCATGGTCTTCAATACATGGATAAAGGGAACTTAAAGTCGGTAAAGGTTCATGTTATCGAAAAGCTCTTCAATGACGACATTTATGATTTTATTTTTGTGCCCGTCCGGTACGACCAGTCGGAAGCGGCGCTGCTCGCGCTTAAGGATAACCGGAGTCCAAACATTGTAACGATGACTAACACCTCATCCGGCTATTCTTCCTGGTTGAACATCATCGGAGACAGACTATTGCCCGGCTTTCCCAGCGCGGGCGGACAGATTGTGGACGGGTTGCTGCACTCCCAATTTGGCCCGCGCATTATACAGGCGACGATGTTTGGCGAAATTAACGGTCGAAAAACGGAACGGACCGCGGCACTCGCCCGGTTGTTTAGAATGGCAAATATCCCGTACACGATTGCAAAGGATATGACGGGCTTCCAGATTACCCATGCCGTGCTGCAAATCGCTATGATCAATCAGTTGTATGTCGACGGTAAAAGAATGGACCAGGCCGAAGCTCAAAGCAAAAAAACCGCGCATCAAATGACAACCTCGCTTAAAACCTACCTGAAGGCATTGAAGAGGTCTGGAGTGCAGCTTTCTCCGGCCATGTTCGGATGGGCTTTGATCGTGCCCGATTCCATATTGGATTTTGTCTTTCTCAAGCTATTAGGAACGAAGCTTGTGGGCGAGGTTCTGTTTACGGATTACGCGGACAATGCGTACGGCGAGATTGAATTATTGAGCAAAGATTTTAGCTTATGGTTGAAAGATCAAGGAGTTATTCTATAGAGCAAAACCCGCAAACAGGGCGTCTTTAGAAGCGCTGTTTGCGGGTTTTAAATAAAAAGGCTTGCATTTCCATTCCAAATGTCTTAAAGTTAAGATAATTAAATTAAAGATAATACATGCATACATCAATTATACATAGAGGAGGCGGGCGAAATGAACGATTTCGTATCCGTAGTTACTGAGAGAAGATCCGCAAACAAATTTATTAAAGGGGTTTCCATTGAGGATAAAGAGCTGAATGAAATTTTTGATCTTGTGAAGTACGCGCCGTCATCCTTCAATCTGCAGCATGCTCATTATATTGTGATTAGGGACGAAGAGATGAAACAGAAAGTGTATGAAGCGGCTAACAAGCAGTATAAAGTACAAACCGCTTCGGCCGTTATTCTGGTTCTCGGCCATCTGGATGCGCATCGCAATGCGGCGGAGATCAATGAAGGGCTGCTGCATCTCGGCGTTATTAATAAACAGGAGTTTGATCATACCGTCGAGTCCGTGCAGCAATTTTACGAAGAGCGCGGCGAGGCATTCAAACGGGACGAGGCGATCCGTAACGCGAATCTATCCGCTATGCTGTTCATGCTCGCAGCCAAAGAGAAAGGCTGGGATACGAGCCCAATGATAGGCTTTGATCCGGAAGCCATGGTGAAGGTGCTGGACGTGCCGGATCGTTATGTTCCCGCGCTGCTCATAGGCATCGGGAAAGAGGATACATCGAACCGCCGGGTACGCGGCTACCGCAAGCCGGTTGGCGAGTTCGTCAGCTTTGAGCGTTTCTAATGCGTGGTAAGGGCGTCCATCATATGGACGCCCTTTATTTTTGCATCGGAACGGTACTCCTGTTGGAGGTAAAATGATAAAGTTGAGCATAGGAGGCGATTCAAGGCTATGCAAAATGAGGAGAAAATTTTCAATACCGCGGTCGAAGCCACTCTTGAAGCGATCGGAGGCAAATGGAAGCCGGTCATTTTGTTCCATCTTACATTCGGCAAGAAGCGTAATGGCGAATTCCTGCGCCTAATTCCCGACATATCGCAAAAAGTACTGACGCAGCAATTAAATGAACTAATGAGGGATGGAATCATCAACCGCATTTCTTATAATCAGATACCTCCGAAAGTTGAATACGAGTTAACGGATTACGGGTGGAGCCTGAAGGATATCCTGCATGCGATGTGCCGGTGGGGCGATGGGTATATCGACAAAAAGTACGGCGGCAAAGGCAAGGTATTGTTCCAGCCTCCGGTATCCGATAACGAAATTAAGGAATGACCTTCCGCTGGCGGAAGTCCTCGAATATGTCCATAAACATTTTCTCCGTATCGATATAGTCATGAAAACCGAAGCGGCGGGCTTTTGAGCCGTCGGCAAAGAAGTCGTAATCCCAGGAAAACACGAAATCCCCGAACCGCCAGGAGGAGACGTCTTTATAGCCCAATTTCTGCAAATCGTATTTATCAATCATGGCATTCCAGAGAGGTTCTTTGTCCGCCATAACGACCTCAAGCGACATCGGTAACGGAGGAGCGGTCTCCAGGCCGAAATAGGCGGCGATCTTCGGCCAAAGCTCATTCCACCTGAACAGGTCGCCGTTGGTAATGTTAAAAGCCTGATTGGCGCAGCGTTCGTCGGTAGCCGCCCATACGGTTGCGCGGGCAAGCAGATTCGCATCGGTCATCTCCAGCAGGCTGTGATAAGCGCCGGGCTTCCCAGGGAAACGAAGCGGCAGCCCAAGCTCCTTGGACATCGAAGCGTAGACGGCGATAACCATCGCCAGGTTCATGGGATTCCCTAGTCCAAAACCGGCAACAACCGATGGACGAAGGGCCGACCATGTCCAGCTGCTTTCCGGTTGCCGCCGTTCAAGAAACTGCTGTTGATCGACGTTAAATTCGGGCGGCATATGATAGGCATCCGTCTCGCGCGCCGGCGTCTTGAAGGGACCAAGATGCGCCCCGTACACTTTATAGCCTTGCATGAGGCTGATATGCTGCAGATTCCGCGCAATCGGTTCAATGGCATTGACTACATTTACGAGCATGGCAAGGTTGGGAGCTACAAGCTCAGCCCACGTAGGCCGATCCTGATAGGCAGCGTAAAAGATATGCGTAACGGCGGTCAGGCCGCTTAACTTCTCCCCGGTATCCTCTTCGTCCAGTAGGTCGGCCGCGATATACCGCACCCGCTGCGAATCCTCTCCGCCGCGGCGCGACACGCCGATAATATCCCACTCGGAAAGCGTCCTCAGATAATCAATGAGATTCCGTCCGATCACGCCGTTTGCGCCTACGACCAGGGCTGTTTTGGATGCGTCCGTTGTTTTCATCTAACATTCCTCCTCTGCTTCTGATGACTATTGTGAAACAGAAAAGGGAAGCCGTGAAGTACGCACTTTCAACTCCTATACGCACCTTCAAGTAACCATGGAAGGGCCGGGATCGCCCTGTTTCATGCCCTCTGCTATAATGGAGGTCAAGAAAGGGGCTGCTTTGTTTTATGTCGCCTAGAAACGTAGAGAAGGACCTCATGCAAAGGGAGAAAAGAGTTAACCACATTCTTGATTCCGCCCTCGAGACCATTGCCGTTAAAGGGATCGGTTCGGTAAGCATCAACGATATCGCTGCGGCAGCGGGCATGAGCATTGGCAACATGTATCATTACTTTAAATCGAAAACCGAGATTATAAGCGAGATTCTGCGAAGAGGACAGACGGGATACGGGGATCATGTCACCCGAATTGCAGAACAGGAATGTCCGGCTTTGGAAAAGCTCCTTATGTTAGCTGAATCTTGGCTTGCTCTTGAAAATAGCTGGGCTTATACAATCCTTATTCATACATCACGTCTATCGGACGCTTCCTCGGAGGAAATTCGGAAGGCTGTAACGGAACGTTTCACCAACAACCTTGGGCCGGTTGCGGCCATGATGAAGCAGGGCCAGCAGGAAGGGCTTGTTGTCAGCGGCGATCCGCTGGAGCTAGCCTATTATTTCGTAAGCTTGATTCAGGGCTTAACCCTGCAGAAGGTGCCTGGTGCGGAAGTGCCGATCCTTGCTCGTGCGAGCTCGATTGTCGCTCTGTTTGCGGCAAGGACCAAGCAGTAGGAAAAGCGGGTTGCGCGGCAGTGCAGAACTCGCTTTTTTTTGTGATTGACAACAAATGGGGGCCACTGCTACAATTTAGCCAATAACAAACCGAGCGATTATTCGGTTTGTGGAAAAGTACGCCAGAATATCGACTGGACATCCAGAGATTGATAAGGGTACAAGTAACGAGGGCAGATGCCCTATTTTTTATAATTATAATTCCAAGTAAATCGGTGTGAAAAATCTAGATTAAGCTGGAGGCGGCATTTATGCTAACGATTGAGCGTTTAAACAAAACGTTTGCTGCTCCCGCGGGACCGGTAGTAGCGCTAAGCAATATTCGGCTGCAGGTAGAGCGGGGACAATTCATTACCTTTATCGGACCAAGCGGCTGCGGCAAGAGTACTTTGCTCAAGATCGTAGCAGGGCTGGATACGGCTTATGAAGGAACGGTGGAGTTAAACGGCAAGGCCATTACGGGGCCGGGCGTGGATAAAGGGTTTATTTTTCAAGAGCCTAGGTTGTTTCCATGGTTGACCGTCGAGAAAAACATTGCCGCCAACTTGTCGCTTGGCAACGCGCAGGTCCGCCGTCAGGTCGACGAGCTGATTGAGCTGGTCCGTCTGAAAGGATTCGAGAAGGCTTATCCGAAGGAGCTGTCCGGCGGGATGGCCCAGCGGGTTGCGATTGCAAGAGCGCTTCTCCGCAAGCCGGAGGTTCTGCTGCTCGACGAGCCGTTCGGAGCGCTGGATGCCTTCACCCGCACGCATATGCAGGAGGCGCTGCTGGACATCTGGCAAAACAGCAAGACAACGATGCTGTTCGTTACGCATGATTTGGACGAAGCGGTATTCCTCGGGGAGAAGGTCGTTATCATGAACCCGCGTCCCGGCCATATCCGCAATGTCATTAACGTTGATCTTCCCTACCCGCGCAAGCGGACGGGAGCAGCCTTCCAGGAGCTTCGCTCGAAGGTGCTTGGCGAGTTTGAGAAGGTAGAACAGCCGCCCCTCTTTGATCAGGGTGCAGGCATTTAATCGGAAACTTGAGGGAGATGCAGATATATGAGAAAAACATACGGTTTGATAACGGCAATCATCGCTTTGGTCCTTATCGTAGCGGGCTGCGGCAATTCCAATAACAATACCGGCGCTAATAACAAGCCTGCCGAATCGGCTGGCGCTTCGGCGAATGCGGAAGGCAATGCCTCGACTGCCCCGGCTTCCTATGACGGCGTAACCGTTAAGATTGGCGTGCAGGGCAAAGGCGGTCTGTTCGGCAAAGCGCAAGAAGAGAAATGGTTTGAAAATGCCTTTGAAGCATTGGGTGCCAAAGTGGAATGGGTAGAGTTCCAGAGCGGTCCTCCGATGATTGAAGCGATGGCTTCCAATCATCTCGATTTTGCGGGCATGGGCAACATGCCTCCGATCGCCGCGCAGGCGGCAGGCGTTGATTTCACGATCATCTCACAGCTGCTTGACGGTAAGAACAACGTGGCGATCATTGTTCCGGCGAACAGCGACATTAAGAGCATTGCCGATCTGAAAGGCAAGAAGGTAGCGGTAACGAAGGGAAGCAACGCTTATAACTTCCTTTACCGGGTACTGGATAAAGCAGGTCTGAAGCAATCCGATATTCAAGAGATTCAATTGCAGCCGGATGAGACGCAGCCTTCCTTCGAGGGCGGCAAGGTGGACGCATGGGCGGTATGGGACCCGTACATTTCCCTGAATACATTGAGCGGCAAAGCCCGCGTGCTGGCAGACGGCGAGAGCGAAGGCGTATTGTCCCCGTCGTTCCAGCTGGTTCGTTCGGAATTCGCGAAGAAGTATCCGGACCTTGTGACGTTGTATCTGAAGACATTCGAAGAGGCGCGTAAATGGGAAGCTGACAATCAAGACGCAGCGTTCCAGCGTTACGCCGACGAGCGCAGCATTCCGCTCGAACTGGTGAAGGGCATTCAATCCCGTTCGACCATGATTAATATCCCGGTAAGCGACGAGACCATCGCCGATCAGCAAAAAACGGCCGATTTCCAATACGAATTAGGCACCATCCGCAAACAGATTAAAGTGGCAGACGTGTTCGACAACCAATACATCGAAAAAGCTCTTAAGTAAAGAGGTGCAATCATGCAGATAACGAGGAATAAGCTTGCGTTGCGCGCGGTTCATGTGCTGATCGGAATGATGGTTCCGCTGGCAGTATTGGTCATCTGGCAGATCGCGTCCTCAAACGGCTCTGTGAATGCCGTGCTGATTCCTCCTCCAAAGGACATTGTGGACGAATTCGGACGCATGCTCTTCTCGGGCGAGCTGCTGAGCAACCTGCGCGTTTCGGCGGGGAGGGCAGCGCTGGGGTTCCTGATCGGCGGGGGGCTTGGCTTAGTGGCCGGATTATGGGTAGGCTTCTCGCTCAAAGCCGAGCGGCTGCTTGATCCATCGCTGCAGCTGCTCAGGACGCTGCCTCACCTGGCCGTTGCCCCGCTATTTATTTTGTGGTTCGGGTTTGGCGAGACGTCCAAAATCCTGCTGATCGCGAAGGGGGCTTTCTTCCCTCTCTACGTGAATGCCTTCCTTGGCGTTCGTTCCGTAGACCGCAATTTGTTTGACGTAGCGCGCGTGTTGGAATTTACGAGATGGCAGACGATTACGAAGCTTATTCTGCCTGCTTCTCTTCCTTCTCTCTTTCTAGGCATTCGGCTCTCCATCGCGGTAAGCTGGCTTGGCCTGGTTGTGGCCGAGATGATGGGCTCCAGCTCCGGCATCGGTTATATCATTAACGACGCGCGATCGTTCTCGCTGACGTCCGTTATTTTCGTAGGCATTATTGTGTTCGCGGTAGTTGGCAAGGTTACCGATTCGCTGGTAAGGCTGGCGGAGAAGAGACTGTTGCGCTGGCGGGATTCCTTAGGCGGGGAGGGATAAGGGGATGAGTGCAAACGAGGTGACATTAGGCTCCAAAGCCGGCGGAAGGCAAGCGGCGATTGGCCGAAAGCGTCGGGCGGGAATGCCGAAATGGCTGTACGGCTGGGTACTGCCCGTTATCGTGCTGGCCTTGTGGGAATCGGCATCGGCGCTTGGGCTTGTATCCGAGTCGGCATTGCCGGCGCCATCCCGGATTGCGGAGGCTTTCTGGAAGCTCTGCGTGGACGGGGATATGGCGAAGCATGTATCTACAAGCGCGATTCGGGCAGGCGGAGGCTTCTTGCTGGGCGGTGCCACGGGACTATTTCTTGGCGTATTTACCGGTCTGGGCAAATGGGCGGAGCGTACGCTTGATCCAAGCATTCAAATGCTGCGGACGGTTCCGCTACTTGCGGTAATTCCGCTGTTCATTCTTTGGTTCGGAGTAGGCGAATTCTCGAAGGTACTGCTTATCGCGTTAGGTTCCTTCTTCCCGCTTTACTTCCATACGCATCTTGGCGTGCGCAGCGCGGACCGCAAGCTGTACGAGGTGACGCGCATTCTGCAATACTCTAAGCTTCAACTGCTGACGAAGCTGATTATTCCGGCGGCGCTTCCGAATATTTTGCTTGGCGTCCGGTTATCCGTCGGGACCTCCTGGCTGCTGCTTGCCGTAGCGGAGATGATGGGCGCAAGCGCAGGCGTTGGCTATATGATCCAGGATGCCCGAGTGTATGGGCAGACGGACATTGTGTTCGTTGGCATTATCTTGTTCGCTCTGGTCGGCAAGCTGTCGGATTCGGTAGTGCGGCTGGTAGAGAGAAGATGCCTGCGCTGGAACAACAGCTATAAAGGTTAATTATAGATCGAAATTTTACTTGGAAAGTAGGGAATGGGCATGAGTCGACAACGACAAGGGCAGCTTCATCTGGGTGCTTTTATTTATTTCACGGGTCATCATCATGCCGGCTGGCGTCATCCGGAGTCCGGCGTGGAGCGAATGTTTGATATCGAATGGTATAAGCGGATCGCTAAGTCGGCGGAGAAGGGCAAGTTCGATATGATCTTTTTCGCGGATCTGCTGCACTTGATTTATCCAAGCCGCGCGGCGGCGGGCATGCTCGACCCGGTGGCACTGTTGTCCGCTTTATCTACGGTAACGGAGAAAATCGGTCTGACGGCAACGCTGTCGACGACTTATAACGAGCCTTATAATGCGGCTCGCCGTTTTGCAACGCTTGACCATTTGAGCGGCGGCCGGGCCGGCTGGAACATCGTAACGTCCCAGGTCGATACGGAGGCTCGCAACTTCGGCAGGGAAAAACATCCGGAGCATGCGACTCGCTATGAGATGGCGAAGGAATTCGTAGACGTTGTAACGGCGCTGTGGGACAGTTGGCCGCAGGAGTCGCTTGTAATGGACCGGGCATCGGGAACGTTCGCGGATGAGTCGAAGTTTCGTGCCGCCGATTACGGCGGACGGTTCTATTCCGCGCATGGGCTGCTGAATGTGCCGCGTCCGCCGCAAGGCTACCCGGTTCTTATTCAAGCGGGTTCTTCAGGGCCTGGGCAGGACTTTGCCGCAAGTATTGGCGAGGTAATCTTCACGGCGCAGACCTCGCTGGCTACCGCACAAGGTTTCTACAAAAGTGTAAACGAGAAGCTCATTGAGGCAGGGCGGGAGCGGGGAAGCCTGCTAATTATGCCGGGCTTGTCGCCCATCCTTGGCTCGACGGTGGAGGAAGCCCGCCGCAAGGAGCGGGAGCTGCTGGATCTGATCGATCCGCAGGAAGCGGTCATGATGGTATCCGGCATGCTTCAGACGGACCTCAGCAAATTCCCGGCCGACGGTCCGCTGCCTGATATTCCGGATCCGGTGGAAGCGAGCAACGGCATGAAAAGCCGCGTTCAGCTCATCATGGATCTCGCCCGCAAAGACAACTTGTCCATTATCGAGCTTGGCCGCAGACTTCTTGGCGCCCGGGGCCATATGCAATTCGTCGGCACGCCGGAGCAGCTTGCGGATCTGATGGAAGAATGGTATGACGGTTACGGCTGCGACGGCTTTAACATCATGCCGCCGGTATTGCCGGGCGATCTGGACGATTTCGTGGAGCAAGTCGTTCCGGTGCTTCAGCACCGCGGACTCTATCGTGAGGAATACGAGGGTTCGACGCTCCGCGAGCATCTAGGGCTGCCGGTGCCGTCGGTCGATCATTTCAAGAGATTAGCCGGTTTGCAGCAGGCGTAAGCCATTTTCATATTAACGGACTATCACATGACAGGTTAAAGGCACCCGAAGGGGTGTCTTTTTTTTGTCCTAATGAGCGGGTAGGCGTTTTATGGTATATTCAAGGAAGACGGCTATGGACTTAGGTAATAAACCATTCCAAAGGAAGTGCGAACAATGAATCTAGAAGAGGTCATGCAGGAGCTTGAAGGGCTTGGCAAGGAAAGAACCAAGAAGATTTACATGGGCAATGGCGCGCACGAACCGTTGTTTGGCGTGGCGACAGGCGAGATGAAGCCTATTTTCCGCAAAATCAAACTTAATCAGCCGCTGGCTGATCAGCTGTACGATACAGGCAATTACGATGCCATGTATTTCGCCGGGATCATTGCCGACCCAAAGGCGATGACCGAGGCGGATTTCGAGCGCTGGATCGACAGCGCGTATTTCTATATGATCTCCGACTATGTGGTGGCGGTCACCTTATCCGAGACGGACATCGCCCAAGAGGTGTCGGATAAATGGATTGCAAGCGGCGAAGAGCTGAAGATGTCGGCGGGGTGGAGCTGCTACTGCTGGCTGCTTGGCAATCGCAAGGACAGCGAGTTCTCCGAGGAGAAAATCGCCGGTATGCTGGAGCGGGTGAAAAATACGATTCACGAATCTCCCGAGCGGACGAGATATTCGATGAACAATTTCCTGTACACGGTGGCGATATCCTACAAGCCGCTTCATGATAAAGCGGTAGAGATCGCGAATGAAGTAGGTCCGGTAGAGGTCGGCCAAGGCAATAAAAGCAAGCTTATCAACGCTACCGTTAATATCGAGAAGTTTCTGGGTAGAGGGCAGGTTGGTTTCAAACGCAAGTATGTAAGATGTTAGGCTAAAAAAAGGCACCGGGATTCCGGGCGCCTTTTTTTATTGGTTTTATTTCCTCCACCTTGGGATGAGCTGAACTCGCCTTAGTCCTGTTCAGTCGGCTTGGTTTCCTGGACGGTGCCAAACGGATGATGCGGCGGAGCATAGATGACATAAACCTTAAGCGGTTCGTTACCTGTGTTTATGACATTGTGCCACGTTCCGGCAGGGACAAGAATGGCATAGCCCTCGTAAGCCATGGTTTGAAAGTCCAGATGCTCTTTGCTTTCACCCATTTGCACCAATCCCTGTCCCTTTTCGATTCGAATAAATTGATCGGTTGTCGGATGGACCTCCAGCCCAATATCTTCGCCAACATTAATACTCATCAATGTCATTTGAAGGTAGTTTCCTGTCCATAATGCGGTACGGTAGTTCCTGTTTTGCTTGGTTGCCTCCTCCAGGTTCACAACCAGCGGGCTTGTTCCGTAGTCCTTTAGCGCAATCTCTCTGTAGTGCGCGTTCGGCACGTTATAGCTCCAATTGTAATAACGGGGATCCCAATAATAACCCCAATAGTTATTAGGCCATTGATCATAGCGGTAAGGATAAAAGTACATCCAAGCTCTCCTCTCGACAAAGCGATATATTCATCGCTTTATCCTATGCATGCGCCTACCGAAAGGGGATGAAGCTTTTCCTGATACGGGTTTTTATCCAATTGCTTTCCAGTTCCTTCTTCTTGAGAAAAAAGTGAACTCCTTTGAGTATTTCTTACGTATATGCATTAACGGACAAGAGAAAATTACTCATACCGATTATGTTCGAAGAGAGGGGAATCCGCGTTGGAATCGATCTGGCTGGAGTATGCGTGGGCATTGCTGATCCTGATAGGATTGGAGGGCTTGTTATCCGCCGATAACGCACTGGTGCTTGCGGTTATAGCCAAGAACTTACCGGACGCTCAGAAGAAGAGGGCGATTAACTACGGAATTATTATGGCGTTTGTTTTTCGTTTTGGCGCTCTATTCGCAATATCTTTTATTGCGAATGTCTGGCAGGTACAGGCGATTGGCGCAGCCTATCTGCTATACCTGGGTTTAAAGCACATCATTCAAGCGCGTTTTGGCAAGAAGAACGAGGATGTTCACAAAGACGAGAAACAAAAAGCGGGTTCGGGCTTCTGGCCTACGGTAAGCAAAATCGCTATCGCGGATCTCGCGTTTGCAATCGACTCTATTCTGGCTGCGGTAGCTCTTGCACTTGGTTTGCCTGATTCTCCGCTTGGCGAGTTTGGCGGTATGGACGGAGGCAAATTCATAGTCGTCTTGCTTGGCGGTATTGCGGGTCTTATCTTAATTAAGTTCGCGGCAACCTGGTTTGTGAAGCTGCTGGCCGATCGTCCGGCATTGGAGACTACGGCGTATGCCATCGTAGCTTGGGTTGGGGTGAAGCTGGCGGTGATTACGCTGGCCCATGAAGACATCGGCATTCTGGATCATGATTTCCCTCATAGTACGGGCTGGACGCTTGTGTTCTATGGCGTGTTGGTTGCTATTGCGCTGCTCGGCTGGTTCGCTCCGGGGAAGAAACCGCGGAAGGCAGAAGCCTCTTAAGAGAGATTTAGCCCTAAATTTCGTAAAATGCCTTCTATTGAGGTAATATAGAAGGTATTGTTCAAAGCATAGAAAGCAGGGTTATGAATAGATGACGATTTCAAATACGCAGCGTTACCGCTTTAGCGAAGCGCCAATATGGCAAATAAACAGACAATATTACGAAGAAGAAGGTTTGAGGGCCTGGAATAACGACCAGGTTCCTCAATATATAACGAGTAATCCAATGATCGCGGCCGCTTATGCCGAGATGCTGTTCGGATTTCTTCAGGACAGGGCTAATCAGGGACAATGCCATGAGCCTGTTCAGATCGTGGAGCTTGGAGCAGGAGCGGGACGGTTTGCTTTCCATGTGCTGCATGAGTTAAGCCGTTTAATAGACTTTGCGGGAATTGCGGTGCCGCCGTTCCGGTATATCATGACGGACCTTGCAGCAAACAATGTGGAGGCTTGGCAGAAGCATCCTGCTCTTCAGACTTTTATCGAACGGGGAATGCTTGATTTTGCCCGGTTTGATGCTGTGCAAGATTCGGAATTATTACTGGCCGCATCCGGAGAAACCATCCGCAGGGGAGACTTGAAGCAGCCTCTCGTCATTGTGGCGAACTACTTTTTTGACAGTATTCCGCAGGAGCTGCTTTATATAGGCGAAGGTCGGGTTTTTGAGGCCGATGTGTTGGTAAAGTACCCTGAAAACAAGGATTCGCTTAAACCATCGGAGCTGCTGTCGCAAATCGCCTTGAGCTACGAGCTCCGGCGCGCACCGCAGTACGAGGATGCGTCTTATCCTTATCGCGACGTTATCGCCGTCTATCAGGAGCAGCTGGAGGACTCGCATATTTTATTCCCTGAAGCCTCTCTGGCTTGCCTGGACCGGCTGAATCAGTTATCGCAGGCGGGAATCGTGCTGCTGACGGCGGATAAAGGGGATCACCTGCTCGAGCACTGGAGGTTCGCGGAACCGCCGGAGCTTGTTTTTCATGGCAGCTTTTCTCTGACGGCAAACTATCATGCGATGGGGGAAGTGTTAGAACGGAGCGGTGCCTTGGTCATGTTCCCTTCGCATCACTATGACAATATCAATATCGGCTGCATGATCAGCGTGAATTCGCCGCAGGACTATTACCAGACAAGGCTGGCCTACCGCCGGTGCGTGGAGCGATTTGGACCGGATGACTTTTACAGTCTGAAGTGGTGGATAGACCGTTATATCGAAGATATGGGGCTTCGGCAAATTCTAAGCTTCTGGCGTCTTGGCGGATACGATGCGGAATTCTTTATCCAGAGCACGAAGCAGATTTCGAGTCTGCTGCCGGATGCCCTTGATGAGGAGAAGGAAGATATTCTGCTCGGAATCGAACGGATGTGGTCGTCGTATTACGTGATGGAGCAGAAGTACGATCTGGCGCTTGAAGCGGGTCTGGTGCTGTTCGAAATGGACATGTACGGCGAGTCCAAACGGTTCCTGGAGATTTCCGTTGAGGAAGACGAAGAGGAGATTGTTTCCACCGTCTTTTATTGTCTTGCAATATGCTGTTTCGAGCTGGAGCTGGAAGAACAGGCTTTGCATTACTTAGGGGAATTGCTGAGGCTTGAGCCTGAGCATGAGGAAGCAAGGGCATTGATGAAAAATTTTGAGCTCGCATAAAAAGCCGCTTGAATGAGCAAAACCTTGACCGGTTAAACCTTGTTTTACAGGAAGGTTAACAGGAAGCTTCGGGAGAGGCACGGGTTTCTGTAGCGTTCGTTCGCCTTGCCATCCGGGCATTACAACGTATAATGAGAGACAAGTAGATTTCAGATGAAACGTGAGAGGATGGGTATCATGTCAGTCGGAATTTTAGCTCATTTGCTTGGAACTTTGCCTTATAAGGAATTGGCGGCCAAGATTTCCGCTAACGGATTTCCGTATGTTCAATTAGCGCTGGGGAAAGCGTTCTCCGATGTAGACTCTCGGCTTGGCAAGCTAAGCCCGGGGCTCGCCCAGGAGGTAGGCGGCGCATTTGCGGATAATGGCGTCCGCATTGCGGTACTCGGCTGTTATGCAAGTCTGGTCGATCTCGATGACGAGGTTTACCGCCATAATGTGGACCGCTTCAAAGAGCATCTTCGGAATGCGCGGCATTTCGGCGCTCCGATTGTGGCGACGGAGGTTGGCGGAATAACGGATCCGGAGCGCCGCGCGGAGCACATAGAACGGTTAAACCGTGCGCTTGAGGAGCTTGTTGAAGAGGCGGAGCGCTGGGGCGTAACGATTGGGCTGGAAGCAGCTCAAGGACATATGATCGATACGGCTGAAACATTGGCCGAGACGATTGAACGATTTCCATCCTCTTGCGTTGGCGTCGTGATGGATCCTTGCAATTTGATGAACCCGGCCCGGTTCGAGAATCAGGATCATACGGTCCGCGAAGCTTTCCGTTTGCTTGGCCCGCGCATCGTAAGCGCCCATGTGAAGGATTTGAATCGCGCGGCAGACGGTGCCTTAATAGAAACGGCGGCTGGCCTTGGCGACCTCAACTATCCTCTATTCTTCGAGCTGCTTGAACAGCACAAGCCGTACGGCTTTGCGACAATGGAGGCCGTAAGCGAATTGCAGATGGCGGAAGCCGCAAGGTTTGTGCGGGAAGGCCGTCTGGCTGCAAGAGGCAAGTAGCGAAATTTTAGATATGTAAAAGCCGCGAGCGAGTTTCGCGGCTTTTTTATTGCATTAAGTGAGTATACACGACGAGGCGCTTTTCGTGTTCTTTTTTCAGCCGATTGTATTTTCCGGTACAGGTAATCATGTTTAACCTTTTTCCGTTCGTATCGCCGAAAATTTTATCGAGCGGCGCTTCAGCCGTGGAGTAGGATTCAACAGCATCGACCGAATATACGAGATACTTGCCGGACGAGTCGGAAAGGACGACGGGATCACCCTGCTTCAGCTTTTTTAGGGGATAGAAAATAGCGGGCCCGGTATAATTATCAACATGTCCCGCAATAATAGCATTGCCCTCTTCGCCCGGAAGAACTCCATCAATAAATAATCCGGCAATATCACTGGATGCAGGCACGTCTAACTGTCCGTTATCCAGCAGTCCGACAGGCTCCACGGGAGCTTTTATCCCGACAGACGGTATCCAGATCCGATTAGGTACAATAACGGGAGTTTTTGCATCTATGTGTTTCGGCTTCGCTGGAGTCTTTAACTCCGCCGCATGCAGCGGTACCGAAGTAGGGGAAGGGACGGGCAGCGCGGTTTCGTTGTTTGTCTGGCTATGTTGCTTGGACGGCTCGGACGTGCAGCCTGTTAGCAATAGGATCAGCACCAATATCAAAAAAACATGACGATTGCTCATATTATTCATCCTCTGTAGGGAGAGGAATAGAGAACTTTCTCTATTCCTCCGCTGTCAGTGATTGCCTTATTCGCTAACGCCGCCGTAGCCTGTTTTAGGCAATGCTTTTGCGCGCAGCTTTTGCTCTTTTGCTTTATATTCCTTGGCATGCAGCTTATGAACGTTGGACTCGGACTTTGCGCGAAGCTCATGCGCTTTTGCTTTGTGCTGCTTCGCATGCATCTTATGTTCTTTTGCTTTGACCTTGTGTTCCTTCACATGCATTTTGTGCTCTGCTTTTTTAGTTGCCGTTGGTTCCGCGGCCGATGCGGATGCTGCTGTTGCTGCGGACACGGTCAGGAAGAGGCATGTAGTTACTGCGATCATTGCTGCTTTTTTCATTTGTAATTCTCTCCTTAAGCCGAATATGTTTTTTCCCCCTGATTAAGGTTAACTGTAGAAGTAAAAATATGAGTGGATTTTGTTTCCGCCAAAAAAAGCACATTCCCCAACCTGCACGCAGGCAGAAGGAGTGTGCTTTTTTGGCGTTTGGGCTATTTTACTAGCCGGACCGTTGCAGTCATTCTAGGGTCTCATTACGTCTAGTAAAAAAATATCGCATGAATGAAAAATAATTGGGCACTCAGTTGTATTACAAGTGAAAGGAGGTGCTGAGGTGTACAATTCATATGAGCTCAATGAATCTGTGCGACGGGCCTTGGATCTATATTCGCGAAGCATGATCAAGATTGCTTTCGCTTATTTGAAAAATATAGCTGATGCGGAAGAAGTGACGCAGGAGGTTTTCCTGACGTATCTGCAGAAGCGTCCTGTCTTCGAGAATAGCGAACATGAAAAAGCATGGTTGATTCGAACAACCATCAATAAGAGCAAAAATATGCTGAAGACCGGCTGGTTCAAAAGCAGAAACCCTGTTCCCGAAGACCTGAGCTACCTCCCCAAGGAAGAAAATGAGGTTCTGCAGGCGGTGCTCTCCTTGGACAAGAAGTATCGGATTCCGATCCATCTTCATTATTACGAAGGATATTCGATCCAGGAGATTGCCGTTATTATGCAGGCGAAGGCCGCAACGGTAGGAACCTGGCTGGCCAGAGGACGCGCACTCTTAAAAGATAAGATTGGAGGCCTGGAGAATGAAGAAATCTGTCTATAAGTCCGCGATGTCTCAATTGCGAACCAGCGACGACTTCAAAGAAGCAACCTATCAGAAGTTAATGCTGGAATTAGAGAAGACTTCACATAACCCTACAAATCAAAAGGAGCCGATTAAAATGGAAAAAAGCAAAAAGAAATTGACAGGTTGGACAGTAGGTATTGCAGCAGCAGCAATCTTGGCGGTTGGCGTAATTAGCGTAAACCAGAATCAAAATAACCCAGCCTCCACGCCAACTAATCAAGAGCAGACAGCTGAAGCAACATCCAAGCCTCCTATCATGGGCAAAGTGGCTGTTAACATCGATGGCGTTATTTCCGAAGTAAGCACGGACGGAAAAAGCTTCAAAGTAGGCGATCTGTGGGTAGAAGTAACGGACAAAACGCAGCTGGGAAGCAGCGAGCCAACAGCGGCAGCGCCATCCCAAGAGCTGCTCAATAAAGATTTTAAAGCGGGCGACATCGTATCCGGTTATACTTCCCAGGATGTAAGCACGGGCAAAGTTACGGCTGACGTGATCTACAACCTGATCGCGCCTGAGAAAGAAGAGGCAGGCAAGCCTGCTACTACAGGAAAAATGGCGGTAAACATTGACGGCTTTATCTCCGAAGTAAGCGCCGACGGCAAAAGCTTCAAAGTTAACGATGTATGGGTAACGGTTACTCCTGACACGATCATGGGAATCACGGAGCCAACAGCCGGCGAACAATCCGATGAGCTGCTTCAAAAAGAATTCAAAGTAGGCAACGCGGTATCCGGCTTTACAACGGAAGATCTGAGCTCCGGCAAAGTAAATGCAACACGTATTTACAATAACTTCGCTCCGCAAAAATAATAGTTGAGCCGGCAAGAGGCGCCTGTCCGCAGGCGTCTTTTCTTTTTTTTACGACCTGCAGGCATCTCGGAAAAATGAACAATTTGGACACTGAAAGACCCGTAAATGTCTATATCCGACATTGCTTAAAGAATAACCGCTCTCTATAATAATTGATAATGAATATCATTATTAAATTAAAGGGGAAGTCGGTCATGTTCATTCAGTCTATCCGAAGCCGTACAGCGCTTCTTGGTGCATTTCTATTAATGACGGTTTTATTAGCCGCATGCGGCAACTCGAACTCGAACTCCAATTCGAATGAGGCATCTCCTTCTGCGAATTCGGCTGCAACGGAGTCGCCGTCGGCTACGCCTGCTGCAAGCGAGGAACCGGTAACCTATACCTATAAGGACGCGCTTGGCCGTGAGGTCGTCATTCCGACTCATCCGCAGCGGGTCATTCCGACGCAATACCTGCCGGAGATGATCGCGGTTGGGATGAAGCCGGTTGGCGTAGCTTCGCATTTGCTGACTAACTTTATTGCCATCAAGGATCAACTCGACGGAATTGAAGATATCGGCGCAGCGAATGATCCGAGTCTGGAAAAAATTCTTACGCTGAAGCCCGATCTTATTATCGTTGCCGAATGGAACAAGGACCAGCTGGAGAACTTGAGCAAGATCGCGCCAACAATCGTTATTCAATGGGCGGATCATGATGCCTTTGAGCATTTTAAGGAGACTGCGGCTGTTCTGGGACTGAGCGATAAGGCGGATGCCTGGATAACGGCGTATAACAAGAAGGCCGAAGACGCACGCGCTGAGCTTGCTTCCTCCGTGAAGCCGGGCGAGACGTTTGGGGTAGTGGCGATCGGCGGTTATGAAATGAATCAATTGCGTGTTTACGGCGATTCAAACGTAGGCTTCACCCTGTTTAATTCCCTGCAGTTCCCGATGACCGATACGGTAAAGACGGAGTGGGCGAAGGGCAATAACGAGAATGGACTTAATATTTCGCTGGAGAAGCTGTCGGACTTTGCCTCCGCGGACCGGCTGTTCCTCGTAACCTTCGACAATGATCCCGATTTTGCTAAAACGGTGAATAATAGCGGCTTGTGGAAGAATCTCCCGGCTGTAAAAAGCGGCAAGGTCTATAACGTAAATCCGGATCTGTGGTTCTCCTATGATGTCATGTCATTTAATGCCCAGCTGGATGACGCCGTTCAGATTCTGAGTCAATGATAATTAACGGTTCGCCGGAAGATCCTTACGGAGCTACCGGCGGACCTCTTTGTCTATTTAAAGGAGGTTGGCTGTCATGCTCCCGCTGATGTATGCGTGGTCGGATTCAAGACGGATTGTATGCGAGGGGATAAGTGTTCATAGCAGCTGGATGTCGGCCGGATACACGCTATTTGCCGTGACCGGAGGGAAAGGCAAGCTGTGGGCAAATGGCAGGGAGTATGTTCTGTCGCGCGGGAAATGCCTGGTGTTCGGGCCGGGTATTACGCTGCGGCTGACTCATTTGCCATCATCGGTACTTACTGTTCAGGAGCTGGTATTCGATTGCGTCTCTCTCACGCAGGCTGCTCCGGAGAATATACCAGCCTTGGAGCTGCCGGAAGGAGAGCTGTTACCGGGATCATTCATTCGAATCGAAGAGCTGGCCGGTATGTTATTCGACAACCGCGGAGACAAGCAAGGATTAGCCGCATACGGCAATCATGCCAGGTTCCAGGAGTTGATCTATCTTGTCTTGTCGGAAGGACAGGCGGGCGAGGAGCGGGCGTCCCTAGCGGCAGTGGAACGGACGATTGAACTCGTGCAGCAGAAGGCGGCAGGCTTTACCCTTCAGGAGCTGGCCGACGAGACAGGACTGTCCGCAAGGCAATATTCGCGGATATTCAGACAGCTGACCGGACAAAGTCCGATTGATTATCAAATTGAACGCCGAATGGAGCATGCCAAATCGCTGCTGACCGATTCGGGGCAGTCTATTCATCAAGTTGCCCATGAAGCGGGCTTCCGCGATCCGTTTCATTTCAGCCGCAGCTTCAAGCGGCATACCGGCGTATCTCCGCGGCTATACACGCAACTGAGCAAACAGACGGTACGACTGGTATCGCATCAATTTTTGGGCGAAATGCTGGCCTTGGATATCCGCCCGGTAGGCGCGCCGAAGCAGCTGCTGGACTGTCGGTTTTATGACGGCTACACCGAAGGTATACAGGCTGTCGGCGACAGCGTGGTCACTCCGTATATGGATGTATTGTCGGAGCTGCGGCCGGATATGATCATTACCTTCGACGGCCATCATTTGCAGCGTTACTCCAAAATCGCGCATACGCTGGATGTAGCATGGAGGATGCCGTTTTTTGACCGGTTCCGCCATATCGCCAATCAATTGGGCAGACTGGAATTGGCGGAACGGTGGATGGAGCAGTATGGGAGGGCGGTCATTAGAGCCCAGGAGAAGCTGGCTCCCGTTCTGGCCAAAGGGCAGACGGTTTCCCAGTTTTGGATGAGGGAGCTCCCTTTCCAATTCGATGCTTATCTGGACGTTGGGGTGCTTTACCGGGATCTTGGTTTGAAAGGGCCTCCGGCCATTGAGGAGGCGCGGCGATTGCCGGGGCATCCATTCAAGATACAAGTTCCGCTGGATCAATTGTCCGCTTATGCGGGCGATCATCTATTTGTCGTTATATCGTCCGACGAGGAGTCAAAGAGGGAGTTTCTCAAGCTGACCGAAAGCCCGCAGTGGAAGCGGCTGGAGGCCGTCCGGCAAGGCCGCGTCTACTTCATGAATGTGGACTGGGTACGCGAGGACCCCTTGTCCAGCATGCGAATTCTGGAGGATGTTGTACGTCTTATGGGTGCTAATGCGTGACGGCTTTTTTCACGTGAAACATTATATAACATAAAATAACCCAAATCCCGGCAGCCTTGCTGCCGGGATTTAGTTGTCTTTAAGCAATTATTCCCTCTTCTCCTGTTATAGGAGATCCCTACGGCCGGCGGTGGTTTCGACCGTCATATCCTCCTGTGCGACCACTCCTTTAAGCCTAGTTACATGAGCGCAATTAGGTACTTTAGCCCCGCATATAAACTTGGAAAATTAATCTATAATGAAGGAAACATTTTTCGATATTAATCGACATATTTTCTCAGAAAAGGTGAGTTGATCTATGTTTTCTCCTTTCCATAAGAAGAAAGAGCAGCAGCAATCGCGAGAGGATCTTGGGATAAGGAGGGACGTGGAGGAGCCTCAGGAGGAAGTGTCGGCAGGTCTAGCCAAAGCGGAACAGAGCGATGAGTCTTCAGGCTCGGTTCTCATTAATAAGGGCCACTTGGACAAGCGGTCGCTTGATCTCGTATTTGCCGTTGAGCAGATGATTAAAGCCAAGCAGCATGTCGAAATGAGCCATAATGACCTGCAGGACCGGCTTGGGCACGCGAATGGTCAGATTGACCGTCTGAACAGGGATTTGAAGAACCTCGGCAAGGTTATCGAGGAACGGGAAAAGAGCATTCTGGATCTGGAGAAGCGGCTTAGCGACAAGAATCTGAAGGTTGATCAGATGATGGATGACTACCGTGAGCTTCACGCCGCTTTATCCGGAGAAATTGAGGAGCTTAAGAGCGTTATCGAGCTTGAGCGCCAGAACTATGCCGGCCTCTTGCAGAAGCACAATGAAACAACCGCGGAAAAGAACAAAAAGATTAACGAACTCGAGGAGAAGAATACGCGGCTGGAAGCCGAGCTCTCCCAGATGAAACAGAAATTTGATGCCCTCCGTCAGGAGAAGACGCATCTTCTTAACATTGTAAACGACTTTACGAACCGGCTGACGTCTCCGTTTGCACCAAACACAAGCTCTATGGATGGTGGTTCATCCGATTAAAGTCATGCCGGGAACGGGAGAAGAACGATATGGGGATGGAGACATACAGCACGCAGGTGTTGGAGCTGCTGTCTCTTGGGAGGACCTCAAGCGGTATTAGCCAAATGAAGATCGGCGTCACCCAAGACGACAAGTATGCAACCTACGTAATCGAAGTTGACGAGTTTACGTTTCTTGAGCTTGAAGCACTGGGGCCATTACATGGAGACAGGATTCGAATCTCTCCTTACTCCAAGTGGGATCCTTACCGCAATTCGTATTATAGTTCTTTTATTCGTACGACAGGCAGTACCCGCGTTCCGTTATATTTTGCTTGCAGCGAAGACTATATTGCAATGATTAGACAAATCCGCCAAGGGGAGCTTTCGCCTGTATCGCCGGCAAAAGAAGATCAAGTAGTCCAAGCGATCTTGATGCCCGTTCCCAATCGGCCGGATCCAAGAAGCGGCTTTGCTTCGCGTATGCCGAAGGTTGCGGTTGCTATTCTCATCATGATTGGACTGCTGGCCATACTTTCGATCGCTACAGGAGGCAAGGTGGATTCCGCACGCTTGCTTGGCGGTCAAGTGGCGAAGGCCGAGGTGACAAACGGCAATTCCGGCATACCGGTTGCCTATGCTTCATCCTCGGTGAACAATACGGCAATCACTCATGACACTGCCGCTGTAGTAACGGCTGATCAGCCTGTTCCTGCACAGAATCCGGTACAGCCCGAGTCCCGTGAAGAGAAGCCGGCCTTCAAAATCATCGCTATCGATGAAGACAAGAAGTTTTTCGGTTTGCCGAAGGAATATGTGGCTTTAACCTTTGACGACGGGCCGTCCAAGCTGACGAAGGATATCGTTGATATCTTGACAGAGCAGAACGTACCGGCGACTTTCCTGTTCGTCGGGCAAAATGTGGCTCATCATAAAGAGGCCGTCACGTATGCAGCCGGGCACGGCATGTCCATCGGCAATCATTCCTGGGATCATAGCGTGCTCACCAAATCTACTTTGCAAGAGCAGAACGAGAACTTGTCCAAAGCGAGCAAAGCGATTGAAGCGCTGACTCATAAGCCCGTTACTTTATTCCGCCCGCCGTATGGTGCGGTCAATGATGATCTGGTCTCCGCGGCCGATAAGCAGCAAATGAAGACATTGCTGTGGAACCGGGACCCGGAGGATTGGAATGCGAAGACGCCGGAGGATATAACCGCCTACTTCCATCATGTTGAAGCCGCTGGCGGCATCTATGTCATGCATGAAGACAAATACACGGTACAAGCGCTTCCCGCTATTATAAAATATTTAAAAGGCAAGGATTTAACGTTTGTTGCCTTCAAGTAACATAACCTTACTTATATGGTTCGCAGCGAAGCACCCTTTTGGGTGCTTTTTTTTGGTTTCTGCAAATAAAATTTCGGCTGAATCGAAACAGCAGGTTTCGGCGTTAAAGTGAAGAAAAATTTAATCTAATGCAAAAGCTTTGGTCGATTTTGCAGACTGCCATTCGTTGAACCTATAGAGCCCAGTACCATCGGCTAACCATAATCTACGGGTAAAGGAGAATATCGTTATGAAATTCCTTTGTTTGGGTTATTTGAATGCGGAGAAAATGGATGCACTTCCCAAGGAAGCGATCGCTGAAGTCATGAGTCAATGCACGCCTCATCTTGAGGAGCTCTATGGCACGGATCAGGTTCTTATCGATGCGGGTCTCGGTACGGAAGCCAGGAGCCTGCGGCGGGCAGGCGGGAAGGTGAAGGTGCTGGACGGTCCTTTTACCGAGACGAAAGAGATGATTGGCAGCGTGTTTATTATTGAAGCAGAGAATATGGAAGAAGCGGTACGGATTGCTTCCCTGCATCCGGCCGTGCAAGTAAACGGCGGTGAGCCTTTCGAATGGGGAATTGAGATCCGGCCGATTCATTATTATAAAGGCTGAGCTAAGCCTAAAGGACAGAGAAGTAGCTCATGGACTCCTCGAATAAAATGGAGGAATCAGGCGTTTCCTCTTCTTTGGCAGCCGCGGCCGAATTGTCCAGGTTCGATAAAGCCATCAGCACAAGCTCGGTCTTGGCATCGCCCCATACCTCTCGGTTCAGGACAGCCGTATTCCGGGCGTCCGCAAGAGATTGCCGGTTTAGCTTGCAAAGAAAATCGCCCCAGGCAATGATGTCAAAGTGCGGAGCATCGGTCGTAATGACGCATTCGCCCCAGCCGGTTTCCGATCCGCAGGACATGCTGAGGAGCCCGTAATGGCTGTTGTCTCTGCATAGATGATAAAGCTGAATTCCAGAAATGATGTCTGTGTTCATGGGTAACAATCCTTTCTTTTCTTGCGCGTTTGAAATTAATAGAATCTTACTCCTAATAGGGCGCGCTGTAAAATCAGACAGGGATAAATTCGCGTCAAATCCGGTCAATTAACCGAATCCGGCAGGATTAGACCAGGTAAACCGAAATAGCTGTCCATTTTAAAGCGAGGATTCTCGCTAAAATAACGCTTTTCACTTTCTTGAAGGAGGATCAGGTTATGAATAAGGAGCTGCTCCGCGAAGGACTGTCCGTTATAGCTCAGTGCAAGCCGAAAACGGGCGATATTTGGGAGGCTCATTTCGGCGCGGCCGCGATTGCGGGTTACTTTCTCATTCAGGGGAATGGGATTAAAGGAGAAATGGCGGGACGGATAATCGACCAGTCTTTCGCTATGCTGGCAGCTCATCCTTATTCGTCAGGGCAACCAGACATCCTGATCCCGGAAATGGAATACGCAGCAGCTGCGAACATGATCTTGGCCGCTCTGGAGCCAACGATTGGGGAACTCCATTGGGTAGGCCACCATGTCATCTATTCAGCGGCTAGCCTGCTGGCTCTTCGGGAGCTTGGGAGCTGGGGGGCCAGGGAAGATATCGAAGGAATATGCCTGCTTATCCGATCGTTTGAGAGAACGATTCCCGGACGCTCGTGGCTGGGCTATAAAACCTCGGAGGTGAAGCGGCTGACCGAGGAAGCGGAAGATCGGTTCCCGATTATCGAAAATGCGGAGCAATTATCGCAGTTCATCCTGGACGAACTGGCATCCTTTGAGGTTATTTATAAAGCGGAATCCCATCATGATCTGATCGGGCATATGCTGACGTTCTCGCATGCTTTGAACGTCCTTGATGATCTTGGTTATACGGAATATTTTCGCCGGGGTCTGCCAGCCGTCCTGAAGCTGGTCAAGGCATTGCGATACAGCCGTCATTTGTCGATGGAGGATTCGGTTCCGCTGTACTCGCCTGTCGATCGCCTGCCTCTTATCGAAGCTGGTCGGTCTGAATATCTTCCGCTCGAGCCTGAATATTGGGAGCGGGATTATGCCAAGCTTGATTGGGATTTCGGACACGTATTTAAGTTTTCCCACAGCTTTTATGATCACATCCGACGGGTACAAGATCCTAAGCCGGAAGCGTTCGAGAATTTCCGCTCGGTCGTCTGCAGCTAAAGAAAGAAGACTCCCTGCAACAGGGAGTCTTCCTCGCTTTATTCTTTATTCCGCTTCGGCTACAAGCGTGAAACGCTCGTTCGCATGCTGCGGATTCTCGATTTCATCCAATACGGCGATGGCATAGTCGGCATAGCTGACGTAGCTTTGGCCTTGGCTATTGGTGATGACATGATCGAGACCCTTCGTATACGCACCGGTTCTTTTTCCTTTTGGATCGAAGAAGGCAGCGGGGCTGATATACGTCCAGGTGATGGAGTTGGTGTTCTTAAGCTCATCCAGCTGTTTGCCGGCGTTTGATGCCGTCGGATAGATGAAAGCCGGGAATTCGGGAGTGTCCATCAGCCTTGTCGTCTTCTGCTCGTCGACGTAAAGGCTTCCGGCGCCGCCAACTACGATAAGCTTCGTTCCTGGCGCATCCTGCAGCGCAGCGTTCAGCGCTCTTCCGGCATCCACATAGAGATGCTCTTCGCCTTCAGGGGCTTTAAACGTATTAACCACCACATCAAAAGGCTTCAAATCCGCACCGGTCAGGTGAAAAATGTCCTTCTCCAGAATGCTGGCATTCGAATCGCCGATTTTGGATGCGTTCCTAACGATAGCCGTTACCTCGTGGCCTCTCTCTTGGGCTTCCTTCATAATTAAGCTGCCGACCTGTCCGTTAGCGCCGATAATACCGATTTTCATATTTATTCCCTCCGAATTTTATGGATTAGTTGTGTGATTTCGCATACACTAATATTATTTCTTTAGTTCGATTTTTTAAAGTAGTCACTATTTTATTACATAGTCATAAAAACAATACCATGTATGAAACGAGGGATTGGAATGGCTCGCAGCTCGTTTGAAGGCGAAATTCCGGAAGAGCAGATAGAGGTATGTCCCGTTACGGACACGCAAAATGTGATTGCAGGCAAATGGAAGATCATTATATTGTGGCATTTAAGGGAGACGCGGCGGTTCGGAGAGCTTCAGCGCTTGGTGCCCGGCATCTCGAAGGCCATATTAACCAGTCAGCTCAGAGAGCTGGAGAAGGATCAGATGGTCAACAGGGTGGTGTATCAGGAGGTTCCCCCCAAAGTCGAATATTCCCTTACGGAAGCGGGGGAGCAGTTTCTTCCGATTCTCGAAAGTATGGGCGTTTGGGGGAAAAAGTATGCGGCGCGGCGCAAATCCTGAAACCTGCCTGCCGCACTATCCGTCTGAATAGATATAAGCGGGACGGAAGGAGCTCTGGACATGCGATTCATGCGATTAGGGATAATAGCTCTGGTCGGCGGCGGTTTGCTTGCCTCTATTTTGATTGGATTTATAGTCTTGCGGTTTGGCGGCGCGTTGTCGCAGGAGGGCAGCCCCGTGCCTATCCTGTCTGCTATAGCAAAGCTGGATTATTCGGACAAGGATCATGTGCGGTTTGCCACCACGGATATCGGCAGCAGATATGTCTCTGCTAATTCCGGACAGGACCGGTATGCACCGGTTAAGGCCTGTATGAAGCAGTATGGCTGGTCTTTCAAGGAGCAGATGGGCTCCGGCCTGATTTTTGAACGAAACGGACAATCTTCTGTCATTGAGACAAGACTCTATTCGAAGCATTACTATCTCTGGGATATTCCAAATGAAGTGATAAGCTGAAGTTATAAGAAACCACGCCAAAGTTTGGGGTGGTTTTGTTGTTTTTCGTGCGGTCCCGGTTCGAGAAAGTGGAGAATAGTTCAGGGAATGGTTAAAAAATCATATGGAAATAGCGTCGATTATAGCTTCAAACTGTCGTATAATAGAACTAGACATTTTATCTATTTATAAACCTGTAGCATAGAAGTAGTTCATTTTTTGATCAGAAAAGATGTGTGAGAAATTTCACGAGCGTGAAACATCCTTTCTGCAAATCGAAAGGTTAAGGACGGTTAACATGAGCAAACAAACGAAAACAGACGTAATTTTGATTGGTGCCGGCATTATGAGTGCTACTTTGGGTTCTTTGCTGAAGGAACTGAAGCCAGAGTGGGAAATTACCGTATTCGAGCGCCGCGCAACAGCCGGTGAAGAAAGCTCCAACGAATGGAACAACGCAGGGACAGGACACTCCTCCCTATGCGAGCTGAACTACACGACGGAGAAGCCGGACGGTTCCATCGACATTAGCAAAGCGGTCAAAGTCAATGAAGAGTTCCAGGTATCGAAGCAGTTCTGGTCTTATCTCGTAAACAGCAATCTGATCCGTAATCCGCGGGACTTTGTTGTACCCGTTCCTCATATGAGCTTTGTGCAAGGGGAAAAAGACGTTACGTTCCTGAAGAAGCGTTTTGCGGCATTGTCCGGCAATCCATTGTTTGAAGGCATGGAATTCTCCGATGACCCTGCGAAGCTGGCAGAATGGATTCCGCTTATGATGAAAGACCGCAAAGTAAATACGCCAATTGCTGCAACCAGAATTGAGTCCGGGACGGATGTCAACTTTGGTTCTTTAACACGTATTCTGTTCAATCAATTGAAGCAGCAAAACGTGGACATAAACTATAACCATAATGTAGATGATATTAAACGTGCAAACGACGGCACTTGGGAACTGAAAGTGCGCAATCTGCAAAGCGGCAGCTCGGAACGCATCAATGCGAAGTTCGTCTTTATCGGCGGCGGCGGCGGAAGCCTGCACCTGCTGCAAAAATCCGGCATTAAGGAAGGCAAAGGCATCGGCGGCTTCCCGGTAAGCGGTCTGTTCATGGTCTGCAAGAAGCCGGAAGTGGTGGCTCAGCACCGTGCGAAGGTATACGGCCAAGCGCCGGTTGGCGCTCCGCCAATGTCCGTGCCGCATCTGGATACGCGCGTTATCGACAACAAAGAGTCGTTGTTCTTCGGTCCGTTTGCGGGCTTTACGCCAAAGTTCCTGAAATTCGGTTCCAACATGGACCTGATTACATCCGTCAAACCGCATAACTTAACGAACATGCTCGCGGCAGGCGCGAAAAATATGTCCCTGACCACGTACCTGATCAAACAGCTGATGCTGTCCAAAGAACAGCGCATGGAAGCCTTGCGCGAGTTCATCCCGAATGCAAAGAGCGAAGATTGGGAGCTGCTCGTGGCTGGCCAACGCGTACAGATTATTAAAGAAACAAATGCAGGCAAAGGCACTCTGCAATTCGGTACGGAGGTTATTAGCGCGGCTGACGGCTCGATCGCTGCCCTTCTTGGCGCTTCGCCGGGCGCATCGACAGCCGTTTCGGTTATGCTCGAAGTAATCGGCAAATGCTTCCCGCAGCATATCAAAGAGTGGGAGCCTAAGATCAAGGAAATGATTCCGTCCTACGGAACGAAGCTTCTGCAAAACCCTGAGCTGATCCAGCAGATCAATGCAACAACGAATGCGGCTCTTGGACTCGCAGGCAAAAAACAAACGAGCTCGGCGTTGGCATAACGCATGTTTAGATCGCCCTTTAACTGGCTTCCCAAAGCCAGTTAAAGGGCGATTGTTTATTTCAAGGGCAGTTCTCAAATGACGACGGCTTGTTGTTCATTTTATGAAAATAGTATATTATTTCATTCAATGAAATAATTGAACAAATATATAGGGTGAGAGGGAGATATTGTGATTGTAACGAAGACAAAGCGAGGGACTAACCTTGAAGATGTACAGGAGATGAATCGTTCATTGGTCATTCGCCTCATGCGAAGAAGGGAGGTATGCTCCAGGGCGGAATTAACCCAAGATTCTGGACTTAATCAGTCGACGATTACGAATATCATTAATGAGTTAATCAGTTGGGGGATTGTGGTAGAGACGGGTGTGATAGAAGGTAAGAAAGGGCGGCGTTCCATCGGTATCAAGCTGAATTGCGAGCCTTACAAGATTATTGGAATCCGGCTCGCAAGGAAGTCGATAACGGTTGCGTTGTATGATCTGGGGGGCAGCGAATACAAGAGACAGCAAATTCCCATCAACATGGCTGACGGTTCAACCAATGCCTTCAATCGCATGAAGGAACTGATTCGGGATATGATGCAATCAAATGCTGTCGGGAATGTGATAGCGATTGGCGTGGTTACCCCTGGTCCGCTGCTTCGGGACGAGGGCCGGATCGGTCTGATGACGTATTTTCCGGGGTGGGAGAAAATAAACATTCAGGAGGAGCTAATGCAAGAGTTCGAGCTCCCCGTCTATATGGAGCATGACGCCAAGGCGGGGGCGCTTGCGCATTGGTGGTTCGGAACCCCCCTTCAGGAACAGGGCGTTATGATCTACGTGGCTGCAGGCCAAGGCGTGGGAGCAGGAATCGTCATCGAAGGAAAAGTATTCCGGGGATCGCTTGGTATGGCGGGTGAGATCGGCCATATGAGTATCGATTACAAGGGCCAGCAATGCGAATGCGGCAATAGAGGCTGTCTTGAGCTATATTGCTCGACCTCGGCTTTGCTGCAAACCTTAAAAAAAGAACATGCCTCGTTGAAATCGATATGGCAAGAGCTGAAGGAGGTCAAGAGCGGCGAGACGAGAGAAGCGGTTAGACAAGCTGCGTGGTATCTTGGCTTTGGTCTTGTTAACATCATAAACACCTTTAATCCGGATCGGATTATTCTGGGCGACGAAATGGCTGAAGCCGGGGATTTGCTTCTTGATACGGTGAAATCGGTCATTAAGGAGCATGTACTGCCCGATGTCTATAGTCAATTGACGATAGAGCTTGCTTCAGACGACATGGATACGATGCTTGTCGGCTCGGCAATCGTAGCGATTGAGAGTATATTGGATAATCCCTCTAGTTATTTGAAGCAAAGCTAAAATATATATCCGTATGGGAAGCCCGGTCAGAGAAATCTGACCGGGCTTTTTTGATGCCTCCTTTACCTCCGCATAAAGCAGTTCAAGTAGATCGTTGGAAAACGAGAAAAGGGATGGAAAAATTATTACTTGATTAAATCAATAAATGCATTTATAGTAATAATGTAAACAGTAAAAATAAACAATGTTTCATTAATTGGAGGCCGCAGCATGTCGTTACTGATGGGGATTGATATCGGAACCTCAAGCGTGAAATCCATGATCATGGATCCTTCAGGCAAGGTACTCGGATTTGCGCAGATGGAGTATGACATCAATATTCCTGTCTCAGGATACGCCGAACAGAATCCGGATGAATGGTGGGAGTTGGTTAAGAAGACAAGCGCTCAAGCAATGGCGGGAGCTGGCATAGACGGAGGGGCGTTAGCGGGAATTGGGTTTTCCGGTCAAATGCACGGGTTGGTGGCGCTAGATAAAGAAGGTCAGGTGCTTCGGCCATCCATTATATGGTGCGATCAGCGGTCAATCCCTCAGAAGGCCATATTGGAATCCGGACTTACGACGGAACAGCTAGGACATATGATTCAGAACTCCGTGTCGACCGGATTTCTTATCCTCTCGTTGATGTGGATCAAAGAAAATGAACCCCAAATCTATAGCCGTATAGACCGGGTTATGCTGCCGAAGGATTATGTCCGTTACCGGTTGACCGGTGAAATCGGCACGGACACGACGGATGCCTCCGGCACGTCGGCTTATGATACGGCATCCCTTCGATGGTCGGATCCATTGATCGCATTAGCGGGACTGGATAGCAGTATGTTTCCGAAGATCGGTAATCCATGGGAGATAGCGGGATACGTTACAAGAGCGGCCGAATCCGAAAGCGATTTCATTGCGGGGACTCCCGTTGTATACGGTGGGGCGGATCAAGCCATGCAAGCGGTTGGAAACGGTATTATTAAACCTGGCAACCTTTCCGTTACGATCGGAACCGGAGGGCAGCTGTTTACGGCTATTGATCAGCCGGCCTATGATAGGAAGCTTAGGACGCATACTTATGTTCACGCGGTTCCAAACCGGTGGTATCTGATGGGGGCGACGATGAGCGCGGGATTGTCGTTGAAGTGGCTGGCTTCCCAGGTTTTGAACAAGCAGGATTACAAGGCACTTGACCGGATGGCTAAAGAAGTTCCCGCGGGAAGCGAGGGGCTGCTGTTCCTGCCCTATCTGACCGGTGATCGAACTCCCCATATGGATCCGCAAGCAAGCGGGATGTTCTTCGGGCTCAAATTGGAACACAAGGACGCGCATCTGATAAGAGCGGTGCTTGAAGGGGTATGTTATTCGCTTCGCGACGGCGTGGAGATTATTCGTTCGCTTGGGGTTGAGCTTGAGAGAATCATCATCTCCGGGGGCGGTGCGAAGAGCCTGTTATGGAGCCAGATTCTTGCCGATATTTTGCATCAGGATGTTTATGTAAGCATGACGGAGGAACAGGCATGCGTGGGTGCGGCAATCATGGCCGGAGTTGGCGCGAAGCTGTATGATTCCGTTGAGCAGGCTTGCCAAACCGTCGTTAAGCTGCACGAAAGTCCCGTGCGCCCAGACCCTATGAACCAGGCGATTTATGACCGATACTATACCGTCTATAGCAAGCTTTACGAGATTAACCGGGAGCTCTTTCCCATGCTGAATAACAATACTAATGTGAATGGAGTGTCAAAATGATGATGAACGCTACTGGTGGCGGCAACTTTATCGAGCTTAAGAATAAACAGGCTGAGCAATCCTTGAGCCTGGGAAATCTCAAAGCACTGACAATTGGAGCATCTGTGAGGGGAGGAGACAAAAGCGAGGAGCTGCTCCGCATTCAAGGCGATGCACAAGCCGCCGCGATTCGCTTCTATTCCGAAGAACAGGCGGAAGGCAAAGGGTTATTCCTGGTTGTTGACTTCCATACGGATGCCAAAGACAAACCGCTGACGTTATCCGTTCCATGGCAAGCGATTGGCGCGGGCGAGCATGATCTCCTGCTTCGCTATGGCGGACACATCGTCGAGTTGTTCGTAGACGGCGTTCTGATTGACGAGGACTGGCCGATGGGCTCCGTTCAATTGGAGAATGCAGCAGCACAGTGCTTTGATGGGACGCTTAAGGCGACAATCTGGGCTTACGCCTTGACAGAAGAAGAGCGCGGCAGCCTTATTCAAGATAAGCCAGGTCTGGAAAGCCGGGAGACGCTGTACCTGGGAACGGAGCCGGAATCCATCCAGTACTGGAAGCCAAGGGGATTCAATACCGGGGTTGGCGATTGCATGCCTTATTTCGACGGGGAAACGTTCCATGTCTACTACCTGTTCGATCGTCGGGGTCATGCGAGCAAATGGAGCTTGGGCGCGCATCAATGGGCGCATATGTCGACCAAGGATCTGAAAGACTGGACGCATCACCCTATGGCTGTTGCCGTGACAGAGGAATGGGAAGGGTCCATTTGCACAGGTTCCGTTCTGAAGGAGAACGACGTTTATTATGCCTTTTACGCCGTTCGGGCAGTGGACGGCTCACCGGCCCAATTGACCTATGCGGTTAGTAACGACGGCATTTCCTTTACCAAGACCGAGGCTTACATAAACATCTCTAACCGGTATTTGCTATCCTCCGTCCGTGATCCTCATGTATTCAAGGACGAACAGGGCGTGTATCACATGCTGGTTACGACAAGCTTAGTAGACGGCGTCAAGCATGAGGGATGCCTCGCCCATCTTGTATCAAGCGATCTGCGGAATTGGCAGGAGGAAGAACCGTTTATCGTGCCGGGTTACCACGGTGAGCCGGAGTGCTCGGATTATTTTGAATGGAACGGCTTATATTACCTGATCTTCAGCAATGACGGTCTCGCCCGCTACCGGTATTCCAAAGAGCCGTTTGGACCTTGGCTGCGTCCGGCGATGGATACGATTGACAGCGTTCAATTGCGTGTACCGAAGACGGCCGCCTTCCCTGGAGGAAGAAGAATGGTTACGGGCTTCTTGTCCGGACCGGGACGATACGGCGGCGAGTTGATCATCCGGGAGCTTGTTCAGGAAGAGGATGGATCGCTTGGACTGAAGCTGCCTGCCGAGTTTGCCGGTTTAACAAGCCAGGTTGTGACACGGCAAGAAGAACTCGTTTCCTTATCCAACTTAAACGGGTTTTCCGAGCAGCTGCTCGGAAAGGTGGAGGGCGACTATGAGCTGACCTTCGAGGCCGTTCCCGAGCACCCTACAATGTTCTACGGGTTTTCCGTAGCGGGGGATTCCCATTTCAAACAAGGCAGCGATATCCGGTTTGAGCCTTCCAATCGCAAGCTTGGCGTTCATGATACGGTCTGCGTAGGCTTCCAGGAGGATGAGGTTTCGTCCATCTATCACGTGAAGGAATTAGAAGGCCGCGTCCATGTTGAGGCGACCGTAAAGGAAGGTTTCATCGACATTTGCGTAAACGGTAAACGAACCTTCATCAGCCGTATTAACAGAGAACATGCTTATCTGCGATTCTTTGCCCAATTCGGAACGGTAAGCTTCCATAACATCACGATTCGATCGGTTTAGAGCAGGTAACAAGGAGGAATGCACCATGCACAGCAATGGGATGCTGGCTAATATGCGGAGGAGATGGCAGCTTTACGTGCTGCTCCTTCCGTCCGTCTTGTACATCTTGTTGTTCCATTACGTCCCCATGTACGGCATTATCATCGCTTTTAAAGATTTTAAATCCAGCATGGGCATTATCGGGAGCCCTTGGGTTGGGATGAAGCACTTCGAAGCCTTTTTTGATTCTTTTGTCTTCGAGCAGATCGTAACGAACACGGTTAAGCTAAGCGCGTTTTCGCTGTTAATCGGATTTCCCATTCCCATCCTGTTCGCCCTGCTGCTGAATCAGATTCGAAACCGGCTTGCGCAGCGATTTGTGCAAACGGTTACTTATGCACCGTATTTTATCTCTACCGTCGTCCTCGTGTCCATGCTGAACGTATTCTTAGCTCCCAGCACGGGGATTATCAACAATTTCATAACGTTGTTTGGCGGCGAAGCCGTCAACTTCATGGCGAGGGAAGAATGGTTCCGCACGGTCTATATCTCCTCGGGCATCTGGCAGACAATGGGCTTCAGCGCCATTATTTATCTTGCGGCGTTAAGCGGCGTCAACCCGGAGCTGCATGAAGCGGCCACGGTTGACGGCGCAACGAAGCTGAGGCGGATCTGGAATGTCGATCTGCCGTCCATTCTTCCGACGATCACGATTCTCTTCATTCTCGGCATCGGCAGCATCATGTCCGTAGGCTGGGAGAAGGCTTTCCTGATGCAGCAAGGCATGAACCTGCCGGTGTCGGAGATCATTTCCACTTATGTATACAAGGTTGGCTTGCTTAATGCGCAGTACAGCTTTGCTACGGCGATTGGCCTATTTAATTCGATAATTAACTTTACGCTTCTTATCTTTACAAATTACGCATCCAGAAAAATGTCCGGAAACAGCTTATGGTAGCTGAATGGAGGAATCAAGACAAATGAAATCCTTGTCCCTGGGCGACAAAATTTTCACCGTATTCAACTACACGCTTATGGCAGCGATTACGCTGTGTATCCTTTATCCGCTCTACTTCATCGTTGTTGCGTCATTCTCGGATCCCAACATCGTCAATCGCGGAGGAATTCTGCTCCTGCCGGAACGTTTGTATACGGAAGGTTACGCGAAGATTTTCGACTACAAGCCGCTTTGGACCGGTTATCTAAATTCCATTATTTATACCTTGTGCGGCACCCTGGTTAATTTGGTCTTCACCCTTACCGGCGCTTATGCGCTCTCGAGAAAAGATTTGGTTGGCCGGAAGCCAATCATGCTGTTGTTCATCTTTACGATGTTCTTTAGCGGAGGACTTATTCCGAGCTACCTTCTCATAAATAAGCTTGGAATTATGGACACCATGTGGGCATTGATTCTGCCTGCTGCCGCGTCCGTGTGGAACATTATCATTACGCGCACCTTCTTCCAGAGCACCATTCCGGATGAACTGCTGGAAGCTGCCGTTATGGATGGCTGCTCGGATTTCAAGTTCTTCTTGTCCATTGTTCTGCCTTTATCAAAAGTCATCGTGGCGGTCATGGCTCTATTCTATGGCATCGGGCATTGGAACTCGTTCTTCGAGCCGCTGATCTACATCACAAGCGATGATAAATTCCCGCTGCAGGTTATTTTGCGGAACCTACTGATTACGAACGAGGTTGGAAACGAGATGCTGTCGGACGCAATGTCCATGGCCGAACGCCAGCGTATTGCAGAGCAGCTGAAGTATGGCGTTATCGTAGCATCATGTCTTCCTTTGCTTACCGTATATCCGTTCCTGCAAAAGTATTTCACGCAAGGGGTCATGATCGGTTCCATTAAAGGCTAATGGCGTGTTTGTCCCTGTTCCATACTCGGGCAAGGAGGTGAATGCGCGCTTTTAAGTCTTGGTCATCCATTGCAATCGGGGAGTCAACTTAATTCAAGTGAAGGGGAGAAGAGAAACAATGAAGAAGATAGTCGCTATTCTATGCACGGCCATTATGCTGCCGGGGATTATGGCGGGTTGTTCGTCAGGCAGCAACAATGAATCTTCGGCTAATAACAAGACAGCGGAATCCGCGAATGCAAAGGGTAATTCTGAAGCTCCCATCCGCATCGTTCGTCCTAAAAGCCCGCAAAATCTTCCTGCAAAAGATATGATCTGGTACAAAAACTACACAAAAGTATCGGGCATCGATATTGATTGGCAGGAAATACCGCAAGAGTCCTCCTCAGAGAAAATAAACTTGATGCTGTCCACCGGAGATCTGCCTGAGGCGTTCATGCAATCGCTGAACACCAGCATGATCATGAAGAATGTGGATCAGGGCATCTTCCTTCCGATCGAGGATTACATTAAAGATATGCCGAATTTCTCCAAGGTATTGGAGAAGCGGCCGGAATACAAGTCGTTAATAACCGCGCCGGACGGCCACATATATGGACTGCCTTACATTGAGGAGATGTTCGGCCTAATTAGCAACCAGGGCATCCTGCATATTTACAAGCCTTGGCTGGATAAGCTCGGGCTGCCGATTCCCAAGACAATCGACGAATACCGCGATACGCTTAAGAAGTTCGTGGAATCGGACATGAACGGCAACGGTAAGAAGGATGAAATCGGACTGGCGCTGGCCAACAAGGATGTAACCTCAGGCATTGGACATTGGCGCAACGCCAACGACTTCGGCCAGTTCTTTGGGCTATGGGGCCAAGCAGACCGCAACGACAGCCTTGGCGTGGATGAGAACGGTAAAGTGTTCAGTACCTCCACTACGGAGGCCTACAAGACCGGTATTAAATACTTGCACGACATGTACAAGGACGGCTTGATTGACGAGGAGTATCTGATTACGGACAGTCCGAAGCTGCAAGCCAAATTGCGTAATCCGGATGTCATCGTCGGCAGTGTATTGACCTTCTCGATCAGCGATATGGTAGATAAGGAACGTGCCAAGGATTATGTAGCCGTACCTTATCTGACAGGTCCGGGCGGAGAATTCGGAACGCGCGAGAACCTTGTCGAGATGCATAATCCGGTAGCTTTCGTTCTGACCAAGGCAGCGAAAAATCCGGAGAGAATTCTGAAATGGGCGGACGGCCTGTACGATCCGAGCTGGTCGGTTCAGACCAACTGGGGCCCGCTCGGCTATCAGTACAAGAAGAATGACGCGGGAGTTATGGTGTTTGACGATTTAAAGGACGGATTGAAGACGTATAGCGAAATGCGCAGCCGGAATACGATTGGCGGGGGTTCGCCTGTCGCCGTATTGACGGATTACTATGATACCGTGGTGGAATATCCGCAGGACGCCAAGCGTCTATTGGATGACATGAAGGCCGTTGGTTTCATAGACAAGCATCTGAACGATCCTTATATTCCGCACACCATTTTCTACGAGCCGGAAGTAGCAGATAAAATGGCGCTGCTCTCCGCTCAAGTCTATCAACTGATGGACAATAATCGTCGCAAGTGGATAACGGACGGCGGCATTGACCAGGAATGGGATAAATATCTGAAGGATCTCGATAAAGCAGGCTGGTATGAATTAATCGGTTATGTGCAAGAAGCCTACACCCGATATCTTAAGAATCAATAAGGCAGACATCTAAATTCGACAGCCATTATTCCAAGGAAAAAGGAACCATCTGCGGCGATGCCGTCAGCTGGTTCCTTTTTTTTTCGCACGCTACTTCAAATGGAATAAAAGCCGGATGAGCCCATTCAGCTTTTTGATGCGGCAGTTGTGGAAGGCGGCGATCTTCCATTCCCCGTTTTGTCTCACCAGCACGTTGGTGTTAATGGAGTCGCGGCTCGCGGGCGCTTTTTTCTGCCAACGCATCAGAACGGATCCGGTTGCATGCGCAATAGCCATGTCCGGCGAAATAAAACGCAGCTTCATTTCCCGCAAATCCGCAATCATCTTGGATCCGCGCAGCGGGCCGTCCCATAAAGCTTGATGAGCGCTATCAATCTCGCTCCGGCCTTTCAGATGCTCGCCAAAGAAGGTGACATAGTCGGCATCCGGGGTAAAAAACGCGCTATAAGCCTTGCCGTCGCCCTGATCCCATGCCCTGTACAGGGACCGAAATACATTATGAATGGCTTGAATATCCTCTTGTTGACCCGGCATTGGCATCCATCCTTCCCTTCCAGACATTTCTCTCTGCCACTGATTATAAAATAATCCTGCAGCCAGATAATCGCCCGTAGGAAGGAAGCTGCCTCAGACTTTGGTCGGAACAAAGAGCTGGCCTATCAGTTCCGTCCTGCACGGTGACGGTATTCCGTCGGGGAGCAGCTGGCTTCCTTGCGGAATGCCTTGGCGAAATGGTTCGTATCGGGGAAGCCGACAAGCTCGGCAATTTCCTTAATCGCAAGGTCCGTTGTGCCCAGGAGAGATTTGGCCTTCTGCATCCGTTTGCGGTTCAAATATTTGAGCGGCGGAACCGCGAAATGTTTGTTGAAATAACGGACAAGATAGTTGGGGTGGAGATGGACATGCTTCGCAAGCTGCTCCAGCGTCAAAGCTTCGGACAGATTAGCTTCGATAAATGCTTCAATCTGCTTCAGCCTCTCGATTTCGCCAAGCCGCCCCGGCACGAATTTCAGATGCGTATCGGAATGCGAGAGAAACAAGGCGATAATTTCGAGCAGAATGGCCTTTTCCCGTATTCTTGCCAGGTAAGAGCGATTCTGATACAACTCTACCAGCTCCCGGAACAGCTTCGTCAAGCTATCCGTATGGTCGGGAGAGATGTCGAGAATAGGAGGAATCTCCAGCCACTGGAACAGATCCATTTCGCCCATCGTGGCCGTGAAATGGCACCAGTATTTTGAATAAGGGCGGTCACTGACAGCGGAGTAGGATTGCAGAACATGAGCGGGCATATGGACCAGCTGCCCGGGAACGGGGCGGTAATCCTGGCCGTCGATGTTCAACCAACCCTCGCCCTCGCAGATCAGATAAAATTTATTGTAGGACGGGATATAATCAAGCTCGCGCCATTGGGGCGAGCATTGGGTATAATAAGCTTCCTCCAGATGAACCTGCAGATGCTGGAGCATTTCGTTAAGAAACTCGTAATTAGAATTGAGCAACATGAAGCGACACCTCGAATTAGGTTAATCTAATCCCCATACAAGCTAATTTGCTGCCTATATCATATCACAAATGACCGCTAGACTAGGGGGTATAACCTAAGCTTTTGGAGGCGATCTAGTCGTATGAGTCAATCAAATATCGAGCAGCGTACGGAACGAACCAAGTGGTTCCTGCAGGACCGGTTCGGCATGTTTATTCATTGGGGGTTGTATGCAATTCCCGCTCGCGGGGAGTGGATTCGGAACGGGGAACGGATCAGCGTCGAGGATTATCAGGTCTACTTCGACGAGTTTAATCCGGAGCGTTACGATCCGAAGGAGTGGGCAAAGGCAGCCAAAGCGGCAGGGATGAAGTATGCGGTGCTTACTGCCAAGCATCATGACGGCTTCTGTCTGTTCGACAGCCAGCTGACCGATTATAAGTCTACCAATACGGCATGCGGTAGAGATCTGGTCAGAGAGTTCCTGGACGCTTTCCGCGCGGAAGGACTTAAGGTGGGGCTGTACTACTCGCTGCTGGATTGGCATCATCCCGATTATCCGGCATACGGCGACCGTCATCACCCGATGCGAGACAATGAGGCGTATAAGCGCGGTCCGGAACGGTTCGCGGGCTATCTCGACTATATGCACGGCCAGGTGCGCGAGCTGCTTACCGGCTATGGCAAGCTGGACATTATGTGGTTCGATTTCTCCTATGACGAGATGAAGGGCGAAGCTTGGCGCGCAACCGAGCTGATGGAGATGATCCGTTCCATTCAACCGCATATCATCGTCGACAACCGTCTGGATGCGGGCGGAGAAGGGGGCGGATCGATCTATACGAATAATCCGAACCTGTACGCGGGGGACTTTGCCTCTCCGGAGCAGATCATTCCGCCAAGCGGCGTTACGGATGAAGAGGGCAACTCCATACCGTGGGAAGCTTGCATTACTCTAAATAATAACTGGGGTTATAGCGCGTCTGATTATACGTACAAGTCAGCCAAGACGGTTATCCGCAAGCTGGTCGAGTGCGTCAGCAAGAACGGCAACCTGCTCCTCAATGTTGGACCTAATGCCAAAGGAGAGATCCCGCGCGAGTCATTGGACATTTTGGAGGAAGTGGGGGAATGGCTCGGCAAGAACGGCGACAGCATTTACGGCTGCGTGGAAGCCGGTCTTCCTAAGCCGGAGTGGGGCCGGTACACGCGCAAGGGAAACAAGCTATACGCGCATTTGCTCGAGGAAAGCATCGGACCAATCGGCCTCGTGGGTCTGGCCGGCCGCGTGAAGCAGGCGAGACTGCTGTCCGACGGCTCCGAGGTATTTGTCACTCGTCCGTGGAATGTGCATCTGTTCGAGAAGGATGCCTTCTTCAACTTCGCAAGACCGGAGACGGCTACTTATCCGCTCCCGGATGAGCGGAATACCGTTGTGGAGCTTACGCTGATTGACGAGGAATAGAACCCAAAGAGCGGCTGTGCGAACAGCCGCTCCTTTTTTACATCCCATCCTTATTGGCAGCCCTTTCAAACCTCTACCGTAACCGGCGCTTCCTCCTGATAGCAAATTTCGGCGAATAACAGGCCAAGATCGCTTACGGTAAGCTGCAATTGCTGAAGGAGGAGCAATACTTCTTCCGTAATAGTATCGCCATGGCGCTGCTTGCCCGCCCGGATGCTCGACAACACATCGCTGGTCTGAATGGACAAGTTCTTTATGGAATGATGCAGCAATGGATTTCTCTCAATATAGCTGGCGAGCGAATTGATGCCGAACCGGACCGAACGGGGGAATTCGGCGTTGAGCAGAAGAAACTCGGTTACCTCCGTCAACCGTACATGGTGGGCATGAAACTTGCGGAAGGCATCGTAACCGCCGCAGGATTTCAGCAGAACAAGAAAACGGTTATAGCGGAGCTCCTCATCCAGCAGCTTCTCGTCCTGCTGCATATTCCGGTAGGTGGCATGGATGATCCCGACCGTGCCATTCATCCTCTCCACAAATTTACCGGTTTGAATGAAGTTCCAATTCTGTCCCCGTACCATCGTAGCGTCGGCAGTACCGTTAAACAGAGCCAACTGCTCGCTAATATGCTTATAGAACAGATAGGGAGACTGCAGCATCAGCTTGCTGACATCCTGCTCCTTCAGCCATAAGTAGAAGGTGTTCATAATATCCCACAGCTCCCCCGGAAGCAAAGGTCGGAGAGTGCGAATATGGTTTCGAACCTGCTGAATGCTGGAGTAGATGCTGTCCGGATTCGTCCGGTCAAAAGTCAGATCATGAAGGACAACCCACTCATTAGCCTGATTGTTCAGCTCAGGGGTATGGCCGACGGCCGAAGCGAGCCGCTCCCAGGCGTAACCCTCGTCAGTTTCCTTCAGCTCATGGCGCATACTGTAGTAAATATTGATGATTCGGGCATAATTGTCCGCCCGTTCCAGGCAGCGCCCGATCAGGAACAATAATTCCGCATAGCGGTTTATCATCTCAATCACCTCATCATTAGTTGGTGTTATTACCCTAGCACCCATGTATCCTTTGTTCCGCCGCCTTGCGAGGAATTCACGACAAGCGAGCCTTCCTGAAGGGCGACGCGGGTCAATCCTCCCGGGACCACATAAGAAGAATCGGAGCCCATAAACGTAAAAGCACGCAAATCGATGTGCCGGGCACCGACGCGGCCGTCAGTCAGCGAAGGGCAGCAGGACAGCTTTATCGTAGGCTGAGCGATATAGCGCTCCGGATGCCGGGCGATTTTCTCCGCGAAAGCTTTAATGTCTTCTTCCGTAGCCGTAGGGCCGATCAGCATGCCGTACCCGCCCGACAAGGACCGCTCTTTGACAACCATATCGGAGAGGCGGGACAGGACATATTCTCGTTCATGGGGCCGTGTCAGGATATAGGTCGGAACGTTATTCAGAATGGGCTCTTCCTTCAGGTAGTAGCGGATCATATCGGGCACGAAGGCATATACCGCTTTATCGTCGGCAATTCCGGTTCCCGGAGCATTGGCCAGCGCGACATTGCCGGCAAGGTACGCGTCCATTAGGCCTGGCACGCCAAGCAAGGAGTCTTTGCGGAATACCTGCGGATCGAGAAACTCGTCATCGATACGCCGGTAAATGACATCCACTTGCCGGAGTCCCTGGAGGCTTTTCATATATACGATTCGGTCCTTCACGATTAGATCATTGCCTTGAACTAGCTCGATCCCCATTTCCTGCGCCAGGAAGCAGTGATCATAATAGGCGGAGTTATAAATGCCGGGGGTCAGCAGGACAACAAGAGGGTCGGGCTTGGAATGGGGAGCCAGGCTGCGAAGACTGCCAAGCAGAGCATTCATGCCGCGATCAATGCTGCGAATCCGATAATCGAAAAATAATTCCGGGAACAAGCTTGTCATTAAAGCGCGGTTCTTATAGACGTAAGACAGGCCGGACGGTGTTCTCAGGTTATCTTCGAGTACGTAATACTCACCGGATTGACCGCGGATAATATCGATGCCGGATAAAGGGATATATACGCCGCCCGGAACATCGACGCCAACCATCTCCGGCACATAATAAGGGTTGTTCAGAATCATGTCGCTTGGAATAAGCCCATCTGACAGGATGCTCTGCTCATGATAGATATCCCGTATAAAAAGGTTTAACGCTTTAACCCGCTGCTTGAGACCCTGGCTTAGAAGAGCCCAATCCTCGGTAGTGATCATTCTCGGCAGCAGGTCGAAAGGAATCGTTCTTTCCCGGGAGGAATCCTCGGGATTGTTGCTATATAAAGTAAAGGTAATCCCTTGCGTAACCATTTCCTCCTGCATTAAAGCGTCGCGGGACTTTAACTCTTCCAGCCCCATTTTGGCCAGCCGCTGCAGCATTGTCCCGTAGTGAACCCTGCCTTTTCCCCGCCCCTCGAACATCTCATCGTAAAAAGCCGGATGCTCGTAATCAGCGAAGAGCTGGTTCATGTTATCCTTCATCATTAGCATGGCCATGATTAATATCCCTCCATTGTTCTTATTCCTTGTTCCATCTATTAGAGTGTGAATTTAACTAACATTTGGATAACACAGCAAGTATAGAGCAGGGGGTCACTGGATGTATGTCGAAACCCCTTGCTTAAATGTGTCTATTTTGTGACAATTTGATTTTGCATGTTTACTTCTAATTTTTGCTATATTCACTTCTTTGCTGGAATAGTAAGATATAGGAAATAAAAAGTGAGGTGCATGCATGAGGTTTACGATTCGAAGCAAGCTGCTGATCAGCTTCTTATCCGTTGCTTTTTTTGTGGCCGCGGTGAACATAACCGCGTACATTTACAACGACAAACTGAATCAATCCTTCGATAATCTCATTGACCAGCGGGTAGCCGTCTTAAATAAGGCAACGGAGATTCAGTACCTGGCCGTACAGCAGACCAACAGCTTAAGAGGGTATCTGCTGACGGAGGATCCCGAGTTTATGGAGGAGCTGCGAAATTCAAATACCGCAATGACCGGACTTATCGGCGAGGTCGAGGAACTAATCGTCCGGCCGGAGGTCAAGCAATCCTTTCAGGAGCTGGCGACCACCGATGCTTCTTTTGTAAGAAGCTCTGAGGAGCTGCTGGCCAACCTGGAGAAGAATCATGATCAGGCGGCCGCCTTGGCATATTTTAAAACAACCACGCTCCCGTTAGGCGAGCAGTTAGGACCGCTCTCCCAGAAGTTTGTGAAATACCAGCAGCAGCTGCTGGAAGAGGACCGGACAAAGAACGCCTCCATGGTTGATTTCGTTAACGCCTTGACGGCTATTCTTACGGTTATTACCTTTCTGTTAACCCTGCTTATCGGACTCCTGCTATCACACCGCATCACGAGCAATCTCTTCAAAATTACGAGCGTTATTACCGGCTTTAATCATGAATCCAAAACATCCTCGAATATCCCGCATATTGAAGTTCGTTCCCAAGACGAGATCGGAGATATTGCCCGGTCCTTTAATGAAATGGCGATTACGCTGAACAAGTACTCCATTCTGGAGCAGGAGCAGCGCTGGCTCGAGACTAATGTTGCCGATATGGCGACCCGGTTCCAGGGCATTAATAACCTGGAGTCCCTGGCTCAGCTGTTTATTACGGCGATTACCCCGCTGGTTGATGCCAGTTATGGCGTGTTTTATCTGAAAGACGGCACGGGCCGGCGCCATCAGCTGAATAGATTGGCATCTTATGCGTACCAGCATTCGGCTATCGGAGTAGATTCCTTCAGGAACGGAGAAGGGCTTGTCGGACAAGCCGCCCTGGAGAGCCGCACCATTCTGCTGACCAATGTACCCGACAATTACATTCAAATCACATCCGGATTAGGGAAGGCGTCGCCTGCAAGCCTGCTCGTTATGCCGGTTCAGTTCGAAGGCCAGGTTATTGCCGTCATGGAATTAGCGTCGTTTGGCGCCTTTACTCCAATTCAGCAATCGCTGCTGCAGCAGGTATCCACTCACTTGGGAAGCGTGCTTAGCAGTCTGCAGGGACGCATGCAGGTCGAGCAGCTGCTGGCGGAATCGCAGGTGCTGACGGAAGAACTGCAGACCCAGTCGGAAGAACTGAGAGGCATTAACGAGAAGCTGGAGGAACAGAACAAAAATTCCGAGCAGAAGACACGAGAACTGGAGAAAACGAAGACCCAGCTGGAGGAGAAGGCCAGGCAGCTGTCGCTTAGCTCGCAGTACAAATCCGAGTTTCTGGCCAATATGTCTCATGAGCTTCGGACTCCGCTGAACAGTTTATTGATCTTGTCCAACATACTGGCCACCAATACCGAAGGCAACCTAAACGATCATCAAGTGAAATACGCCTATACCATTCACCAATCAGGCAATGACCTGCTGCAGCTGATTAACGATATTCTCGATTTGGCGAAGGTGGAAGCGGGCAAAATCGATCTCGTGCACGGTAAAGTCTGTCTTCATGAAATAAGTGAGTTCGCCGAGCAGCAATTCCTACCGGTAGCCCGTCAGAAGGGGCTTTCGTTTAAGACGGTAGTCGATGCCGATCTGCCGCAGACGCTATACACGGATGAACAGCGGTTAATGCAAATTATTAAAAACCTGCTCTCTAACGCCTTTAAATTTACCGAACGGGGCGAGGTAAAGTTTCATATTCACCATGCGCAGTCGGGATCGCGTGCAAAAGGAGGCATCGCCTTCTCTATTATCGATACGGGTATCGGCATTCCGAAAGAGAAGCAGGAGCTGATCTTCCAGGCTTTCCAGCAGGCGGACGGAACAACCAACCGGAAGTACGGCGGCACGGGACTTGGTCTCTCGATCAGCATTAATATGGCGCAGCTGCTGGGCGGCGCTATTCATGTAACCAGCGTGCCGGGTAAAGGAAGTGTATTCACGCTCACTCTTCCGAGTGAAGAGGCGTCCGAGAGCGCCCTCGGCCCATCCGTCGTTCAGCAGGAATCCGCCGCGGCCGTCGCCCAGCTGACCGAACCGGAAGGAATGATGGGGACGGAAGGCGAGGACGCCGGCTTGGATGAGGCGATCTGGGTAGGCAAAAAAGTATTGATTGTCGACGACGATATGAGGAACATTTACGCCACTACCATCGCCCTTGAGAGCAAGCAGGTAGAAGTGCTTTTTGCCGAGAACGGACTTTCGTGCTTAAAAGTGTTGAAGGAGCATCCGGACGTGGATCTTATCCTGATGGATATTATGCTGCCTGAAATGGATGGCTACGAGACTATGCGCGCGCTGCGGCAAATGCCAGGCTTTGGCACTCTTCCGATTATTGCTTTAACGGCCAAAGCGATGAAGGACGATAAGGACAAATGCCTCGAAGCGGGCGCGTCCGATTATATGAGCAAGCCCGTCAAGCTGGAGCAGCTGTTTGCCCGCATCCATTCTTGGCTGAGCAGATAGGTGGTAAGGCGTCATGCTTACGAATGAGAAGGAACCGATAGATGAACGGGAGCAGCTGGAGATTGAACTGCTGCTGGAGGCGTTGTACCGGTATTACGGGGTGGATTTCCGGAACTATGTGATGCCGACGATCCGTCGAAGAGTATGGAATCGGATCCGGGCGGAACGTCTGAGGACGATTTCCGGCCTGCAGGAGAAGGTGCTGCATGACCGGCAGGCATTCGAGCGGCTGGCTAATGACTTTTCCATTAATGTTACCGAGCTGTTCCGCGACCCCAGCTTCTTCAAGGCATTCCGGGACAAGGTAGTTCCCCGGCTGAAGGATTATCCCCGCATCCGCATCTGGCATGCCGGCTGTTCAACCGGAGAAGAGGCCTATTCGATGGCGATCCTGCTGCATGAGGAAGGACTGCTGGAGAAGACAAGAATTTATGCGACCGATATGAACGAAGCGGTTATTGAGGAAGCCAAGCTGGAGTCCTTTCCGCTCGACCGCTTGGCCTCGTATGCCCATAATTACGCGCAGTCAGGCGGCAGGAAATCCATTAAGGAATACGTGTCGGTTACGAGCGACCGCGCGGAATTCCGTCCTTTTCTGGGGGAGAAGATTACGTTCGCCCAGCATAACCTGGCGGTAGACGAGTCCTTTAACGAGTTCCACGTCATTATTTGCCGCAATGTCATGATTTACTTTAACTCTTATTTGCAGAACCGCGTGCATGAATTGTTTTACGAGAGCTTGTCCCCTTCCGGCTTCCTTGGTCTGGGGCATAAGGAGAGCATAACTTTTACCAGCTTCACAGACTGTTACAAGGAGATGGAAGCAAATGAGAAGCTTTACCGCAAAGTTAAATAACGCCGTATCCAAAGTGAATATTCTAATGGTTGACGACCGTCCGGAAAATTTGATTGCTCTTGAAGCGATTCTGGCTTCCCCGAACTACAGGCTGTACTCCGCTCATTCCGGCGAGGAAGCGCTGCGTCATGTGCTGACGACAGACTTCGCCGTTATTTTGCTTGATGTTCAGATGCCAGGGATGAACGGCTTCGAAACCGCCAGCCTGATCAAGATGAGAGAGCGATCGAAGCATGTGCCCATTATCTTTATTACGGCAATCAGCCAGGCAGCAGAGCATGTTAAGCATGGCTATTCGGTGGGAGCGATCGATTATATTTTCAAGCCTTACCATGCCGAAACGTTAAAAATGAAAATCGAAGCTTTCGTCCAGCTCTATCAATACCAGGAGCATATCAAGCTGCAGAATGAACTTCTGAAGGTCATTGGCGAAACTTCGAACGATACCATTGTCACCGTTGATGAAGCAGGCATTATGCAAACCCTGAATCCCACGGCAGCCAAAATGTTTGGTTATGCTCCGGATAAGCTGGCGGGCCGTCCAATCGATGAGATCGTTCCGGCGCTGTCCTCCTTCTTTCATGCCGAGACGAATCACGGCGCAAGAGTAATCGAGACAACGGCGCTGCGCAAAGATACGATTCCTTTCCCCGTAGACGTTCAGATCGGAAGAGCAAGTATCGTGGGGCAGCAACTTTATGTCTGCTCGATCCGCGATGTAACCGACCGCAAGATGATGGAGGAGGAGCGGTTCCGCAAAATTTTTGACACGATCCCCTGCCTAATCGCCCTGAGATCATTAAAGGATAAGCGTTATATCAATGTGAACGAGAGCCTGTTGCAAGCGATGGGCTATGAAGGGAATGAAGTCATTAATCAATCGGCGGACATGCTTCAATATATTTTAGACTCAGACGACAAGGGGGCTGAACGTCATAATCCATGGCAGCCGGCGCGTAATGTCCGGATTCGGTACATGACGAAGACGGGCGATCTGCGGGACGGATTGCTCTCGAGCGAGGTAATGCAGGTTCATGGCGAGGACTGCCTGCTAAGCGTTGTAACGGATATTTCGGAGCGCGTGTTTTTGGAAAAGGAGATTACCCGTCTCGACCGGCTTAATATTACAGGAGAGATGGCTGCGGGTATCGTGCATGAAATCCGCAACCCGATGACGACCGTCCGGGGATTTCTTCAGCTGTCGAGAAACAATCCATCCAAGGAATATACCGACATTATGATTGAAGAGCTGGACCGGGTACATAACATTGTGACGGAGTTTCTATCCGTGGGCGCGCAGGCTCCAACCAGCCGCAAATCAAAGCAAATCAATACGGTAATCGAGACGCTGTACCCGCTCATTCAGTCGAAGGCGTTAACCGGCAATCATGATATTGCCCTCGATTTGGGAGAATGCCCGCCGATTCAGCTCGATGAGAAGGAGATTCGCCAGTTGGTGCTTAATCTCGTATTAAACGGATTGGATGCCATGCCTTCAGGCGGTCGTTTGAAAATCAGGACTTACTCGGATACCAAGCAGGTCGTTATGGAGGTCAAGGACCAAGGCGGCGGCATTAAGGAAGAGTTCCTGGCGAAGCTGGGAACGCCATTCTTCAGCACCAAGGCGAGCGGCACCGGCCTCGGTTTATCCGTCTGCTACGGCATTGCCGCTCGGCATGACGCCGTCATTAAGGTGCAGACCGGCGAGCAGGGCACGACGTTTTTTGTGCATTTTAAGTTGTAATCTTACGGGAAAAAGACCATACCTCCTGCCTCGCAGGGAAGTATGGTCTTTTTGCGCTTATGCGGCAGCACGCCGCCTCCGTTATCGTCAACGGGTATCCTCGGCGATGTGCTCCAACGCTAGCTAACTAGTTACTTGAAGTGCAGTCATTCGCTAACGTTGTACAAAGTGCAGCATAATGGGGCAATTAGTCTGGTAAAAGGAAATATCCTGCACGAAGTGCAGGGTATTAGAGGAAATTAGCGCGAATAGGCTCAAATCGGCGAATTATCATGCACTCTGTACAGCATAATTTAATCGCTCTAAGCAAAATGGGTAAATATGCTGCATTTCATGCAATGTACATCAACTAGTAGCCTGCAACCTGCTAGACCATCCTCACAGCTGGAGCCGCTCCATCCCGTTCATGTACTTGCGCAATGCCTCCGGAATACGGATCGAACCGTCCTCCTCCTGATGAGTCTCCAGGAGAGGGATGAGGATCCTTGGCGAAGCGACAGCCGTGTTATTAAGGGTATGGCAAAATCGTAGCTTTCCTTGGGCATCCCGGTAACGGATGTTCGAGCGGCGTGCCTGGAAGTCGAGCAGATTCGACGACGAATGGGTCTCGCCGAAAGCTTGGCGGCTTGGCATCCATGTCTCGATGTCGAATTGCTTATAGGTTTTTTGCGACATATCTCCCGTGCATACCGCCATAACGCGATAAGGAAGCTCAAGCTGCTGCAGGAGATCCTCCGCATTTTGCGTAATCTCTTGCAGCATCTGCTCCGATGCCTCTACGCTGTCTTCGCAAATAATGACCTGCTCGACCTTCGAGAACTGATGAACCCGGTATAAGCCATGCACATCCTTGCCCGCCGAGCCCACCTCGCTGCGGAAGCAGGTCGAGGCGGCTGCCAGTCGAATCGGCTTGCTCGCATCAACGATTTCATTATCGTAGAACGAGATAAGAGGAACCTCCGATGTGCCCACCAGATATTTGTCGCCGCCATCGATCCGGTACGTCTGATCTTCCCCAAGCGGGAAGAAGCCAGTATTAAATAGTGCTTCCTTGCGCACCATCAGCGGTACCTCCAGCAAGGTGAAGCCTCTAGCCATAAGCAAATCAAGCGCAAGCTGCTGTACCGCACGGTGCAAGGCAGCTCCGGCTCCGGTCAAATAATAGTTGCGGCTGCCGGCCGTTTTGACCCCGCGGGGGATGTTGATCATTTGGTGAAGCTCGCCAAGCTTTACATGATCCTTGATTTCAAAGTCAAAGATCGGCGGCTCGCCAAACCTTCTTACCTCGACATTATCCTGATCCGATTTTCCAATCGGCGTGTCCGGCGATACGATGTTCGGAACAATCTGCATAAGGTCCGCGTACTCGGCTTGAACGGCTCTCTGCTCTGTCTCCAGGCTGGCGATGCGTTGGTTTATTTCTTTCATGCGAAGCTTTTTCTGCTCCACATCCTTCTCGTCGCTGCTATAGATGGAGAGGTTAATCTCCTGGATCGTCTGATTCCGTTCCTGGCGAAGCTCCTCAATTTCCTGCTGCAGTCTACGCCGCGCATCATCCACTTCCACAAGCTGCGAAATGGAGATTGCGATCCCTTTCCGGTCTGCGACCGTTTGTACCTCTTCCCGGTTGTTTCTAATCCATTTGATGTCTAGCATGGCAACTCGCTCCTCTTCAATAAGAATACAAAAAAGCGCTCTAATCGTCCGATTGGGACGAAGAGCGCTTGTATTCTCGCGGTGCCACCCAAATTGATTAAACAGGAAGTTTAATCCACTTAGTTCCGCGGTAACGGGCGGGTCCGGTTAACTTAGGGAGAACGGTAATTCCCCTTGACGAGAACGCCTCCGAGTTGGATTCTCTTCATCGGCCTAATTTCGTTTGAATTTTTACTAGTATAGCTTATGCTGCTATTTTTATTCAAGTGCGAATTTAAAAACCTACGGGTTAATGCTGCTGTACAGGGGCAAGAGAGTAGAAGCGCTCGGTTTTATCCAACGTTTCTCTAACCTTCTCATCCCATACATAGCTCAGTTCAAACGTCCCCTCCTGGAAGAAAAGCGGGAACCGGCGCGCAAACCAGCTTTGCATCGGAAGCTTTAGGGCGTCATCCTTGTTCACCCAGAGCAGCTCGCCTTCTGGCGGGTTCTCGAGCAGCGTGCCTTCAAACGAAGTCGCCAGGTAGTTGAAGACCATATATCTCAGGTTCGTGGTGGGGTCGCAAAATTCCTCAAGGCCCTTATAGATAATGTCCTTTACGATCAAGCCGGTTTCTTCCCGCACTTCGCGGATGGCGCCATTCACGAGGCTTTCCGGGAAGTCTACTTTGCCGCCCGGGGCGATATAGCCGGGAAAACCCTTTTTGTCTGGCCTATTGATTAAAAGTACCTTATCCTTATCTTGAACCATACACATCGTATACATTTTATAGGTAATGGACATATTGTGCCTCCGCCTATTCTATTGGACTAGGATTGATAGATTTATTGTAACATAGAGGTTTTCTCGCCACTATTACAGAAGAAGGGGGTATCATCATGCAGGGATATAATGTTCTCATGGTATACAGCAGGGATATGAGCAGACTCCTAATGTGCAGGCGTCTGAAGGATCCCTACAAAGGATTAAGTAATCTGGTTGGCGGGAAAATCGAGCCCGGCGAGACCGGGTTGGACGCTGCTTACCGGGAACTAGCGGAAGAAACCGGTATTACGCAAGAGGATATCTCCCTTATGCCCGTTATGGATTTTAAGTATTACTTGCAGAACTGTTACGTGGAAGTGTATGCCGGGCGATTGAAGCGAGAAAACGTTGCCGTCGCCGGCGACGAGAATGAGCTGTATTGGTCGGACCTCGATTGCAACTTCTTCGATATGACCCTATACGCAGGCGAAGGGAATATCGGGCACATGATCGAGCAGGTCAATTTGTACAGGGATAAAATAGTTGGGGAATAGGAGTGCCGCTGCGGTACTCCTTTTTAGTTATAAACAAGTTTGCCCTTGCCGGACAGGAATCCGCTCTGCTATATTTGTTAGTAACAAGTTGTTATTATCAAAGTAAAAATAACAATAGATGAGGGTGTGAGCAGCTTGGAACGGCTGGATCCAAACGGATTAACCGAGCGTGACTTTATGGAGCAGTATAAGCCCGGGGACTATGAGCGCCCTTCGGTTGCTGCGGATATGGTTATTTTTACGGTAACCCATACAGAGGAAAACAATTACCGCAAACTGCCCGAGAAGGAGCTTCGGTTGCTGCTTATTCAGAGGGGCGGTCATCCGTTTCTGGGGCAATGGGCTTTGCCTGGCGGTTTTGTACGGCCTCATGAAACAACGGAGGAGGCTGCGGTCAGGGAGCTTCACGAGGAGACGGGAGTCGATAACGTTTATTTGGAGCAACTATATACGTTTAGCGATATCGGCCGGGATCCCCGAACTTGGGTCATGAGCTGCTCTTACATGGCACTGGTGAACAGTAAAGAGTTAGAGCTGAAGGCAGGAGACGATGCGGCGAACGCTGCATGGTTTAAAGCATCGTACCGGCTGATCAGGGAGCAAAAGGAGTTTGTTGAGGGCGGATATGCCAGGACGCTGCAGTATGAACTCCTTCTGAGCTCCGATTATGCAGAGCTGAAGGCAATGGTGGAGCGTACGGATACCGTTACGGAGGCAGCAACAAAAACCGCTTACAGCATAGTGAGCAACGACGGATTAGCTTTCGATCATGCCAAAATCATTGCCTATGCCATTGAACGTTTGAGAGGCAAGGTGAACTATACCGATATAGCCCTTCATCTCATGCCTAAGCTGTTTACGCTAACGGAACTGCAGCAGGTGTATGAAGTTATTTTGGATAAAGAGCTTTTGAAAGCGGCGTTTCGGCGCAAGATTGCGGACCTCGTGACGGAAACGGATCACTATACGGAAAACTCCGGTCACCGTCCATCCCGTCTCTATCGAAGAAAGATGGAGGGATTTGAATGAAATACGGCATTGAACAATTGCAGAAAGAGCATGCCGTCGGCGGGAAGGGAAGGTTTCTGTTCTTCTGGGGGCACACGCCTTCCGAACCCGGCAAGATTGACAAAAGCTGCTTAAGCCAATGGTGGATGAGTCCATTCGTTATCGATGGGGTTCCGTATTCATGCTCCGAGCAATACATGATGGCGGAAAAAGCCCGGCTGTTTCAGGATGGGGAGATATTGGCCGCAATCCTGCAAGCGAGTGATCCGAAAGAGATCAAGGCTTTTGGCCGGTCAGTGAAAAACTTCGATAAAACGCTATGGGAGAGCCATTGCTACGGGATTGTGAAGAAAGGGAACCTTGCTAAATTCTCGCAAAATGCTCAGCTTGGACTAATTTTGAAGACAACGGATAACTCCATCCTGGTTGAAGCCAGCCCGTACGACCGGATTTGGGGTATAGGTATGGGGCAGTCGGACTCCAATGCAGGAAATCCGTTAAAGTGGCGCGGAAAGAACTGGCTTGGATTTGCGTTAATGGAAGTAGGGATGAACTGTTTAACGAAAGAAGGGATAATCATGAACCGTAGAGAAATTGCACAGGAGACATTACTGATTCAGCAGCAAGGCTATTATAACTATAATGGCATTCAAGTTAACATAGCGGAAGCGCAGAAGTTATCGGAGGACAAAAGCCGGCTTTTTACGCCGGAAGAAGGCGTAAGCATAATCGGTAATTTACGGGTGCCGGTAAAGGGAGCGTCCCAACCATCTATTTACGTCACGAATGAGGCTACTGTTCAAGCAATAATCCGCTATGCTGAAACGGGTGCCGAACGGGTAGGAGTGCTTAACTTTGCAAGCGCCAAGAATCCCGGCGGCGGATTTCTGAACGGAGCAATGGCACAAGAGGAGAGTTTGGCTGCATCAAGCGGATTATACGGGACACAACTGCGTCATGGGCGCTTTTATTCCGCCAACCGGGCTTACCGATCCATGATGTACACCGATCATGCGATTTACTCTCCCGATGTCGTATTTTTCAGGGATACCAAATTTAACCTCATTCGTCAGCCTATACGGGCCTCGGTATTGACCCTTCCGGCCGTAAATTACGGGCAGGTTGTGCAGAAAGGCGAGAATAAGCTTCAAGCGGAACGCGTTATGAAAGACCGCATGCGGCTGGCGTTAGCTGTTTTTGCCCATCAGGGGGATACCAATCTCATTCTGGGTGCTTACGGATGCGGTGTATTCGGGAATGATCCGGTAAAAGTAGCAAATTGGTGGCATGATCTATTGGAAGCCGAAGGTTACGGCACATGGTTCTCGACGATTACCTTTGCCGTACTTGATACGTCAAAGGATCGTAAATGCTATAACGCCTTTGAACAGGTGTTTCGAGTAAAGGAGCAAAGCCAATGAGCGAACACGACATTATAAAACAAACGCGGCTGCCCGTAACGGTAAGCGGCATGGTGCGTGATCTGCGTAAGCTAGGCATACGGGAGGGTGACCATCTTCTTGTCCATTCCTCTATGTCCAGCTTAGGCTGGGTATGCGGCGGTCCGCAGGCGGTTGTGGAGGCCCTGCTGCAAGCCGTTGGGGCTGAAGGCACGCTGGTCATGCCGGCGCAGTGCGGAGACTGGAGCGATCCCGCCGAATGGGGAAATCCTCCTGTTCCGCAGGAATGGCTAGAGATCATTTATAACGAAATGCCCGCTTTTGATCCGGCTATAACGCCAACACGGGGGATGGGGCGTATTGCCGAGCTGTTCCGGACTTATCCGGGCACGTTAAGGTCGGAACACCCTCAGGTATCCTTTTGCGCGAATGGCAAGTATGCGGAGTATATTATATCCGGTCATCCGTTAACGCCCCAGTTCGGGGAGGCTTCCCCGCTTGGCAAGCTGTATGCGGCAGGGGCAAAGGTGCTGCTGCTCGGCGTTGGCTTCGACTCCTGTACGAGCCTGCATCTTGCCGAGACAAGGATTGACCGCATGCCTGCGAAAAAGATGGGGACGGCCATGCTGGTCGATGGGGAACGTTCCTGGCGATGGTTCACGGATTATGCGTATGACTCGGGTGATTTCGATGAGTTTGGCGCGCAATTTCATAGCGGAGTTCAGCGCGGCAAGGTAGGTCAGGGTGATTGCAAGCTGTTTGAAATGAAGGCAGCGGTTGATGCCGCGGTTCAGTGGCTGCCAAAGCATCGGCATTTCACTTAAAGGTAGAATGGAGCTGGCGATATGATCGAAAGATTGATGTTCAGGGCAGCATGGAGAGAGGGGCTTCAGGAGGAAGGCATAGCGGCTCTACAGCAGGATGAGCAGGTTATCCGCCTCGTGAAGCAGGGGCGTTTGATGACGGCAGCGGCTTTTTATTGGAATCATAATCTCTTTCTTTACTATGAGTGCACGGACGGCAAGCTAGCCCCAGAGGAAGTTGCCGGTGCGGCGGAGCCTTACTTGACGGATTGGCCGGGACAGGCAGAGCCCCGCAAATGGATTCGGATGATGGATGTCTTTCACTTTAACGAACCTGCGGACCGGGAGCATTGGCTTCGCAAGCATCCGGTGGAGAGAAGAGTGGGGCGCGTTGCCCATCTGAAGCCGGAGATGATCGGGAGCTACGTGTATTACCATTACCAGCTTCAGGAGGAGCGGGCTTTCTTTGGTCCCAAGTACGAGATTATCGGAATCCACGAGAATCTCCTGTTCGGCTATCAGGAATTCCCGAATGTGACGGAGGAGCCTGTTAAGCCGGGTCGTCTCCAAACAACGGGAACACCGGAGAACTGGAGTGACTCGAGGATGGATTTGCATTTCCAACCGTGGGAAGACGGGCACCTGTTTTTCAAACCGATTGAACGGATTTATGCTTATTACATAGATGATATTACCGTATAGAAAATAATGTAAAAAAATGGCCGTGCAGCTCCGCTGAGCGGCCTTTTGTGTTGTTATCGCGGGGGAAATCCTTGCGCAACCTATAGTTGCGGCGCTTCGCAACGAATGCTCGCTTTACTTCGTACAATGAAATCAGCATGATGTGGGTACATAAGTTGCGTCAGAAAGGGGTAATTCGTAGTGGTGTTCGGAGAGAAGCTCAAGGCCATGAGACAAAGCAAAGGGTGGCCGCAGGATGAACTAGCCGAGAAGCTGTTTGTCAGCCGCCAATCGGTGTCGAAGTGGGAAAACAATCAGAACTATCCCAGTATCGAGATTATTATCAAAATAAGCGATCTCTTTGGCGTTACGATTGACGAATTATTAAGGAGCGATGAAGAGTTGACGCAAAAGGTGATTAAGGACAGCAGGCAGCTTGCCTATCCGAGGCTTAAGGCATCATTTGATCTTTTATTCCTGCTGGGCGTGCTACTGCTTGTCATTAAGCTTGTTGTGCTGGGGCTAAACAAACTGGCCGGTACGGATATTACCATGCTTGGCGGAACGTGGTTCTGGAACTTTGCTCCCCTTGTTCTGATGGTGGGTGCGGGGATTGGTTCCGGTATTGTAAAAGATAAATACAAAGAAGAATAAATATACAGATTTTATAATCCATATCTTGTAAAATAGGGTGGTAACTCTACTTTGGAGGTTGATGGAATGGATCAGGTCTTTGAAGCCATCCTGGTTAGCAAGCCCTCTTTTCAAGCGGTCGGAATTAGGTGGGAAGGAACGTTTGAGGAAGCGGGAGAGGGAGGTATCCGTGCCGTTCAGACGGAAGTGATTCGAAGGTTATCGGAAATCAGGCATGTTGTACAACCGGACATTTTACTCGGCTTATCCTATCATTATGAAGGCGACAGCTTTATTCACTATGCGGCTCTCGAAGTCGAACAAGTGGAGGATGTCCCTGAGGGTATGGCAAGCGTAACCGTTCCGGATCTGACCTATGCCATGACCGAGCACAAGAAGGAAGACAATATCGACTCCTCTTATACGAACATTTTCGCCTGGATTGAGAAGCAGGGTTATCCGTTACGTAAAGGTGATGTCACTCATTTTGAGCGGTACCGGGTGGCGCAGGATCCTTATGCCAAAAACCCCGAGTTTACGATTATGATACCGGTTGATCCAAAAGTATAACCCTATAATTACGAAGCCTCCGCAGATCCTGTCTGCGGAGGCTTTTTTGTTTTATCGACTGGCAGTGGCGGATACTGTCGTTAACGGCAGGCCGGATTTGCGATACGATACCGCTTCATACTCGTCCAGACGACTGTCGGTAATAATCTCGTCAAATTCATCGAGTTTCGCAAAAATCGCAAGCGAATTGTAGCTGAACTTGTTGGAATCGGCCAGCAGAATCGTTTTTCCCGCGGCCTCCATGGTGGTCTGCCGGACGCCGACAAGATTCGGAGACCAAGCCATGGCGCCCTTTGTCAGAGAAACGGCTTCGCAGGTCAAGAAGGCCGCATCGACAGTCAGCGACTGCAGCATTTTCTCCGCATAAATGCCGTCCAGGCTATACGCCCATTTGCTTATTCTTCCCCCCGAGCAATACACGTCGAAGCTGCCGAATCTCTCTTCATTGGACAGCATAAGAGCCGTATGCAGATCACGGGTAATAATCTTAAGCCCTTTAAACCTCTCTAATTCATCCACCATGGAAGCCACGGTTGTCCCTGCATCCAAAATAATGCTCATGCCATCCTGAATATGCTTGACGGCTTCCTTGGCAATGGCCAGCTTCTCCGCCTTATGCTCATTTGCGCGTTGCTCGTATTTGGCGCCCATGAACCGTTTTACCTTGACGGCGCCCCCATGGAAGCGCTGAATTTTCCCTTCCGATTGCAGAAGATCGAGGTCGCGGCGAATCGTCATCTTGGATACGTTAAACTGCTCGGCAAGCTCGAGGATCGTTAACTGCGGCTTTGAATCCAGCAGCATCATAATTTCGTGACGGCGTGTTCCGATTAGCATGATTGATCTCCTCCTAATAGCTTCCTCAAGCATAACTTATTATGTTATGTATTTGTTCAATTGTGTGAAAATTCTGTATACAAACTTTCGTTTGTGTGATATAAGGTGAATATGAGGTTAATTCGTGTTACTTAAGTGTGACTTTAGTTTACTTAATATTCAGAAAATTTGCTAGACCCTCATGGAAATCGATTATTTCCGTCAATTCGTTGTTATCTATTCTAACATTAAAATTTTATTAAAGAGGTGAGTGTTTCATGTTCTTTCGTTATCAGGGAGAAGCTTATGACCGCCGTTTCCTGCCAAGATTGACGACTAAAGAGATTGCGGCCATGAACAAAGACGATGTGCTGCTTGTGCTGCCCATTGGCGCGGTGGAGCAGCATGGTCCGCATATGCCGGTCTTTACGGATACGCTGCTTGGCGAGGCGATGCTGACTAAGGCCTTCGAGCATTTGCCCGAAGATTCGTCCATTTGGCTGCTGCCATCCGTAAGTTACGGAAAAAGCACGGAGCATGCCGGCCATCCGGGGACCATCACCCTGTCGGCCAAGACATTAATGGCGGTACTGGAGGATATCTCTTCTTCCCTTGCCCGAAGCGGCTTCCGCAAGCTGCTGCTTTTTAATACGCATGGCGGCAATGCGGATCTGCTGGGGATGATGGCGAGGGAAATCCGGATAGCGACGGGGCTTGAGGTCTACCGGCTTGATCCCGGGGCTGTCGGCTACAGCGATTCCTTTACGGATGAAGCGGAAAAAGCTTGCGGCATTCATGCCGGCGATGTGGAGACGTCTCTTGTTATGGCGACATGTCCGGGCTGGGTTCACGCGGAGCTTGCGCCCCGCGAGATGCCGAGGTTCCCGGATTCCCGCTATTTTTCATTCCGGTCGAGGTCCTTTGCCTGGGTGATGGACGATATTTCGGGCAGCGGAGTGGCGGGAGACGCCACCAAAGCCACGGCAGATAGAGGGACGGCGATGCTGGAGACTGCCGGACCGCTTCTGGCGGAAGCTCTGCTGCACATTGCTTCGTTTGGCATGGCATCACTGAAGAACGGATAGGAGGAGGATCATCATGACAACGATGACTGGAGCCAAGGAATGGGTAAGGATGGAGCGGCTGTCCAAGGTATATCCGAACGGAACGGTAGCGGTGAAAGAGGTTGATCTGACGATCCACGAGGGGGAATTCCTTTGTTTCGTCGGGCCGTCCGGCTGCGGGAAATCGACGATCTTCAAGATGATTACCGGGTTGTCCAATCCGAGCAGCGGTACTCTGCAGGTTATGGGGGCATCGGCAAGCGTTGCCCGCAAGCGGTCCGATACGGCTTTTGTTTTTCAGGATCATACGCTGCTGCCTTGGAACTCTGTCATTGATAACGTGACGCTGCCGCTGGCGCTACGCGGAGTACCGCGAAAGGAAAGACAGCGGGAGGCAGAACGCGTGCTGGAGATGGTTGGCCTGAAGGACCATATGCGTTCCATGCCGCGCGAGCTGTCCGGCGGGATGAAGATGCGGGCATCGATTGCCCGTGCCTTGGTGGCAAGGCCTAAGCTGCTGCTGATGGATGAACCTTTTGGAGCGCTTGACGAAATTACGCGCCAGACGCTGCAGATCGAGCTGCTCGAACTATGGCGGCAGGATCCGGAAATGACCGTGCTGTTTGTTACCCATAACGTATTTGAAGCTGTGTTTCTGTCGACCCGCATCGCCGTCATGACCCCTCGTCCGGGCAAGGTGTCCGATTTAATTGACGTACCGGTGCCGTTCCCGCGCGACGAGTCATTCCGTACAACGCCGGAATTCGGGCAAATTGTCCGCTCCGTGTCGCAGGCTCTTAAGCATTAGAGAGGAGGAGAAGCAATGTTAAAGGATTGGATAGTTGAAATGCAGGCAGCGGTCGGAGAAGAGAGGCTGCTGTCGGATCCCGGCCAGGTAGAGAAATTGTCCAAAGACTACTACTGGTATTCCCCCGTACTCGTCCCGCTGCTTCAGGATAAAAGGGCGGAGGCGGTTGCCATTCCGCATTCCGTGGAGGAGACGGCGAGCGTGCTCGCTTACGCATGGAAACACCGGGTTCCGGTGACAACCCGCGGCGCGGGTACCGGCAACTACGGTCAGGCGGTTCCGCTCGAAGGCGGCATTGTTCTTGATCTGAGCAAGCTCGACAAGGTCATTGAAGTAACCGATACTTATGCGCGCGTGCAGGCCGGAGTTCGGCTTGGCGGGCTCGAGAAGCTTCTCCGTTCCGAGGGGAAAGAGCTCCGGATTTACCCGAGCACTTACGTGAAAGCAACGGTCGGCGGCTTCGTAAGCGGCGGCTCGGGCGGGATTGGCTCCATTACCTGGGGCAACCTGTGGGACGGCAACGTGCTGGAGGCGGTTATCCTGACGGTGGAAGAAACGCCGCGCAGGCTGACCGTCAAGGGAGACGATTTGATTGCTTATATCCATAATTACGGAACGACAGGCGTGCTTGTTGAAGTCGTGATTCCGATTGCGGCAAAGGTGGAATGGACGCAGACGGTTACGCAGTTCGATGATTTTGCATCGGCCGCACGGTTCTCCCATGCGGTTGCGATGGATGATTCCATTCGCAAACGGCTGGTTGCTCCGGTCGAATGGCCGATTCCAACCTTTTTCAAGCCAATCGCTTCAAAACTCGAAGCCGGCTGCAGCGCTTGTCTACTCGAAACGGAGCATGGCAGCGAAGAGCGGCTTGCGGCGCATGCCGGCGCATTTGGCGGCCGAGTCGGCTACACCATCTCCCCTGAACAGTACCGTAAAGTAATCGGGCTGTCCGATTTTACTTGGAACCATACGACGTTATGGGCGCTTAAGACCGACCCGACGCTGACCTATTTGCAGGCGGGCTTTGACAAGGAGCGGTTCCTCGATCAGATAACGCTTATTAAAGAGCAGTTCGGCGACGAAGTGCTGATGCATCTCGAATTTATACGCACGGCGGGCGTTGTTGTTCCCGCGGCGCTGCCGATTGTCCGATATACGACGCATGAACGTCTGTACGAGGTTATTGCCTTCTTCCGGTCCATTGGCGTTCGGATTAATGACCCCCATACCTGGATCCTGGAGATGGGAGGACGCGGAGAGTGGGATGCGATGGTGAACGCCAAGCGTGCCAACGACCCCCGCGGACTGTTGAACCCGGGCAAGCTGCAAACGCCGGTTGAGAGTATTTCGAATCAGGAGGGATAAGCGATGCGTGAGGAGACAATCACCAGCCCGGATTTATCGTTTGGAACGAATGCGGGCACAACAACCAAGCTGCGTACCTCGTCACTGAAAAAAGTATGGAAAAGAATAGGTCCGCCGTCTATCGCCTTTATTCTGTTTATCGGCGCATGGGAGCTGTTCTGCCGGTTATCCGGCCTGAAGCCGTATTTGCTTCCTAAGCCTTCGGATATTGTACTGGCCGCCTCCGAGAATGCCTCGAATTTGTGGGTATCCGTGTATACCACCATTACCGAGGCAGTGCTGGGATTCCTGCTCAGTATTCTTCTGGGGATTGGTTTTGCCATTCTGCTTGCCAGCTCCAAGCTGATTGAACGAAGCATCTACCCTTACGCCATCATCATGCAGACGATTCCGATCGTTGCCATCGCCCCGATTATCGTCATCTGGTTTGGAGCAGGCATGAATGCCATCATCATTATTGCTTTCCTGATCGGATTTTTCCCAATGCTGTCCAACACCCTTATCGGCCTGAATTCAACCGACCACAACATGAAGAATCTCTTCTATCTCTACAATGCTTCTCCCCTGCAGACCATGTTCCGGCTTCGTATCCCGGCCGCGCTTCCTTATATCGTGGCGGGACTCAAAATCTCTTGCACGCTTGCCGTAATCGGCGCGATTGTCGGCGAGTATATTGCCGGCATCGGCGGGGGCAACGGCGGATTGGGTTATGCCATAACCGTTGCGTCGTCCCGCCTGCAGACTGCTTATTTGTTCGCCTGCGGTTTATCCGCATCCTTGCTCGGCATTGCGTTCTTCCTGCTCGTGAACGCCTTCTCCAAGTGGATGTTAAGCTCCTGGCATGAATCCGAGATGAAATCTTCCGAAGGTTAGAGGTGAATTCTCTTGCGCACAGAAACGCTGGAAGCTATTAACGTAAAGCTGCCGTTGCAGCAAAGCAATGACCTGTACACGGTCAAAGTGCGGGAAGGATGCTGGACGGCGGTTGAACGCCAGGACGGAGTGATTGCCTCCTCCGCTCATCTGCCGATTCATGCGCTGTCGTTCGACGAATTAAAGGCAGCCACATTGCTTGATCTCGAAGGCAAAGTGATGCTTCCGGGCTTTGTGGATGCCCATATGCATCTCGACAAGGCATATTCCCTGCCTTGGGTACGCAACCGGTCCGGCACGCTGCTGGAGGCCATCGAGAATTACCGGGCGGCATCGCCGGCCTTCACGAAAGAAATGATCCGTGACCGCATTGTGAAAGCCGCGCTCAGCTCTGCTTCCTTTGGCTCGGCGGTGCTTCGCAGCCATCTCGACGTGCCGGTTCATCTTGGCCGCGAGATGGCGATGCGGACGATCGAAGCGGCGCTGGAGGCCCGGGAGAAGGTCAGCGGAATCGTAGACATTCAGTATTTCCCGATGTTCTTCTACGACCCTGCCTATGAACGGGAGCTGACGGAGTTTGCTTCCGAGACGCTTCGCATGGGTATAGACGGAATCGGCGGGGCGCCGCATCTGTCGCCTAATCCCGAGACCAATGTGGGTTGGGCGTTCCGGCTGGCTCAGATGTTTGATAAGCCGATCGATCTTCATACCGATGAATCGGATAATCCGGACACGAAAACGATCGATATTTACTGCGATTATGTGAAAGCAGGCGGATACGGCGGCCGGGCAACGGCCGGCCATCTCTGCTCCTTGTCCGCGATGGAGCATAACGAAGCGGAACGGCTGATTGCGAAAATGGCGGATGCGGGCATAGCGGTGGTTACCTTGCCCGCCGTTAATCTCTACCTGCAGGGACGCGGTGACCGAGGCAACGTACGGCGCGGCGTCACCCGCGTCAGGGAGCTTGAGGAAGCGGGAGTTACCGTTGCCGCGGCTTCGGACAATATTCAAGATCCTTTCCACCCGTTTGGCAGAGGGGATCTGCTGCAGATTGGGCTGATGACCGCCTATGCGGCTCACTTGGCGAAGGAGGAAGATATCGTCACCGTGCTTCGCATGTTGACAACCAATCCTGCCAAGCTTGCCGGTCTTGCGCAATACGGAATCGCTCCGGGTAATCCGGCAAGCTTTGTTGTCGTGGATGCCTGCTCGGAGGAAGAGCTGTTCCAGGAGCTTCCGTCATCGCGGTGGGTATTTAACAAGTCGAAGTGGACGTTTGCCTCCTTGCTTAGTCGGTTCGGCATAGAGCCGAGTCTGTCGGGATCGCCTGCATAGATCCAAAGTAGACATAAAGTCTGGTGTTTATCCGCTGCCAGAGGGATGCGCATATAGAGAAGAAGAGGATAGGCTTATGCTTTCGGAGTGAAAATCAATCCATTTTAGGGGGAAGAGAAACATGCTGACAAAAACGGGATCGAAGAAAACATTAGGCGGAATGACGGTGCTTCTTGCCGCAGCGCTTACGTTGTCCGCTTGCGGCGACAGCAAATCATCCGGGGATTCGAAGGAGCTGACCAAGGTCAGCCAGGTGACCAACTGGTTCGCGGAGCCGGAGCATGGCGGGCAATATGCCGCGCTGGACAAAGGCTTTTACAAGGACGCGGGTCTCGACATGACCATTCAATCCGGCGGCCCCGGCATCTCTTCCACCCAGATTGTAGCTGGCGGGAAAGCGGAGTTCGGCATGGGTCAGGCTGACGAAATCCTGCTGGCGCGTCAGAACGGCATTCCGCTCGTGGCGATCGCGGCGACCTTCCAGAAGAACCCGCAGGGCATCATGTTCCATAAGGGCCAGTTCAAGGACATTACGGAGCTGAACGGCAACAAAATTTTTGTCGGCAGCGGCGTGGTGTTCTGGGAGTACTTAAAGAAAGCCTACAGCCTTGATAAGGTAACGGAGATGAAGTATACCGGCTCGCTGGCTAACTTCGTAGCGGATCCGAAGGCGGCCACGCAAATCTATATTACATCCGAGCCTTTCTCCATGCAGCAGGAGGGCGTCGACGTCGATTACTTCCTGAACTATGATCTTGGCTATAAGCAGTACGGCAACGTTCTTTATACAACCGAGGATTTCCTGAAGAAGCATCCGGATACGGTAAAAGCCTATGTGGAGGCGTCCATTAAAGGCTGGGACTACTACAAGGATCATTCCGAAGAGATCAACAAAGTGATGCAGGAGAAAAACCCGGATCTGAAGCTTGAAGCGATGGCGTATGGCGCTAAAGCGCAGGAGCCGCTTGTGTACGGCGGCGATGCGGAAACCAACGGCGTTGGCTACATGAGCAAGGACATTTGGTCCGGCCTGCAGGCGCAGCTGGTGGACATGGGGCTCTTGAAGGAAGCCGAGCCAATTGAAGATGTGTTTACGAACGAATATTTGCCGGGCAAGGGAAAATGACAAATTAAGTAACGGAGCCGCTGCATGCCGGCATGCGCGGCTCCGGTTTTTATAAGGAGAGATCGCCATGGCGAACGTGCTTGTCATTTACTTCAGCGCATACGGACATATTCACCGGATGGCGGAAGCCGCCGCGCAAGGTGCTGAGACCGAAGGGCATACGGCACGGCTTGTCCGTATTCCGGAGTTCCGCCATCCGGACAATGTAACCGCGCTGCTTGATCATCCGGACCGCAGACGGCCAGCGGAAGACAGCCGGCTGTCCGGTACGTTCCGGGTTGGGGCCCGCTGGGAGAAGTACGAAGCCGCTCAGGCTGTTCAGCAGTCGGTACGCGAAGCGACGGCGGACGATCTCCGCTGGGCGGACGGCATTGTCTGGGGCTTCCCGACCTACTATGGCTCCATGCCGGCGCAAGTCAAATCCTTCCTCGACCTGTCGGGCAGCCTATGCGCCGGCGGAGAGCTGGAAGGGAAGCCAAGCGGCGTTATGACAAGCGCCGGATCTATTCACACGGGTCACGAAGCAACGATCCTGACGTCTATCATTCCGCTGCTGCATTTCGGAATGGTGTACGTCGGATTGCCGTATTCGCAGAATCCGGAATATTTGACCGCGGACGCCATTGGCGGGTCCCCTTACGGCCCTTCGACGCTGGCGGGACCGGACAGCTCAAGAACGCCGGATGAGCGCGAGCTCCGGATGGCTGGCAGGCTAGGCGCGAGGGTGGCGAGATTTGCCGCGGCAACCAAAGGCATAAAATGAATGGCGGGGATACGATGACGATACCATTGGATTTGCTTGTTTCCGGGGTTAGGCTGCCCGGCAGCGGAGAATTAACGGATCTGGGCATTAAGGGCGGCAAAATAACGGCAGTCGGCAAGCTGGCCGGGGCCGCCGCCAAGAGGGTCTTTCAGGCGGAAGGAAGGCTGCTGATGCCTCCTTTTGTTGAACCGCATGTACATCTGGATACGACCTTAACGGCAGGCGACCCGGTCTGGAATGAGAGCGGAACGCTTGCGGAAGGCATCTCGGTATGGACCTCCCGCAAAAAGCAGCTGACCCGCGAAGACGTTCTAGCGAGGGCGGAACGTACGTTGGAACTGTTTATCGGCTACGGCGTGCTTTATCTTCGCGCGATGGTTGATATAGGCGACTCAAAGCTGACGGCTCTGCGAGCGGTACTGGAGCTGAAGGACAAATATAAAGACAGGATGCATATGCAAGTCATCGCTTTTCCGCAGGACGGCCTTGTCGCTTGCCCGGAAAATGAAGCCAGGCTGGAGGAAGCGCTGCGGCTTGGGGCTGACGGCGTATCCGCGGTTCCGCATCTGGAGCGGACCCGCGAGGACGGGGTATTAAGCCTCCGCAAAGCCTTTGCTCTTGCCGAGCGGTACAGCGCCTTTATTCATGTCTTCTGCGACGAGACGGACGACGAAGCTTCGCGTTATTTGGAGGTATGCGCCTCGCTTACCCTAACGACCGGGCTCGGCTCCAAGGTGACGGCCGCCCATGCCAATGCCGCGGCGTATTACAATGAGCCGTATTTTCAGAAGCTGCTTGGGCTGGTGAAGCAGTCCGGTCTTTCCATTGTGGCCTGCCCGCTGATTAACAGCGTTATGCAGGGGCGATACGATGCTTCTCCAAAGGGGCGAGGCATTACGCGGATTCAGGATTTCCACCGGGCCGGGGTTAACGTCGCTTTGGCGCATGACGATATTCGCACCCCTTTTTATCCGCTCGGAACGGGAAATCCGCTCGATGCGGCGCATATGGCGGCCCATCTTGCCCATATGTGCGGCCGTCGGGATCTGAACGATATAGCCGGCATGATTACGTACGGCGGGGCAAAAGCAATGGGGGTCGTTGACTACGGTTATGAGCAAGGAATGCCTAGGGTTGGGGATCCGGCTTCCTTCCTGCTGTTTGATGCCGATGACGCAGCCGAGCTGATTCGTACCCGGTCTGCCCCGCGATATGTGTTCCATCAGGGCAGGCTGGCAGCGGAAACGGTGCCTGCTATTACGAAGCTGCTGCACGCGGCGAGTGATGAAATGGCCTACTCAAGTTATGAAACAGGAGTAAGATTATAAAATTTTAACTAAATTTTAGGTCGACGCGACTATTCAAAACCATGTTTATCTCCTTGATAATCGGGTGTAATCGTTATTGAGGAGGGATTCAAATGATTCGCAATCAGAAGCTTAGTCTTGTAAACAGGCCATTTAAAATGTTTATTTCCGTCTTTCTTGTCTTTCTTCTATTTGGCGCAACCGTTGTGCCCGCCTTTGCGGCCAGTCCGGGGAAAACCGTAAACGCGTCGGCTACCTTGGCGTATAGTCTGAAAGGTCTCAAGCACAATCTGGCCGTCCAGAAGGCCTATATCGCATCCAAGTATCTTTACGTCACCCAGCGCTCGGGAGGAACGGTCTATTTATCCAGATTACTGATGAATGGACGCACCGCTACCTACGTGGACGAAATGACGATTACCAATTCCGGCCACGGCCAAACGCTCGATATGTACACCTACAACAAGGTCGATTACTTCTATTTCAGTTCAAAAGCGGACGCATTAACCTCGTACGACTGGTCGCTTCAAGTAGCCCGGCTGAAATACTCGGCGGGCAAGAAGTATGATTATACGGGGCTTCGCCGGTTCACCTACTTGAACTATGCGAACAAGACCGGCAAGCGACTAGGCGATACCTATCGCGTGGATGGCGGCGGGAACAGCGACTATACGATTTTTCGCGTACAAACGTCCCAAGGCAGCGTTACTTGGTCGATCTATAACACGGCTGCTCTGAACCGGCTGCTGGACAGCAATGAACAGGTGCGTATGGACAGCGCGGCAGCTAAAAAAGCCTGCGTAGCCAGCTTCACCCAAACAGGCAGCAATATCGTGAGACCAAACGGATCGTTCCAGGGCATGGATATGCTAGGAAGCACGAAGATCTTTACGTCGGGCGGGGCGGAAGGGCAAACGCCAAGCGTCGCCTTGATGTCCAAAACAGGGGCATACAAATCCCTCGTCAAGATTACGAATGTGGGGAAACACGAGATCGAAGGCGTGCAGACGAAAAACGGCAATGTTTACTTTACGATCGTAACGGATCCCAAAAACAAGAAAGACACTCAGAAGGTCTACTACGTGCCCGAGAGCAAATTTAATTAACCTATGCAAACAGGGCTGCCCCGTAAGCAATCTGCTTCGGTGGCGGCTCTGTTTGCATAACTGGAGGACACGCCGCATAAGACGTAAGGTAGCTTTACTTCGGCAATAGGGAGGGAACAAGCGGTGAGCAAGAGGTTCCTGAATTCTCCGACGGCCTATGCGCTTGGGATGTTCGCAATGATGATCCCAAGCCAGGCCTTTGCGTCTTTTTTCAACTACTACTATGTGGAAAAGCTGGGGCTTAGCCTTGGGCTGGCTACCATTGCGCGTACCGTCTATCTCATCTGGGACGCGGTCAACAATCCGATGGCCGGCTATTTGTCCGACCGGACCCGCACGAAATACGGCAGGCGCAGACCTTGGATATTTTTCTCCACGCCGGCGTTTATGCTTGTCTTCATCATGGTGTTCTCCGTTCCGGAGGGACTTGGCAATACGGAGCTGTTCATGTGGCTGCTGACTTCGCTGATCCTGTTTGAAGGAGTTGCAACGCTTCTGTGGGTGAATTACGGAGCGCTATTTCCGGAGCTGTTCGAAGGGGACCGGCTTCGCGCCAAAGCATCCGCCGTCCAGCAGGGCTTTCAGATTGCGGCTATTCTGATCGGAACGGCGCTGACGCCAATTCTTTACGGCTGGATCGGTTTTGGCTGGATGTCGGTTGTGTACTCGCTTGTATTCGGCATCTTTATGACCTGGTTCGCTTTGTCCGTCCGGGAGAAGGAGAGCACCCATCAGGAAGCGCCGCTTCCCCTGATTGCCGCCTTCCGGGAGACGCTGACGAATAAACCGTTCTGGATCTTTAATATATCCGGCTCCTTCGCCCAGACGGTGAACGGCTTGCTTGCCGCCCTGCTTCCGTTCTATGCGAAATACAACCTGCATATCTCGGAGGGCGAGGTGTCCATCCTGATGGGGGCCGTCTTTGTCTCCATTATTCCGCTTGTCGCGGTCTGGTACCTGATCTCCCGCAGGCTTGGCGGTCTGCACAGCTGGCGGCTGGCGCTCGCCGTTTACGGGCTTTCCGTCATTCCGCTATGGTTCGCGGGCAATCTTGGCAGCGGTATTCTCGCCGGCATCCTTGTTGGCTTCGGGATGGCGGGATTTCTTGTTACGCCTGCGATGCTAAGCGGCCGGATTATTGACCTCGACGCGGAGCGGACCGGCAGACGCAGAGAAGGGATTTATACGGCGGTAGCCGGTTTTATTACGCGGTCCAGCGGCTTGATCGCGGCGGTTGCCTTCTGGATTGTTGGCCTTATGTACGGCTACCAGAGCGGCGACGAACCCGGTTCGCAGCCGGAGACCGTATTCCGGGTGCTGATCTGCGTGGTTCCCCTTATTTTGCTTACGGTATCCTTTGTCATTTCCTTGTTCATGAAGAATTTAGAGGAGCCGGGTCAATCGAAACGTCCGGTGTGATATGATAATGGCAAAATCAAACCAAGGGGAATCGCATGAAGCAAGTAACGATTGGCATGTTCGCGCATGTGGATGCGGGCAAGACCACGCTGGCGGAACAGCTTCTTTATCATACGAACAGCATACGGGAGCGGGGCCGGGTCGATCATAAGGATGCCTACCTCGACAGCCACGATATTGAACGGGCGAGAGGGATAACGGTGTTTGCGGATCAGGCTGTTATGACCTATAACGGCGCGACTTATTACTTGATCGATACGCCGGGCCACGTCGATTTCTCGCCGGAGATGGAGCGCGCTATCCAGGTGATGGATTATGCCGTCCTGGTCGTGAGCGCCGTGGAGGGCGTGCAGGGACATACGGAAACGGTCTGGCAGCTGCTTTCGAAGCACCGCGTACCGACGTTCTTTTTCATCAACAAAATCGACCGGACCGGAGCGGACGTTAACCGCGTAATGGAGGAAATTCAGCAGCATCTGACGCAGGATGCTTGTCTGATGACGGACAGCTTTGCGGGCGGCGTCTTGGGAGAGCCGTTAGTGGAGAGTCTGGCAGAGAGGGATGAGCGGTTATTTGATGCATTCCTCTCCGGTGAAGGCGACCGGGCCTTCTGGCTGCAAGCTTTGCAGGACATGGTAAAGAACAGCAGGTTATACCCATGTGTTGGCGGTTCAGCCCTGCAGGATACCGGCGTGAAGGAGTTCCTGGAGCAGCTTCATCTGCTTACGACGGCCGACTATAACGGACAAGCTCCTTTTGGAGGAAGAGTCTATAAAATCCGTCATGACAAGAGCGGTACCCGTTTAACCTATATCAAGGCTTTAAGCGGTACGCTCAAGGTTCGCGAAGAGCTCTGCTATGGCGGCGGGGATGGGCAAATCTGCGAGAAGGCAACCAGGCTGATGCTCGTGAACGGCAGTAAAATGCAGGCGGTTGATCAGGTGTCGGCCGGGGACCTATTTGCCGTTATCGGGCTGTCCGAAGCGGACGCGGGACAAGGCGTAGGACTCTACTCGGACAAGCTGTCCTATGATCTGGTGCCCGCTTTGACGTCAAAGGTCATATTCTCCGAAGCCCTCCCCGTGAAGGATGTGCTGAAGGCGTTCCGCATTCTGAATGCGGAGGACCCGTCTTTGAACGTTGTCTGGGAGGAGACGCTGCAGGAGATTCATATTCACGTGATGGGCGTTATTCAGCTCGAAGTGCTGCAGCAGCTGGTGAAGGACCGTTTCGGCTTTGACGTGGATTTTGGCAGTCCGGAAATTTTGTACAAGGAGACCATCTTGAGGCCCGTAAAAGGCTATGGTCATTTCGAGCCGCTTCGGCATTACGCCGAGGTGCATCTGCTCTTGGAGCCGGGCGAGCGGGGCAGCGGCATCACGTTCAAGAATGCTGCCCACGTGCATGACCTGAGCATAGGCAATCAGAATCTGATCGAGACGCATCTGTTCGAACGCGAGCATCACGGGCTGTTGACGGGCAGTCCGCTAACGGACGTGCAGGTCACTTTGCTTACGGGCGCCGCCCATAACGAGCATACGCATGGCGGAGATTTCCGGGAGGCTGCCTTCCGGGCACTCAGGCAAGGGCTCGAGAAGGCGGACAATCTGCTGCTTGAACCGTTTTACGGGTATAAAATCAAGGTTGAGCTGGACCATCTGGGCAAGGTGTTGTCGGATTTGCAACGTGCTTCAGGCCAGTTCGATCCGCCTCAGACCACGCAGTCCCATGCGGTGGTTACGGGCCGGGTGCCCGTCGCGACTTTTATGGATTACAGCACGGAGCTCGCCGCCTTTACGCATGGCCGGGGCAGCATTCAGCTGATCTTCGCCGGTTACGACCGCTGCCATAACGAGCAGGAGGTCATTGAGCGGAAAGGCTACCGGAAGGATGCGGACCCTTTATATACGTCCTCGTCTATTTTTTGTGCGAAAGGCGCCGGTTATGCGGTAGCTTGGGATGAGGCGGAAGCAAAAATGCATTTGCTCTAGCTGTTGATTGTTGAATGGATAAAAGGAAGGCCGTTTTCCCTTAATGAGGGTAAACGGCCTTTAGTGCTTTTAGCATCGCTTCAGCCTGCTCGGGATCTTTCATTAAGACCTTCCTGTACTCGATCATCCAGTCGAGTGTTTCAAGGATCTGATCATATTCGGCCTTCTTGCGCTCAATCTCGACTTTCTTTTGTCCGATCCATTCGATGATTTGCTGATTCGTCTTCGTATTCGTATCCTGATCCTGAAAGAGCTCCTTTAATTCGGTCAGCGAACAGCCGAGGCCCTGAAATTTTTTGATCATCCGGAGACGCTCAATCGCATCTTCGGTATAGCTGCGATAGTTGTTCTTCTCCCGCTGGACGTGGCGGTTGTCGAGCAGGCCTTCCTTTTCGTAAAAACGGATCGCGTGGACGGATAGGCCCATCATTTCCGCTAACTCCTGAATTTTCATGCTTCTCTCTCCTAAAAGGAAATACCGTTATCAGGGTCTTGCCTTAGAGTTCACTCTATAGTTTATGCTTTAGTTGTTCGGCAAATCAACTACACAAAGCGAATGCTTTCGAAGTAAGAATCACCACAAGTGATTTTTCCTTCATCCTTTGTGTGGTAATTCTTTTTAGGAGCGATCCACTATGCTTATATTCTTAACCGGAGCAACCGGCTATATTGGTACGGAAGTTGTTAGAGAGCTGATCGAAGGCGGTCATCAGGTTGTAGGGCTTACCCGTTCCGATAAAGGTGCAGCCTTATTGGTAGAAGCCGGTGCGGAGGCGCACCTTGGCACCCTTGAGGATCTCGATAGCCTTCAGCGCGGCGCCGCTGCCGCAGACGGCGTCATTCATTTGGCATTCCGTCATGACTTTTCGGATTTTGCCGGCTCGCTTGCCATGGATCTTCGCGCAGTTGAGGCGATGGGAGCCGTGCTTGAAGGCTCCGGCAAACCGTTTGTAATTACGGCTCATGCCAATGGCATCGAATCGGAGAATGCGGTATTGGGGCTAGCCGAGCGCGGGGTGCGGACATCCATTGTGTCGCTTGCCCCATCTGTACACGGAGAGCGGGATAAAGGCTTTGTACCGCAGCTCATTCAGACGGCCCGTGCGAAAGGGTTCTCCGCGTACATCGGCGACGGCGTAAACCGCTGGCCGGCTGTGCATCGCATCGATGCGGCATCCTTGTTCCGGCTCGCCGTGGAAGCTGCGCCGGCAGGCTCGAGGCTAGACGGAGTTGGCGACGAAGGGATCGCGTTCCGCGACATTGCCACGGTTATCGGACAGCATTTGAACGTGCCGGTACGCAGCATTTCCCGTGAGGAGGCTGCTGCCCACTTCGGTTTCCTGGGCATGCTCGCAGGGCTTGATATTCCACGTTCAAGCGAACAGACGCAGGAGCTGCTTGGCTGGAAGCCAACTCATCCGGGACTGCTCGAGGATCTGGAGCAAGGACACTATTTTGGCGTTTAAGCGTTTCACCTATAGATAAGGCCTTGTCAGGGTCTTATTTATTAAGAAAAGGAATAAACCAGCACAAATAAGACCCTGCCAGGGTCTTATTTGTTGTTTAGATGGCGAAATCGGAGTTGACCCGGCAGTTCTGCATGGCAACGGGTGGTACCGCAGATTATCGGTATAAAAGAAGGCTGTACCAGTTGTCCCATTCCGAAGGTCCGGGGGGACAGACGAGCGGGGCAAGGTTAGCGCTGCAGCCCTGAAAGCCGTCGCCGCCTGCAATAATAGTGAGCGCCGGATAGGCTTGGCGGCACTGGGTAATCCATTTTTCGACGGATCCTGCCAGTGCCGGGTTATTGAGCGAGATGGCAACGATTCCAATATTTTTAGCCCCAATCAGAGCTGTAATATCGTTTAAGGGTGTGTCCGGTCCCAGATAGATGACATCATGGCCTTTATTCCGCAGAAACAGGCTGAAGAGCATAAGACCCATCTGATGATGCTCTCCCTCCGGACATAAGGCGACAGCCCTTGGAAGATGCGGATTCAGCGGCAAAATTCTTATGAACTGGGTGCATCTTTGGATAATGATCTGGGAAGCGAAATGCTCCTGGGCAACCGAAATGACACCATTTTCCCATGCCGTGCCGATTTGTCTCATCACGGGAGTAAGAATATGGTGGAAGACCTCTTCATGATGGAATAAGGAAAAGCATAAATCGATGACCTCATTGGCCTGGACGGTATTCATATCAACGAGCTCGCGGCAGAGCTGTTCGCTCAGGCTGGTGAAGCGGTTCGGCTCGCTAAACGTCCGGGTTGACGAGGTAATCGCCTGCTTGTTCCGGTAAAGGGTGACGGCTTCGCTAATCTTCAAGTGACAGCTGTCCATCTGCTGCTTGATCCAGCGTAGAGTATCGATATCCGCGTCCCGGTATAGGCGGTGGCCGCCTGCGCTTCGAACGGGCTCGGTAATCTGATATCGGTTCTCCCATGCCCGGATGGTAACAGCGGGAATCCCAACTAACTGGGATACTTTGCGAATACTATACATACGCTTACACCTCAGGTTTTATTATACATAAGTTGTACGGAAAGCATAGAGGATTCGGCTCCCTCTCCTGCGATCGCTTCCTTGCGATGGAAATATGATTTATGTATAATTTTAACTAAAATATTATACGTAAATTATACATTGGAAGTAGAAGGTGATCCGATGCTTACGGCATCCCATGATCAGCATTCCAGATCTCAAGTATTGGATGTGCATTACGTTCTGGCGGCAATGGAAAAGTCGCTGGCAATGATTGAACTAAGTACGGACGGGAAAGTCCTGTGGGCGAACGATAATTTCGCTCGGGCGATGGGGTATGAAGCGGACGAAATGCCGGGCCTCATGCACAGGCAGTTTTGTACGCCCGAGTTCGTGAACAGTCCCGGTTACCGGGAGCTTTGGAATAACCTTCGGAGCGGTCGGATTTTTCAGGAGAAAATCTCGCGTGTATCCAAGGACGGCCGGTTATTATGGTTCGAGGCTACCTATATGCCGGTGTTTAACGCTGAAGGACATGTAGAGGGAATTCTCAAGGTTGCGACCGATATTACCGAGAGGGAGAACGCTACCGCAAAGCTCATAGTTGAATTGCAGCAGATGGCGCAGGATTTGCTGGAACGGACGGAAGAAGGGATTGCCGGAAGCAGACAGATCGAGCAGATCATAGAAGGCGTCGCTTTGGAATCAAGCGGGAACATGAAGGTGCTTGGAGCGCTGGAGCATGAGACGGAGTCCGTGCGAAGCACGATTCATAATATCCGGGAAGTGGCCAAGCATACGAATCTGCTGGCTTTGAATGCGGGGATTGAAGCTGCGCATGCCGGCGAGCATGGCCGGGGCTTTAGCGTGGTCGCGACAGAGGTCCGCAAGCTGGCCAAGCAGGCGGACGAAGCTGCCAAGGCCGTCCAGGCTAATTTGGCCGGAATTGCTGCCGAGGTTGGGAATATCGCGAAAGGAATGCGCTTGTCGCAGGAGATGATCTTGGAAAGCCAGCAGCGTGCCCGGAAGGCGGTCGGCGAGTTCACCCAGATTGGAGAATCCGCATATCAGCTGGAGGAGAAGGCTCAGGATTTCAAAAATACGATTTAGGATGGAAAAGCGGTTGTGCAGGGTGTAACCCCGGTCACAACCGCTTTTTGTCATTGTCACAGCGTACAAACAATTTTGTAGCTGCCCGGCTCCGCCCGGAAGCCCATCAGATCGCGGTTTACGCGCAGCATGGGAATATTCGCCGAGTCGTTATGCGTCCGGAGATACGGAGAGCCGGCTGTTTTGGCGGATTGCAGGCCAAGCAGCTTCAGGGCAAGGGCAATACGGCGGCCGCGGTATTGCGGCAGAACGCCGGTGTATTCGTGGTACATCGCCCCCGTCTGTTCGTTATGCTGCAGGCTTACCACGCCAACGTAGCGTTCGCCGTCCTTGGCGATATGAACCCATTCCGGACGAACGCCGGGCAGTTCGAGGGTCCATTTTTTCCATTCCTCAAACCAGGGGTAATCACCCGAATAGCCGGGAATATCGTGGTGCGTAATTTTGTAAAGCTCATGCAGCTTGCGTTCATTATCCTCGCCTGGTTCCTCCGCCAATGTAACGAAGCGTATACCGGCACGCTCTGCATCGCCAATGGAAGCAAGCAGCTGCTCATCCGCGGTATACTCCCGCAGATCAAGCACGGACTCGAAGGACAACCGTTCCTTGATATAGCCATGCTTTTCCGCAAAAGCAAGAGACCTTTCGTCCGTCTCCTTCATGTTGTAGTTCATCAGGCATGAAGCTTTGACCTCCTGCGCCCAGGCATGAAGGGTGCCGTATATGGCAGTGCCAACGCCTTTGCCGCGGAATTCCGGATGGACGATTAACGTGTAGATCAATGCGCCGGGCTCCGTCCAAGGTGCGCGCCAGGCTATGGCATAAGCGATGATTTGTCCGTTCTCGTCTTCGGCTACCCACTTGGGACGGTCCCATCCCATTAGCTCGCCTTGCTCATTATAATGCAGCTGGCCCGGGGGGATTTTGTCCTCGTCCTCCTGCAGCCGTTCTGCCGTTGTTGGTTCCGACCATACCAGATTGACGAGAGGCGCTACGGCCTGAAAGTCTTCGGGCTGTCTTATTTTGCGGATCATAAAGTTCATATTGACCACCACCGTTATTGGGATAATCCTAGTATGGCATACCTTTTATTCCAGTGGTTGGAAATAATTAATTATAATGAAACTTGCTCATGCTTCGTCCGGCGGATGAACCACTCCACAATAACGAAGTTCACGATAAGGGCTGCCCAAATGTTATTGTCCAGCACATCTTCGATCATTCCCATACGGCCATCCGGCAGAGCGAACCGATGCAAAAGCAGGTACAGAAGGATCAAGAGCGGCACCAGGGCTCTGGCGCTGACCGCCGTTAAAGTCATGGCCAAGCTGCGGATCATCCATTGCTTATGCGACTGCAAGTCCCTTTTCCTTGCAGAACGGTAACCCATTGCCGTCGTGACCAGCCACAGCAGATCGAGGAAGAGGAAGGATAACGTACGGCCGAAGTCGGGTTCGTAACAGGACACGATTAGGGCGAGTCCGCCGCTTAGGAATACCGAGCCTATATATACTTTGCCAAGAAGGATATGCAAGGACGGTTTGTTCCGTCGCAGCGTGCGGTGAAATTGCAGAAATCCCGCTAGCATAGCTATAAAGGCTAGAATGATATGGCTAACTAAGGCAGGATATTGAATCGTCCTTGAAGAAACCTCAATACGGCTGCTTGCCGGATTTAAAGCAAGGTACGGGATAACAAACGGCAGCATTATGGCGATAGACAGCAACAGCAGAATCCACCAGCTTTTTTTCATCGAAACGCTCCTTCGGGATTGATGACCCTAGTATAGCCGGCGGATGTTTAGGGGCTCTAAAAACTTTCTAAAAAAACGATAAAGCATAAGAAGAGGGAGCTGCCCGGCGGGCATCTCCCTCTTTAATTCAAAAGCGTGCAGGTCTGTTCCGATTGCCGTTGTTTGGACGCGAACCGGAGAGAAGCACTTTGCGCAGCGCTGTTACGCCGGCCGCGATAGAAAGAATAAAGCAGATGCCTGCGGCTACCGGCAGAAGTGACCACTCCGTTAGAGAGTGACCGTTCAACGTCTGCCACCCGATCGCGATTAGACCAAGCAGATAAGTGATGCCGGTAATATGAATCAGGTTAGTAGCTTTGGCGCGGGAACGCTCGACTAGCCAAGCGACAATCGGCACGGCCTGAAGCGCATGGAAGCCAAGCCCGTGCAGCCAGATAATGTTGCCGTCCGCGCCTATAAATCTACCCTGGTTCATGGAGATCCAGATGCCAGCGGCAAACGATACGGTGACGGCAATCATGGCATAGCGAACGCCCAGTGCCATCCCGGGCCGAAGCTTATAAGCCTTCGAACGGAAGAATTGAACGCCAAGGTACAGATAAAACAAAACGAGAAACAGGGCAACAAACGTGAAGACATTGCCGACCGTTTGGTCGAAGAACGAATCGCTGTCAACGAATCTCGGATTAACGCCGCGGAAGTTTTGAATCGTCTCCGCCCCATAGGAGTAAAGAGCAAGCCCGATATACACCCTTCGGAACAGCGCCCGGCTTCGCGCCTTCAATCCCGATAATGGCGCAATTGCCGCGGTAGATAGAATAAAAGCGCCAAGGGCCGCATCAAAGGAAAAGGCCTTTGAAACATCGCCTCCGGGCGAGACTTCCCCTCCGTTCATAAGCACCCATACTCCGCAAAACGCCGCTAGAAGAAACCCGAGAAGGCCAGTCAGAACAAGCCATTTCTCCCCCTCGAACAGCTTCGGCTTTTGATTTGTCGCTTGATTTACATAGCTTTGCATTTTATCTCGTCCCTTCCCGTAAATGTATATCCCTAATTTACTGGAAAGGACTTACAGCCAATAATGGACCCGCGGCTAGATTTCGAGCGGCCTTAAGAAGGTTCTTTTCTCGGGCGGAGGTCTTAGGGGATTCGTCTACTCGTATGTATAGAGGATATTAGGGATGAGGTGGAGCATGAGAAATATGTTGTTATGCGCGGCAATTCTTCTCCTGGCCGGTTTAATGCTAGGGGCTTGCTCTTCGACTAAAGGACAGGAAAGGGATGCGGTTGCCGTAAACGTAAAGGTAATCGATAAAGGCAAAGGGGATGAGGGGCAGTACTGGATTATGATGGCTTACCCCGACAAGAAAAAGTTGAAAAGCGTGGATAAAATTATTTTGGAGGAGAGCGTGTGGAATACCGTTCAAATCGATCATAAATATACGGTACGTTATATCAGGCAGGAAGACGGAACCTACTCTTTCTCTGCGATAACTCCTTTAAAAGATTAAGAGAGTCAGCCGCGGGGCTGACTCTCTTTCTATTTTTAACTGATGCTGTTAGCGGGCTGCATGGCGAGTTCGGCAAGCTGTTTGCCAATGGCGCTGACATCCTGCAGGATATTGCTGAGCACAATAACCGCCGTCTGCTGTTCAATAAACCGGAGCAGGACGGAGGAGAAGCCGGGGATGCCGCCGCTATGGCAAACAAGCTTGCCAAATGGCGTATCTTGAATGATCCAGCCGCAGCCGTATTGAAAATCTCGTTCTCCCTTGACCGGAGTAAACATGAGATCGAGAGAAGGTTTGGTCAGGAGCTGCTCCGTATAGAGTGCCTGATCCCATAAGTGCATATCCTCGATGGTTGAGATAATGGCTCCTGCCGCGTAAGCATTGGAAGGATCGAAGGCTGGCGCATTGCTAAAATGTCCTTCTTCATCCTGATGATAACCCGCAGCGCGGTTGAGCAGAATGTGGCTGGGCTGATCCACCTGAGTATGGTTCATGCCAAGCGGACGGAAGATGTGCTCCTGCAAATAGTCCGCGTAAGACTGCCCGGTTATTTGCTCCAGGATGGCTCCAAGCAGGATGTAACCGGAGTTGGAGTATTTGTACTGCTCGCCCGGAGCGAACTCCGGCTCTTTGTGGGCGAAGCGCCCGATAAGAACCTCCGGTGTCGAAGGGTTCGCAGCCCAGTCGAACATGGAAGGATCATCCGTATAATTGGGAATGCCCGATGTATGCGTCAGTAGATGATGAATGGTGATAGCATTGCCGCTCATCTGCTGCGGGAAGAAACGGCTGACCGGATCATCCAGCCTGAGCAGGCCTTTTTCCGCCAGCTGAAGGATGGAGACCCCCGTAAAGGTTTTGGTTATCGAACCGATCCGGAATTTGGTGTTAGTCGTATTATCCGTAGCAAGCTCCATATTTGCTTGTCCCCATGCATCGGAATACAGGATGCTGCCGCGTTGCGAGACGAGTGCGGCTCCGTTAAACTTACGCTCGGGAACAAGGGGTTGCAGCAACGCGTGAATCTGCTCTCTTACATTGGCCACGATCATCTCTCCCTCTGGTCTTCATCACCTCTCCATATTAAGTATAAAAATGGAAATATACAATGTTTTTTCCTGTTGTCAGGCAGGCTTGGATTGCTGCTTTTCCGCCGAATCCGTGCCCGTTACAAGACCGCCGAGCCGGAACGTGACGAGAGAGAGAACGATACATACCGCGGAAAAAATACCGATGGACGCATAACCCGCAAAGTGAACGTACAATAGGCCGGCCAGCCAGGCGCCAAGCGTATTCGCGCCGTTCATGGTTGAGTTGGCGAGGCTGGAGATGGTTCCGCGGATCGATGCGTTAAGGGCGGTGAGCAGGCTCATAACAAGAGGGAAGATGACGCCCAGAACGGTGAAGATAACGAAATAGATCATCACCGCAGGCGACAGGCCGGTATGCGGACCCACGATATACAGCAAAGCGAGCAAGAGCATGCCGGCGGTAACAGTCCGCGTGCTGCCGAGCCTGCGGATGACCGAGGAGCTGATGATGCTTCCGAGCAAGGTGCCGCATCCAAGGCCCATCATGACGTTGCCGATTCCGCCTATGGACAGCTCGAAATGGTCAGCCATCCATTTGCCGATAAAAGCCATTGCCGTACCGCTTCCCAAATGGAGCAGAAGGTAGGCGAGGAAGCCGCCTCTTGTTCTTCCGTTCGTGATTAACGGCATATACCGGCTGAAGATCGAAACGCGTGATTGGCCGTTAGGCTTCATATCGGGAAGGAGCAGAAAGGCAGCGACCGCAAGAAGCAGGGAAAATGCGCCGATGCTCCAGAATGGGACGGGCCAATCGGCTGCGGCCAGCCAGCTCCCGATTGGCACGCCAAGCGCTTGGGCTGCGGCTAGTCCGCCAAAGGCGACGCCCATCGTCTTCGCAATCCGCTGCGGAGGCATAACGGCGGGAATGGAGGCCCATACCTGCGGAGCGGTGAAGGCGGCGCTGACGCCGGCGAGGAAACGGAACAGCAGCATCATCCAGTAATTGTCCGCAAAGCCGCATAAAGCGGTCGAGACGGAGAAGGCGGCCAGCCCGCAGATCATGACCGTTCTGCGGTTCCAGCCATCGGATAAAGGGCCGGAGACTAGCGCGAACAAAGCCGAGCCTAAGGTGTAGGCGCCAATCATCCAGCCGGCAATGCCGGTTGATACGCCGTATTCCGCTTGAAGCGTCGGGAGCAGCGGAGAAATAAGAAACGTGTCGGTGCCAATCATAAACATAACAAGGAAAAACAGAACGGAGTATTTAAGCATTTTTTTCGCTCCTTTAGCGGTGGTATTGCTTGATGCCCTTATCGTAACGGATAATAGTGACACATTCTGTCATGGATATTGAATAAGGAGGAAAGATGTTATGCCCAAATCCAAACGGCTCATGGAGCTGATGATGACGGTCAATCGGAAGCGGCGGTTCAAGGTGCAGGAGCTGGCCGATGAGTTTGGCGTTTCGAAACGGACGATTCTAAGGGATTTGCAGGAGCTAAGCGAGCTGGGCGTGCCTTTATATTCGGAGGTTGGGCCGCATGGAGGTTATCAGGTATTAAGGGAGCGGGTGCTGCCGCCCATTGCCTTTACGGAGGAGGAAGCCGTGGCGATGTTCTTCGCCGTGCATGCGCTGCGGCATTACTCCTCGCTGCCGTTTGAGACGGAATCCGTCTCGGCGCTGAACAAATTTTATCTTCATATGCCCGGCGACGTGCGGGACCGGATCGACAGCATGAAGCATCGGGTGGATTTCATTACGCCAACCAGGCGGGGCGATGCGCCTTGCCTGGCCGTACTGCTGGATGCGGCGGTGCATCAGAAGGTGCTGGATATCGAATATGAGACAAAGGGCAGCGAGGCGGGCTGCCGCAAAATCCAGCCGGTATGCATCTACGCCCATAACGGTCTGTGGTATTGCACGGCGTTTTGTTTCCTGCGCGAGGGCTTCCGCGTCTTCCGCTGCGACCGGATCCGCACCGCTTCGGAAGATACCTCCGGTACGGAAAAGCGCGAGCTTGGCGAAATCCGGCTAAGCCGCAAAGAGGCCGTTATGCCAGAGAATCCGGTCCGTCTGCAGGTGGAGCTCAGCCGGGCCGGAGTACAGCGCTGCGAAGCGGAGCTATGGCTGGCCCCGATGCTGCAGGTCCGGGAGGAAGGGAGCGGCAGCATTGATGCGGATGTATCCCGCGGTGACATGTCCTTTTATACCGAATTTCTGATTGGACTTGGTTATGAAGCAACACTGAAAGGCCCCGAAGAGCTGCGGGAAGCGGTCCGGGATCGGTTAACCGGTCTGCTGGACCGCTACCGGTAACTCGAAAAGCAATGAAGCAAGATCCCTCTGCCTGACGGCAGGAGGGATCTTTGGCATAGGCAGGCGAAGCAAAATGAGATGACTGGCGCATAAAGGGCGGAGCCAACAGATGAGCTAGGACTATTGTATAGTCGCATTTTATTTACCTTATATATCCATTAATGGTTGGTTATCGCGAAACCGACTCGAAAGGTGAGACTCTTGGCGTATTCATCCTCTGTCAGGAGCATTCCAACCTGCGGGTCGCAGAGAATAATCCTCCGGGTCTTTGGAATCTGGTTGATAATTAGACAATTGTTTATTATTGGAAACGGTTATTTTATTCCATGAAACGAGGAGAATCGACATGACGATAACGAGACAAACGGTAGGGGGCAAGCTGGCCATTCTGTTCAGCTTTGTACTGCTTGGGCTGCTCTGCATGCTGGCCATCGCGGACAAAGCATCCGCCCATGGCTACATTTCTTCGCCTGCCAGCCGGACGCTGCTCTGCAGCCAAGGCGCGAACAAGGATTGCGGAGCGATTCAGTATGAGCCGCAAAGCGTAGAGGGCATCGGCGGATTTCCCGCAGAAGGTCCAACTGACGGTAAGATTGCAGGAGCGGGCAAATATACCGAGCTGGATGCCCAGTCGGCCAGCCGCTGGAAGAAGGTCGACATGAAGGGTGGCGACAATACGTTTACCTGGAATTTTACGGCCAATCATATTACGGAGAAATGGGACTATTACATTACGAAGATTGGTTGGGATCCGAACAAGCCGCTCACGCGCGACCAGTTGGAAGCGAAGCCCTTCTGTACGATAGACGGCGGAATGAAGAAGCCGGAGATGACGGTTACGCATAAATGCAAGGTACCGACGGACCGGACAGGCTACTACATTATTCTTGGCGTATGGGAAATCGGTGACACCGTTAATGCCTTCTATCAGGCGATTGACGTCAATCTGACGCAAGGCGGCGGAACAACGACTCCGGATCCGGATATCCTGCCTAACTTCCCGGACAGCGTATGGTGTTCCGGCCATACCGACAGCAGCATCACGATGTCTTGGTCGGCATCCACGGCATCGGCGGGCATTAAAAACTACGAATTAATCCGTGATGGAAAAGTGGTAAGTACGCCGACAGGAACAAGTTATACGGATAGCGGCCTGCCTGCGGATTCGTCTTACTCGTATACGATTGTGGCGGTGGATAACAAGGGTAACCGCTCGTCGGCAAGCGCGCCGGTATCGGCTAGTACGCTGCCTGCCGAAACACCGGCGCCGGATACGCAGGCTCCAACCAGACCGGCGGGACTTACAGCCGGCAATGTAACGGACACTACAGCAGCCTTCGGCTGGACGGCGGCCACCGATAATACCGGCGTTGTGAAATACGAGGTGTACAGAGGCGGATTACTAATCGGCACGACGGCATCCACCTCCTATTCGGACAGCGGATTAAAGCCATCCACCGCATACGCGTATACGGTTATTGCACGGGATGCGGCGGGTAACCGCTCGGCAGCAAGCGCGGCCTTGACGCTTACGACGAAGGTAACCGTCGTTAATCCACCGACGGTTACCGGTACATGGGACAGCACGAAGATATATTTGGCTGGCGATATCGTGACCTACAACGGCATTGAATATAAGGCCAGCTGGTGGACGCAAGGCGAGTTGCCTGACAGCTCGGATGTATGGAAGCCGGTATCGGCAGCTGCCGTACAGACTTGGAATAGCGCAAAGGCTTATAACGGCGGCGACCAGGTTGTCCACGAAGGACATACGTACAAGGCAAAATGGTGGACGAAAGGCGAAATCCCCGGTCAGGCCGGGGTATGGGTATTAGTCAAATAGCAAGAGTGGGCTGTCCGTCGAGGACAGCCTTTTCTGTAGAAGGCCACTGCTGGAGGTTTTTTACCATTATTTGTCGAACTAAAGGGCGGAATGACCATTTTCGCAGGTAGGGAGAGCTGACCGAATGAGCAATACGATTAGTATGGAGAAGCTGATAGATTGGGGGCGTTTTGTTAAGGTCGCGTACGGGATGTACGCGCAGAATCATCTGTCGCCGGTTAAGCCCGCTGACTTCCCGGCAGGCTGGGAGCTGGTGGCCAACCTGACAATGACGCCGCATCTCGAGAAGATGCAGGAAAGGGAATTCGGAGGCTTTATTGCAAGATCCGTGGACAATCCGCTGCAGCAGGCGGTGGTGATTCGCGGAACGGAAAGTCCGCTGGACTGGCTGTCGGACTTCGAGTTCATACTCGAGACGTTCCATGAGGTACCAAGCGGCGGCAAGACGGAGCAAGGATTTACGAATCTATACCGCGGCATGATGGTGGAATACGTTGATGCGAGTATTCCTTCCGAGTCGCTGATGGCGTCCATTGACGCGCTGCCGCAAGGCACAAAGCTTCTTGTGACCGGGCATAGCCTTGGCAGCTCGCTTGCTACGCTCCATGCTTTTCTCGCCGGAAGCAAAAACGTGGATGTCGAGCTCATAACCTTTGCCTCGCCGCGGGTTGGCGACAATAGCTTTGTTGAAGCCTTCCAGCGGATGAATATCCCGAATACCCGCATATTCAATAAGCCGGATATCGTGCCGCAGGTACCTGTGGAGATCGCGGGCTACCGCCATCTCGAGCCTGGACTCGAGATTAACTCGGTATTATATCCGATCAAGCATTCCATCCCTTGTTATCATGCGCTCAGCACCTACCTGTACGTAATGGGAGATGCGGAAGCTAATATTTCGAAATGTAAAACCACTCCGTAAGGAGTAGAAAAAACGGGACACCTTACTTTATGGGGAGTCCTGTTTTTGTTTATAATTAATTGAACAACAGGAGCGGGGGAGAATAGTCGTCATGAAGGAACGGGAATTTCAACAGTGGATTCAAGATTTTTACAAAAAGCGGGGCTGGTCCAGCTATGGTCCGTTTGAACGGATGGCTTTCCTGACGGAGGAAGTTGGCGAGACGGCCAGGGTGGTAAGGACGATTGAGATTGGACGGGACCGCCCGGATGAGGCTGCCCAGCCGGCCGAAGTGCTTAAGCAGGAATTGATCGAGGAGCTTGGGGACGTATTGGCGAATGTCTATATTCTTGCGGGGATCTACGATCTTTCCATAGAGGAAATTCTTAAAGTGCACAAAGACAAGCTGAGCAAGCGCTACAGCCAAGAATAGCAGGGGGATAATCATGAACAAAATTTGCGTATTTGCCGGCTCCAATGCCGGAATAAGTCCGGAGTACGGACAAGCGGCAACCCAGCTTGGACAGCTGATGGCTGCTCAAGGGATCGAGTTAGTATACGGTGGCTCCCGAATCGGCTTGATGGGGCTTGTTGCCGACGCAGTGCTGGCTAGCGGCGGCCGAGTTACCGGGGTCATGCCGCGTGGCCTGTTCATCGGCGAGATGGCGCATAAAGGTCTAACGGAGTTTATTGAAGTGGGGAACATGCATGAACGGAAAGCTCTGATGTCGGAGCTGTCCGATGGCTATATCGCGCTGCCTGGCGGGCTCGGAACCTTCGAGGAATTGTTCGAGGTGGCAAGCTGGGCGCAGCTTGGCATCCACAAGAAACCGGTTGGCATTCTGAACGTGAAGGGCTTCTATCAGCCGATCGCCGATATGCTGGAGCAGACGGTCTCGGCGGGCTTTATGCGGGATACGAATCTGGGTCTTATGCTCTTTGAAGAAAATCCGTCCGTTCTGTTGGACCGCATGGCCGCGTACTCGGCACCGGAGCAGGCGAATAAATGGGCGGAGCTTCCGAAATAATCGAGATTTGCTGTTAGTAGGCAAGCTTTGACAGTATCAAACAGCCGATACCCCGAAGGGATTGCTATAATTAGGGCTACAATGGATTTCGTCCAGCATAATGAGGCGTTTGTACCCGGTAGCTCGAGCTACATTGGATTTACTGTAGTATAATCAGTTCATTTTGGGGCGATTTGGGCTCTTTATGCTATTTTTGCTGGAGTGAATCCAACGTAAGCAATTTCCTTTGAAATGGGGGGTGTCCCATAAGTCATGAAAATGACGATGGGACACCCCTGTTTTTTGTTTTAGGTAAACCAGCTGCCTGCGCATTAAATGTTCTTCCAATCGCCATTGCTCAGGGATTCCCTTTAATAAACGAGGTAAGGTAGGAATCCCTGAGTAAAAGCGACCGCTGACGCTTCTCCAGAATCATTTAATGCTCCGTCTGCCTTTAACCTGTTCATGAAATGCTCAAACAAAAAGAAGCCAACCCTTGTTAAAATGGAGGTACCACCCAACCATTCTAAGTAAAGAGAGGCTTCTTTATGTACAAAGAATATAACATGGATCAACTGTCCTTGCCAATGGACTTGCAAGAAGATATCCCCGAAAATCATCTCGTACGCGTCATCAACGATGCGGTCAATCGCTTAGATATGAAGCTCTTCACCAAAGCTTATCCCGGAGGTGGCCGGGACAGCTATCATCCAAAGATGCTCATGAAAGTCGTTATCTATGCGTACACACAGCGCATCTACTCCTCTCGCCAAATTGCCAAAGCCGCACGTGAGAATATCATGTTCATGTGGCTGGCTGCTAGGCAACGTCCAGATTTCCGTACCATTAACCGTTTCCGTTCTGAGCGCATGAAAGACGTGCTCGAGACCGTCTTCACGGCAGTTCTTCAGTTTCTCAAGGAAGAAAACTACATAAAGTTGGAGCATTACTTTTTAGACGGAACAAAAATCGAAGCCAATGCCAATCGTTACACGTTTGTCTGGGGCAAGGCTGTCGTCAAACAGAAGATGAAGTTGCAAGAAAAGGTGCAGACCTTGTTCGCTGCTATTGAAGAAGCAGAGAAACAGGAAGATCAGGTGCTGAATAACTTGGACCTTCCAGAGCTCGGAGAAGCTTCAGCCATTACGAGCGAAAAGCTGGAGCAGGCTGTTCAGCAATTAGAAAACAAGCTTCAAGAAAAGCCGAAGGACAAACCGCTAAAGAAAGCTGTTCGCCTTGTCCGGAGGGATCTTCTGCCTCGCCTGCAAAAATATGAAGGGCAGCAAGAAACGCTCGGAAGCCGAAACAGCTTTAGTAAAACGGACACCGACGCCACATTCATGCGCATGAAGGAAGACCACATGCGCAATGGACAATTAAAACCTGGATATAACGTGCAGATCGGAACAGAAGATCAATTCATTCTTAGCTACAGCATTCATCAACGTCCCACAGATACACGTTGCCTGAAGCCGCATCTAGACAAAGTAAAAGCCTCATTAGGGCAATTGCCGGGAACCATCATCGCAGATGCAGGTTATGGCAGCGAAGAAAACTATGCTTATCTGGAGTCCGAAGAACAACGAGCACTTGTGAAATACAATACTTATCACAAAGAAAACACGAGGGCATGGAAACAAGATATTAGTAAGTTCGAGAACTGGCTCTATGACGAGAGCGAAGATATCTGGACCTGTGCGGCTGGTCAGAAACTGCTATTCCGTTATGAAAGCAAAAGCACGACAGAGAGCGAATATGAAATCGTTACGCGTAACTACCGCAGTATCTCTTGCGAGGGCTGTCCGCTAAAGGAAAGATGTACAAAGGCCCAAGGGGATCGAGAAATAAAGGTCAGCATGGAATATCTTCGACTCAAACAACAAGCAAGGAAACAATTAAAGAGCGAGGAAGGACATGCCCTGTCGGTTCGACGAATGCACGAACCCGAGAGTGTATTTGGCCAAATAAAAAATAATCGGGGATTCCGCAGATTCCTACTTCGAGGCTTGCCGAAAGTTAGCCTGGAGGTCGGGTGGCTTTCGCTTGCCCACAATTTGCTGAAGAAAGCAGCAAGAACAAAAATAGTGCTGCAAGGGTAACCCTATGCAGCACTATTTTCATAAGAATCACTCTTTATTTACTAATGCGAGCCATCTTTAAAGTGAGCAATCACCTTTTGAGACTGCCTCCATTTTTTACTTAAACTTTCGTATACTGCTTTATCAGGTTCGCAAGCTCGCTCCAATGCTCGCAGTTCTCCCAATGGAAGGAGGCCGGCAGCTCGGCCGTCTCTTCCCACGAACGCTTCGCCAGATAAGGCTTCAGCATTTGCTCTACGCAGATGGCCTGCATGATCGTTCTCATCCGGAATTGAAGCGGGTAACGCTCCTCCGCCGAGATCGGCTTGAAATAGGTGGCCGCCATGTAGTCGACAAGCGCCTCGCCTTTTTCCTGCTCCTTGTGCTGGTTCCACACCTGCTTGATCTCGTCGGTTAGTTCTCTCCAAGGCGTGCCTGCCTTCGGATAAACAATGCCCATCGTTGCCGCATCCTTGTACGTCCAGAGCGCCCACGATACATCATGCTCTTCGCACAGATCGAGCATATCTTCGATAATCGTCATCTGGAAGTCGATCTGCTCTTGCTCGAATACAAGGCCAAGCTCGCCGCACCAGACCGGACGCTTGTATTTCTCGCGGATGCTGACCAGCTTGCCGAAGGCTTCGGCGAAAATCTCTTTCCGGCGCTTACGGTCCATCTCCGGCGTAAGAACGGCCGGCTCGTCCACAAACGGGTAGAAGTGGAATTCGTACGCCACCTGCGGGTCGTCGATCGGATCAATCATCGTAAAGTCGGTCGTGAACTTGTTGCCTTCGATAAAGACGATATGATGCTCGTCGTATTGGCGGATCTCCGCGATGATCTTCTCATAAAACTCGTTAAACACCTTCGCATTGGTCACTTGCGACGGTTCGTTGACGATGTCGTAAGCGGCAATCCAAGGCTGCTCCTTGTAATATTGGGCGATATGGCCCCACAGCTTGATTACCGTATCGCGCAGCGCGGCGTATTCCCAGAACAACGGCAGACCGGAGTTCGTATCGCAATGCCAGTCCGGATTTTGTCCGCCCGGTACGGAGTGGAGGTCAAGAATCGCGTAGATCTCGTATTTCTCGCAGAGGTTCACGATATGATCGAGATAGGCAAAGCCTTCTTTTTTGTAGACGCCGGGGTTCTGGTCATCGATGAAATATTTATAGTTGAACGGGATGCGCAGATGGTTTACGCCAATGCTTTTCAGGAACTCAAAGTCCTTCTCGTCCACAAACTCCAGCAGGAAGCGGTCGAAAAATTTGGCTGCGCGTTCCTCGCCGTACACCTCGCCGAATGCTTTCTTGATCATCGTATCGGTGCCGGGAAGGCCAATCATGAAATGCTCAAGATTCATCCAAGAGCCCAGTCCAAAGCCCCGGAAAAAGATTTTTTCCCCGTTCACGACAAAATCCTCGCCGCGCACTTGCACAAAGTTGTTCAGGTTAGTTGTCATGTATAATACCTCGCTTGTAAGATTAGTTTTTCATGCCGGTCGTAGCCACGCTTTGAATAAAGAACCGTTCCCCGATCAGGAACACGATCACCATCGGGATCGTTGCGAACACCGTGCCGGCCATCAACAGGCCGTAATCCATCGTGTGCTCGGTCTGGAACGCCTTCAGCCCAAGCTGAAGCGTCTTCAGCATATCGTCGTTCAAGTAAATGAGCGGAGCCAGATAGTCGTTCCACATAAAGGTGAAGGTGAAGATGGCGAAGGTAGACAGGCTTGGCGCGGACAGCGGCATAACGATCTTCCAGAAAATCTTCCACTCGTTTAAGCCGTCCACCCGGGCTGCTTCGTTTAGTTCGTTCGGCAGGCTGAGGAAAAATTGACGCATCAGGAAAATGCCAAAGCCGCTGAATAATTGAATAAGAACATAACCGGTATGCGTGTTGTACAAGCCCAGCTTGCTGATAATCGTGAACTGCGGAACCATGATCGAATGCCAAGGCATCATCAGGTTCGTCATGAACAGGATAAAGATCGTCTGCTTGAACGGCACCTTCAGCTTCGCGAAGGCATAAGCCGCCATCGAGCAGATCACAACCTGCAGGATCGTTATCAGGACTGATAATTTAAGAGTGTTCAGGAAGTAGCGGCCGAACGGGATCGCCGTCCATACCTCCTGATAGTTGTTTAGATACAGCTTGCTGGGGATCCAGTTCATCGGATTGTTGAACAGATCCACGTCCGTTCGAAGGGAGGTCGAAATCATCCATAAGAACGGAAACAGCGTAGCGATCGAAAAGGCGGTTAACACGATGAGTAAGAAATAGCTGCCGAACTTACCCCATTTCGATGCAGGGACATCCATTATGAGCACCTCGCTTCCATCTTAGTAAGTCACCCATTTTTTCTCGAGCCGGAATTGAATAAGGGAAATAACCATGATAATCAGGAACAACACGGTCGACATCGCCGCGGAATAGCCCATCCGGTAGTTGACGAACGCTTCCTGGTAAATACGGAATACAAGGACGTTCGTGGAACGGCCCGGTCCGCCGTCCGTCATGACCGATACCAGGTCAAACACCTGGAAGGAGTTAATAATCGTTAGAATGAGAACCATAAACAGGGTTGGCGAGAGCGACGGCAGCGTAATGTACAGAAACTGCTTGAAGCGGTTCGCCCCGTCCAGTCTGGCCGATTCGTACAGATGGGTCGGAATGCCTTGAATGCCCGCCAGCAAAATAATCATGTAGTAGCCGAAGCTTTTCCATACGGCAACCACGACAATGGCGATCAGCGCCCACTTCGAGGACATCAGCCATTGCGGCGGATTGGCAATGCCTATCGCTTCAAGCATATGGTTGATTGGCCCGGACATCGGGTTAAACAGCAGCGCCCAGACGATAGCGATCGATACCATCGATGTGATTTGCGGAAAATAAAAGGCCATGCGCAAATATTTGCGCAGATGAAGGACCGAGTTCAGGGCGATAGCCGCAAGCAAAGCGAGCAGCATCGTTAACGGAACGAACAGGACGGTGTAGAGAAGATTATTTTTGAGGGATACGATAAAATAATCGTCCTTGAACAGCTTTACATAGTTATCAAAGCCGATATAGTTGGCCTTTACGTTAAAGCCGCCGTAATCGGTAAAGCTCATGACAAAGCCGTAAACGAGCGGGATTAAGATAAAGACGGCAAACAGCGCAAAAGCCGGAAGAATAAACAGCGTTCCCGTTAGATACGGCTTGAACTGAGGCAGTCGTCTGCTGGTCATGGAAGTACCTCCTTGCTGGTTATTAAAGCCAATTGTTGCCTTGAAATAAGATCGGCTTCCGTCACGAAGAAGCGGAAGCCGATGATTGCTTAGCTAGAGTGCGCGTTACTTATTAAGAACAGACTTGCGGGCATCCATATAGTTCTTGATGGCTTTCTTCGAATCGATCTCCTGGAACAGGAACAGGTCGCGCTGCTCGTTGTATACCCGGTTGATCTCGTCGATTTGAGCGATAGGCTGATTCTCGATAACTGTATTGGCTTCGAAGAAGTAGCCGCTGCCTTGAATGCCGGTTGCGCCAAGGAACGCGTCCTTGGTTTTGTCGCTGGAGTAAGCCGGCAGGACGCTCGACTGCGCGATGATGGATTCGCCTTGCTCGCCGGTCAGGAACTTGACGAACTCGAACGCGGCGTCGGCATTTTTGCTTGCCGGGTTAATGCCGATGAAGGTACTCACGCCGCCTACGGTAACCGGATCGGTGGTTCCTTCCGGAAGAGGCAGCGGTGCCATGTCAAAGTTGATGTTGGTTTTGCCGCTTTCGATATCGGCCTTCAGCATGTTGACGGTCCATTCGCCGTTAACCAGCATAGCGACGTTGCCACTCTCGAATTGCTTAATCCAGTCGACGCTTTCGCCGTTCATTTGCTTATAGCTCATATGGGACTGATCCTTGTAATACAAGCGGTCGAGGAAGTCCAGCCAGCTGCCCACGTCATCCAGGCTATCGTCGAGAATGGTTGTTCCTTTCTGGAGAGCGCCAAGCGGTGCCGTAAGCCAGTCTGCAAAATAACCGCCCCATTGCTTGCCGGCTCCGTCGCCTTTGGTCAGCTGCTTCGCCAGATCCGCGTATTCATCCCAAGTTATTTGGGTCGGATAAGGAATGCCTTCTTTATCAAAGATAGCTTTGTTGTAGAATAAGGCGTATTCGGAAGTCCGGTAAGGAAGGGCGTTATATTTGCCGTCTGTCAGCAGCTCGACAATGTCCTGGTAGCTAGGGCCGTAAGCGCCAACGTCGAGGTTTGCCGATTTGATGCGGTCGGTCAGGTCGACCAGCTGGTTTTTGGAAGAGTAGAGGCCAAGGCTGGACGTACCGTTAATGCTGTACAGGTCCATTTTGGAGCCGCCGGTCAGGTTGTTCATAATTTTCGTGTTGTACTCATCCGCATTGTTGCTGATCGTGTTCATCTTCACTTGAATGCTGCTGTTCTGCGCGTTGAAGGTATCGACAACCTTCTGCATGTAATCGGCTTCGTCCGTCCAAGTGTAATATTCCAAAACCGTCTTGCCGCCGCCGGCTGCATTGTTTTGCGTATTTGTATCGTTCGAGCCGCATCCGGCAGCGGTTACGCCAAGAGCGGCAATAAGGGCCAAGCTGAAGTAGCTGCGAGTTTTCATCGTGATGTTCCCTCCTAAGCTTTGTAGTCCTTTTATAGTAAATCCGCCCGGCCAATCCGGTAAGGTTGAAGTTTTATCATCGCCTGAAACAGGAGGAAAGGGCTGAATTCGCATGAATTGCCGGGGATGGGCGGAAGGATAAAGAGAGGTGGTTGTATAAAACTTCAACCTCTACAGCAGCGCAAAGATCAAATAAAATAGATTTTATTTGGTTGATTTGGTTTGAAAGGATGGCTTCCATGTTTATTTTCTTTGTGTTTCTCTTGTTTATTGCCATCGCGGTATTCTGCCTGACCCAACAAAAATATACGAAAGCCACGTTGTTCATGCTGCTGATGGGCTTGTCCTATCTGATTGTCGTAACCTGCATTATTACGTACATGAGCAAGGACGCTTATTATTACAACAGTATGGATAAGTATTTCGGCATCAAAAAAGGACTGCAAAACCAGCTGCTGTTCCTGCCGGTTTCCCGGCTGGCGCTTATCCGGATTTTTCACCTGTTTACGCTGTTGTTCCTGTATACCGGGCTGCTCTCGGCATTGTATTTCGCCTATGACTTGAGCGCTAAACGCAGCCGCTGGCTGCTTGCTCTCGTCGCGGTACCTTGCATTTTGCAGGCGGTTATCTATGATCCGGTGTTCTACGAGCATCTGTACTATAAGCTTTATCCGGACTATATGTCCGCGCAGCGGATTCAATCGCTCTATGAAACGATGCATAAGGTAACTCTGTCGTTGAATACCTCGTATATTGCGGCGGGCATTCTTTTGCTGCTGTATGCTTTGTATAATGCCCCGAAAGTCCGTCTCATAAGAAGCAACATCCTGATGATTATTATCTCGTACGTATCGGTTCATATAACGTACTTATACATGAACTATTGGGCTCCCAACATTCTGGTGCAGGTGTCTAAGGCGGCGCATTTTGTCCGGTACAAACCGATTAATTTGGTAGGCAACCCTTCCATCTATTCGCTGCTGCCGTATGTCTCGGGGTTATGCTTGTTTATCAGCTTATACAGCATCTACATGTACGCGCGGATCCAGAACAAGATTAATAATCAGGAGACGATTATCTCGCGCAATATCGATTCGGCGCTGTTAACTTCCCGCGTATTCAGCCACTATATGAAGAACGAGCTGTTAGCGATTAAGGCGCAGACGGAATACCTGGAGAGCTTATGCGAGGAGCAGCCGGAGTTGGTGGAGGAGCTGCAGGTCATTGAACAGCGTTGCAATAAGGTCTATACTCGCCTTGATGCCATTCATCAGAAGAACCTGAAGTCCAGAATCGAGCTGGAGCCGGTCTCTTTGTTCGATCTGCTTGATAAGCTGCTGGACGAGATGAGTACGGAGCTGAAGCCGGTAGGGGTCCATTACGCACGGTCCCAGCGGCAGCTGATGATTATGGCCGATCCTTATTATTTCTCCCAAGCGGTAGAGAATATCGTAACGAATGCGGCGGAAGCGCTGGAGTTCGTCCCGGAGAAATCCCGGCAGATCGATATTCGGGTCAACGTGAAAAACAAATGGGTCGAGCTGGTCATCCAGGATAACGGACCCGGTATTTCGGAAGAAAACCTGGCGAATATTTTTCAGCCGTTCTATTCGTCCAAGCCTACGGCGACCAACTGGGGAATGGGGCTGTCGATCTGCCATACGATTATTACGGCCCATGGGGGCAAGATCAGCGTGGACAGCAAGGCTGGAAGCGGTACGGCGTTTCATATTGTCATTCCTTTACTTTCATTGGACAAGCAGGAGAGGAGATGAAGCAGCATGAGCACGCCGATTAAAGTACTGATTGTAGAAGACGATCCCTTAATTTGTAAGCGATATCAGATGATCCTGTCGAAGGACGAAGAGATTGAATGCGTTGGCCGGGCGGCCAGCGGATACGAAGGCACGATGCTGGCTGCGCTTAATAAGCCGGATGTGATCCTGATGGATATCGAGCTGGAGGATAAACAGGCGGGGCTTCGGGCGACGTCCGAGATTCTGAACTATATGCCGGATATCAAGATCGTGATGCTGACCGTGTGCGAGACGGACGAAACGGTATTCCGCGCTTTCGAGCTTGGGGCAACCAACTATTTGCTGAAAAATATGCCGGCGGAGTCGATTATCGAGGCGGTTAAGGATGCCTATTACGACCGGCCGTCCCTGCATTCCAATATTGCGGGCAAGATTACGAAGGAATTCAAGCGGATCAAGACGACGGAAGACAGTCTGCTGCATAACTTTTATATTTTTACCCAGCTGACGCCAACCGAGCTGGAGGTGCTGGAGCTTCTGATGAAAGACTACACCCGCCAGGAAATATGCAAGCTGCGCCATGTGGAGCCTTCAACCTTGAAGTCGCAGATTAACAGCATTCTAAAGAAGTTTAACAAAAGCAGCGTACTGGAGATTGTGGAGCTTCTGCGGGAGCTTCATATTCCGGAGATTTTGTCGCAGCGCAAGGCAAAGAACTAGAAAAGAAGCCCTCGGCATTTGGGGATGCCGGGGGCTTTTCATGCCGTGAATTCTTCATGTTGAAAGCAGCTTGATCTTATTAGCTGAACCGCTTGATATCACTCACCGGAGAAAAGCCGAACAGGCGCGCATATTCCCGGCTGAATTGGGAAGGGCTCTCATAGCCTACCTCAAACGCGATATCTGCCACATGGGTAGATTCGGTTAACAGGCGACGGCGTGCTTCCTGCAGTCGAATTTGCTTCTGATACTGTACCGGGGTCATGGCGGTCACTTCTTTGAAGTGACGATATAACGAGGAGGAGCTCATGTGCGCCAGCTCAGCTAGTTCTTCGATACGCAGCGGTTGGTTGTAATCCCTCTTGATCCGCTCGACCACCTCTGCAATGGAGGCGTAATTGCTTCCAGCCATGGCAATCTGCTTGAACACATCCCCTTGATCATCGCTAAGGAGTCTGTAAATAATCTCACGTATGACGAGGGGCGCCAGTGCCGGAATGTCCTTCGGCGTCTCTAACAGGCCTACCAGTCTGACGGCTGCATCGAGGAGAGCATTATTCATTTTTCCTACGAATAGCCCTCTGTGATATCTATTGGTGCTGTCGGGAAGTAATTCCGTCTCCTTCATGATCTGAAAGATTTGGCTGGCCTCTAAATCTAGACGAATCGCTAAGTAGGGGGATTCAGGAGAGGGCTGAGTAGCCCGGCCGGTTATCGGTACATCCAGCGACACCGCCAGGTAATCGGATACCCCGTATTGGTAGCGCTCATCTGCGAGCATGATAACCTTCTCGCCTTGAGCTACAATGCATAGCGAAGGTTTTTGAATTCTGCATATCGGAACCTCGGAGCGGGAATCGCGGACCAGATGCAATGAGGGGATGGGGGTAGAATGGTCGCCATCTGCACCAGAGAACTTCTCGACGAGTTGCGCAAGCTCCAACTGTTTATTATATGTTTTTTGAGCGTCATCTAGCATGTGCATCCCTCCCATTACTGTGTTCCATTATAAATTCTTGAACTCTATTTGTTAAGCGGAGTGAGAATAATAGGCAAGGACGTGAGAATAATATTCTAACGGAATTTAGCCTGGCGGGAGCATAATAAGTTTGTTCCAACAGACCTGTAGCAATTGCCCATATACACAGTAGTGATTATCCATTGGAGGGGAAAATATGCAACATGCTAAAGTATGGTACGTGACCGGTGCTTCGAAAGGACTGGGACTGTCCTTGGTGAGAGAATTGATTAAGCGCGGATATAGAGTCGCTGCAACTTCACGTAACATAGAAGATTTAAAGCAGGCTGTGGGTGAGGTGTCAGAAGGACAATTCCTGCCATTGGCGGTTGATCTGACACAAGCGGGTTCGATTCAGGCATCCGTGAACAAGACGTATGAGCAGTTCGGGCAAATAGATGTGGCCGTTAACAATGCAGGCTATGGTATCGGCGGTGCGATTGAGGAGCTGTTGCAGAAGGAAATCATGGCCAACTTTGAAGTCAATGTATTTGGTCCGATTAATGTCATTCAAAGTGTACTGCCCTATATGCGGAAGCAGCGATCAGGGCATATCTTCAATATTGCCTCAATTGCCGGCTTCGCTCCGCATATGGGCTGGAGTGTGTATGCAGCGACGAAGTTCTCGCTAATGGGATTGACGGAGGTGCTTGCTCAGGATGTGCAATCTCTGGGGATCAAAGTGACGGCAGTAGCACCCGGGGGATTTAGAACCCAGTTCAATAAGGCAGATTCCCTGGTACTGTCTGCCAATAAAATTGAGGATTACAGCGAGCTTCACTCTGGGCACAACCAGTTCGTAGCGACAGACGGCAAGCAGCTTGGCGATCCTGAAAAAGCGGCAGAGGTGTTCATTGATCTGGCGGAATCGTCGAATCCCCCGGTCCAATTGTTCCTGGGCAGTGATGCTTACCGGAGAGCGTCCGAGAAGCTGGATCAATTGCGGGAAGAATTGGAAGCGAACAAGGGCATCAGCTTCCGTACTGATTTTGAATAAGCGGTGATCACTATCCTGTGAAGAAGAATAGGAGTCGGTGTTCTAAATATGTTAGCTTATGATTTGGCTGAAGCTAGCTGCAATTGCCGTATAACCAAAAAGACAGCGAGTATCCGCTATCGGGACTCGCTGTCTTTTTATATTTACTGATAAAGTTCAGTAAACGAACTTCCTTTGGACGAGATAGCTGAAGGCGAACAAGAGGACCTCCGTCATCAGCTTGGCAATAAACAGCGGGATTCCTATGCTCTCGTGAAATAGATACAGGAGGGCGTAGTTGGCTACCAAAATAATGACCACAAGAGAGAAATACCGGGGAAGCGACTTTCGCACCGATATCCCTTGTCCATCGTTAAACACATAGCGGCGGTTCATCGTAAAGTTGAAGATCGAGCTGATTACCCTAGCCCCGATGACTGATGCGAGCAGGCTTCCCGTCATCCATTGCAGGAGGAACAGCAGCACGAAATCGATAACCGCCGAGAAGCCCGATGAGGTGACGAACTTCAGGAACGGGAAATAGATTTTGGCCGAATCCGCTAGCGGACGAAAGTGGGAGGACTTATTGTTCTCCAGATAGACCGTCTCGATCGGCACCTCTACAAAATCATAACCCGCCTTGGGCGCTTCCAGCAGCATGTTCATCTCGTATTCGAACCGTTCGCCCGGCACTTTGCATAGCCAGTCGAGCATCTCGGAGGAGTAGCCGCGGAGGCCGGTCTGCGTATCTTGAATCGGCTTCCCTGTCGCCAGCGCGTAGACCATCCGTGTCGCCGAATTGCCAAAGCGGCTGCGCAGCGGCACTTTGCCGGTAAATTGCCGGCTTCCGAGTACGATATGATTGCGGTTTTTGCGCACGGCATCGGTAATTCTGAGGATATCCTCGGGCAGATGCTGGCCGTCGCTGTCAGCGCAGATTACGCCGTCCGTGCCGCCATGCTGCCGGACATAATCGAAGCCGGTCTTGAGCGCGCAGCCCTTGCCCTGGTTAACGGGATGCCGGAGCACCGTGCAGCCTGCTTCCGCGGCCGAATCGAAGATCGGCTTATATCGCTCTCCGCTCCCGTCATCGACAATCAGAATGGAGGTGCCTTCGGTCTCCTCTTTCAGATGATGAATAAGCGTGAGCAGTCTTTCGTCCGGCTCATACGAGGGGATAAGTATAGTCATTGGTTATGCCTCCATTTCTTAAGATTGCGGAATATAGATAATGTCGCTTACGCCTCGTTCATTGCCCTTGCCGAGCGGATTGTTCACGACGCGTCCCATGAAATACATCGTGGATGAGCCGCCGCCGTCGAGATTGTAAGCTTCGGTCGCACCAAGCTCCTTGAACAGGTCTGCGAATTCCGTCAGCGTCATGCCGCGGCTGTAGCCGGTGCTTCGTCCGTCAACGACAACAAACACGTAATGGTTCGCGGAGATCATTCCGATGCCGGTCCGCGGGTTCGAGTTTTGGATCGAGCGGTTGCCGAAGTTTTTATCGATCTCCACATGGCTGAAGTCGCCGGCGATTTCGCCGTCTGTAACGAGGGCCGGGCCAAAGGAGAAAGCGTTTGTTACCCCTTGCGCGAGCAGGTCGTCGGTTGAGGTTTCTTCCTCGTCGTAGGACTTCATCGTGCCGTCGTTAAACATGGCCAAGCCAATCCGTGCGGGTTCGTCCCTGTAAACGGTGCCGTTGCGGATAACAACCCCGTCGCTGCGGAAGCCGTAGTAATCGCCGTTAATGGCGAACACCGCATTGTTATTGGATGCAATGGTTGAGGTGTTCTGGGTGATATTGGTGCCAAATGAATCCTTGGCGAAAGCGGTAAGCAAGTTCATTTTGCTGTTAAACGCGACGTCGGCGACATAGTAAGTGATCATATCCGAGCCGGAGCCGGTCTCCACCTTCTTGATGCTGATCGTCTCGTTGTCATCCTTGTAATTCCAGTCATCGTATTCGGCATCCGTAGATGTCGTTGAAGTGGAGGTGCCGCTGCTTGTGCCGGAGCTTGAGGTTGAGTTAGAGCCGGTTCCAGAGCCAGAGTCAGAGCTGGTGCCGGTGCTGGTCCCCTGCGTGATGGAGGTGCCAGGCGTTACTTTCACCTCGACATGCTCGATTAAGTACCGGTCGGCAAGCTTGTACAGAATGGCTGCTACGATAAGCAGAATAACCGCTATAGTGGTCAGAATTTTGGATTTGCGCGTGCGGAAAATCGTAATCAACTCCTTAGTAGGCATTTTGCCTGAACGTTATGGAGTTATTTTAGAGCGGGAACCTTTAGTCAAACTTAAATGGTGAGGGTGGGATATGAGGGCGGATTGGATCGTCGGCGGGAGGGGAGCTGGGGTATCGCCTTCGGTCGCTGTTGCCGGCAGGAAATTTCGGTTGGAATCCGCTTTAGCGGATATTTCCCGCCGGCAAAGGCGAACGCTCCGCTCCTCAGGCGATACCCCAGCTCCTTTTCTCCACCTGCAGCCCAAGGATCCTCCCTCATAATTTGGGATGGGGGAACAGGAGGGACAGGACATATTCTAACGAAACGTCGTATCGCTATTTGATGAAAAACGGGAGTTTTTCGAATCTAACGAAACGTCATATCTCTATTTGACAGATTAGGGGCACAGAAGTGGGTCAAAGCAGGGAATAGCGATACGTAGTTTCATTAGAAATTCTGGATAGCCTATTTGGGGCAAATAAGAATATGTAGTTTCGTTAGCGGTTTAGCGATACCGATCAGCTCGCGAATAGGCAAAAGTACGGCAAGAATGAGGGGAGCAACGGAAGTAGAGGTTAGTTTAAAAATAAACCGCGAAAGTGTAGGTTAAGGAGCTGCGAGTATATTGGCGGCATGCGGGTAGCTGAGGTTACCGGGCAAAAATGGTCTGCGGAGAGAAGACAGACCAATGGAGCCGGTCAGAGAATGGTTAGGGGACAGGTGGAGGGCTAGGTTAATGGGGGATTTGGCAAGGTTGCCAAAGGAAACTCTGTCCGCTCGTCAGGCCGCCATACGCAAAAAACGGCCGTGCAGGTGAACCCTGCACGGCCGCTCCAATCTAGTGACGTTCAACCGGGAGCTGAACGGAGAACGAGGTGGTCTCGCCCGGCACGCTTTTAGCGTGGATTTTTCCTTTGTGCTGCTCGACGATCGCTTTGGCGATGGCGAGGCCTAGGCCGTAGCCGCCGTGTTTGCGGGAGCGGGAGGCGTCGGCGCGGTAGAAGCGGTCGAAGATTTTGCCCAGATGCTCGGGCGGGATGCCCTCTCCGGAGTTGGTGACGTTAAGCACCACTTCGCTGCCGTGTTTTTTCAGCGTGAGGTCGATCTTGCCCTTGGTATTGGTATACTTGATGGCATTATCCAGCAGAATGAGCGCTACCTGCTTCATTTGCTCCACGTTGCCGTTGATGGACAGCTCCGGCGAGATGTCGTAGCTAAGCGCAATGTCCTTCTCGAAGATGACCGCTTCGAGCGTCAGAATAACGCTCTCCACCGCCTCGCTTAAGTTGAACGGAGCGAAAATCACATTTTCCCGCGCATCATCCATCTGAGTCAGGTACAGCAGATCGCTTGTCAGCGTCCGCATTCGCTCCGTCTCCGACTTGATATGATGCAGCCACTTTTCTTGATTGCGGATCAAGTCATCGTTGTTGGACAGCAGCACATCGGCGTTCGTATTAATAACGGCGAGCGGCGTCCGCAGCTCATGGGACGCGTCCGCGATGAACCGCTTCTGCTTGTCGAAGGCTTCCTTGACGGGCGCAATCGAACGGTTCGCAAAGTATCGGCTCGTGAAATAGATGACGATAAGCATAATGAAGCCTACGGCAAGGAACGTATACAGAAGCGTCATCAGGAACTGATGCTGATTCGTGACGTCCAGGAAGACGACCGAATAACCCTCCATAACCTGCTGCACGTCATAGGCCCAGCGGTTGCCGTCGAGATTAAACTCGCCGCGGTCGGAATCGCCCGATGAGGCGGCTTTGATGGCAAGCGTATAGAAGTCGCTGTCCATATCGAAGCGGGAATCCGTGTTCGTAATGTTCCAATCGGCATCCGTCGTAAGCGCAAAAGATACCGAACGCTCCGGCGGCGGACCGGCCTTCATTTTGCCGTCGGGAACCATCATATCCCCGCGTCCATGGCCACCGCCTCCACCGCTGTACTTGCCGCCCTCGGGGCCTTCCTGCTTACGGTAAAACTCCGATATTTGAATAAGATCCTCATTCATGGTCTTGCGGTTGTTCTGATAGGTAATCGTATAAATGGAAGAAAAGGCCAGAATCATAATGAAGCTGATGATCACCATATTAACGATCAGGAAGCGGTTGCGCAGCCGATTAAACATCAGGAGGTCGCCTCCAGTACGTAACCAACGCCCCGAATGGTGTTAATTTTTACGCCGGATTGCAGGAACACAAGCTTTTTCCTTAAGAAAGAGATATAAACCTCCACATTGTTATGCTCCACGTCCGAATCAAAGCCCCATAGCTTCTCGATAATCTGTTCTTTGGAAGTGACCGCGGTTTTCCTTGCAATAAGAAGCTCCATTAATTCGCTTTCCTTCAGGATTACCTTAAGCTCCTTTCCTTTGCACATCAGCTTCAGGTTGGAGGTGTTAAGCTCGATATCGCCGTACTTCAGACCATCCTCCGGAACAACCTCGCCCCTTCTTCGTAATGCCGCCCTGATCCGCGCCAGCAGTTCTCCGGTCGAGAATGGCTTGGCTACGTAATCGTCCGCTCCGTAATCCAGCCCGGTAATCTTATCGTTTATTTCTCCCTTGGCGGTAAGCATGATAACCGGGGTCGCAATACCTTCCTCGCGAAGCTTTTTCAGCACCGTAATCCCGTCCATCTCCGGAAGCATGATATCCAGGAGCAGCAGATCATAGATGCCGCATAAGGCGTTATCCAATCCCGATTGACCGTCATGAGCGACGTCCACGGAGTAATTATTCTTTTTCAAAATTTGAGATAAGGCGTCGGCCAGGTTGACCTCGTCTTCTACAATCAGTATTCGCATGAAGCATTCCTCTTTTCGTTAGCGCTGACTTTGTAAACTTATTATAAGTAGGCAACCTTTAATCAATCTTAACTTTGCTTAATCCCCAATTCCAGCCGAATTTACATTTACAAACATTTAAGATTCATTAAAGGTTGCCCTTCTAAGATACAGTCATGAACAGGCGGCAAGCCAAAACGGAAAGGAGCCTGAACCCATGGCTATTGAGGTGTTTAACCGTTATGAAAGCAAGTATTTGATGGACAGCCAATCCTTCCACGAGATTTATAACAGGCTGCTTAATTATATGGAGCTCGACGAATACAACAAGAATAATCCATTCTACTCCATAAGCAATCTGTATTTCGATACCGACCAGCATTCGATTATCCGAAACAGTCTGGCGAAGCCGAAATACAGGGAAAAGCTCAGACTGAGGGCATACGGGGTTCCAAAGCCGGACGCCAAGGTGTACTTAGAGCTGAAGAAGAAAGTGTTCGGCCTGGTGAACAAGCGTAGAACGGGATTAACGCTGGATGAAGCGTATGAATTCGTCCGCACGGGAGTTGAGCCGGAGCTTAAGCCTTATATGAACAAGCAGGTGATTCAGGAGATCAAGTATTTTCTCGGGCGGTATGAACTGCAGCCCAAGGTATACCTGGCTTACGACCGGATTGCGATGTTTTGCAAAAACAACCGGGATCTGCGGATCACCTTCGATACGAATATCCGCTCAAGACGTTATGATCTGTTGCTGGAAGCCGGCGACCACGGGGAATTGCTGATGGCCAAGGACCAGTGGCTGATGGAAGTAAAAGCCGAGAAGACCGTGCCGGTCTGGCTCGCCCAGCTGCTGTCGGAGCTTGGAATGTTCCGGACGGGCTTTTCGAAATACGGCAACGAATACCGAATGAATATCCGACACGAAGAACGAATAAAGGAGCGCCTTTTACTATGATTGATTCTCTTTTCTCCACAACAGCATCCGTGACCGAATTAACCTTCGGCCAAGCTATGTTGACGCTGTTATTATCCTTTGCGCTTGGCGCAATGATCAGCTTTACCTATATGAAAACGCAATCCGTTTACACGCAGAATTTTGCTCTAACGATGATTGTCCTGCCGACGATTGTTGCGATTATTATCCTGTTGATCGGCAGCAATATCGCCCGCGCGTTCAGCTTGGCCGGCGCCTTCTCCATTATCCGGTTCCGAAGCGCGCCCGGCGATCCGAAGGATATCGCTTTTGTCCTGTTTACGATGGCTTCCGGCCTTGCCTGCGGTGTTGGGGCATACGGCTACGCGGTGCTGTTCACGATTGTATTGTGTCTCCTGATGTTCCTGCTGAAAGCCGTCAAGTTCGGCTCGAAGTCGTCCACGCAGAAGCTTCTTAAGGTAACGATTCCGGAAAATCTGAGCTACGAAGAAGCTTTTACCGAAGTCTTCAACATCTATAACGTGCAATACGAGCTGAAAAAAGTAAGAACAACCGAGCTTGGCAGCTTGTACGAGCTAGTCTATGCCGTCACGCTTGAACCTTCCCTGAATCAGAAGGAGCTGCTGGACGCCATCCGCTGCCGGAACGGCAATCTCGATATTTCCTTAACGATGGCTCCTACGGGAGCAGAAGCTTAAACCAATCCATTTACCTAGAGAGGAAGAGAAACGATGAACAATAAAAAGAGATTAGGCAAATTGGCTTTCATTCTATTATGCGCGGCGGCCTTGTCGGCATGCAATAGCCAGACGAACGCGGGAGCCAATACGACGGGCAGCACGGGTTCGGCTACTACTAGCGAAGCGGCGGCAGCTGTCCAAACGGCAAAATATCAGCTGGATGATACCGTTGAATACGACGAGGACGATACGTATACCGATTGGAGCACATCCGATGTGACGAACATTGCCTTAAACGGAACTACGGCTACGATTGATGGCTCCGGCGCGGAAGTGAAGGATGGCATCATTACGATTACGGCTGCCGGAACCTACGTAGCCAGCGGCAAGCTGGATGAAGGTCAGATTGTGGTTAATGTAGCCGATAAAGGCGTAGTCCGTCTGGTCTTGAACGGAGCAGAGATCCATTACAGCAAGAGCGCTCCGATTTACGTGGAGGAAGCGGGCAAGCTGATCTTGTCCCTGCCGGAGGGCACTAACAATGCGGTATCCGACGGAACGGACTATGTCTTCCCGGATTCGGAGACCGACGAGCCTAACGCAGCTATCTTCAGCAAGGACGATATGACGATTAACGGCACGGGCAAGCTGACCGTGCAAGGCAACTACAACAACGGGATTGCGAGCAAGGATAAGCTGAAAATCACCGGAGGAACGTTTGATATTCAAGCGGCGGACGATGCCGTAATGGGGCGCGACCTTGTGGCGGTGAAGGACGGAGACTTCACGCTGGATGCAGCCGGCCACGGTATCAAGACAACGAATGATACGGAAGGCGAAGAAGGAATCATTGTCCTGCAAGGCGGTACGTATAACATCCAGTCCGGCAAGGATGGCCTGCACAGCACAGGTGGTTTGTCCATCTCAGATGGAGATTTGACAATAGCAGCCGGCGATGACGGTATCCATGCCGAGACAGCTTTAGAGATTGCGGGCGGCAGCATTGATATTACGAAGAGCTATGAAGGTATCGAAGCAGCCGATATTACCATTGCAGGCGGAGACATCAAGCTGGCGGCGAGCGATGATGGCGTAAATGCGGCAACAGGCGCAGACAGCTCCGGCGGCGAGGGCGCGGCGCCAGGCGGCGGCGGTCAACAGGCAAGCGGTGCTTCGGAAGGTCTACTCACCATCAGCGGCGGCAACCTGTATGTGGACGCTGACGGCGACGGTCTTGACGCAAATGGTTCTATCGTTATGACAGGCGGCACCGTTATGGTAAACGGTCCGACCGAGAACAACAACGGCGCACTGGACTATGACGGCACCTTCAACATGACAGGCGGCACGCTTGTTGCGGCGGGCAGCTCCGGCATGGTGCAGGCGGCATCGGACAGCTCGACGCAAGCCGGCATTCTGATGATGTTCCCTGAGACTCAGCAAGCGGGTACGCTGGTTCATCTGGAAGACGAGTCCGGAAAAACGATTGCTACTTATGCACCGACGAAAAACTATCAGGCGGTCTACATCAGTATGCCGGATCTGGCAAAAGACGCTTCCTACACCATCTACTCGGGCGGCAAGTCGACGGGTACGGCAACGAATGGTCTTTACGCGGACGGTGAATACAGCGGCGGAACAAAAGTCGTATCCTTCACGGCTTCCTCCCTCATCACGTGGGTCAATGAATCAGGCGTTACGGAGGCTCAAAGCGGATTTGGCGGCGGTATGGGCGGCGGACGCGGCGGTCGTGGCGGCATGGGCGGCGGTGGCGGCCGGGGCATGGACGGTCAAATGCCGCCGTCTGGCGCCGCTCCACCGGATGGCACGGCGCCAGACGGCGCAGCCCCTCCGGATGCTCCCGCAGCTACAACTACAGCACAATAACGATTATATGGGGCGCCCATCGGGCGCCTCTTCGTTTTTGACCGAAATCATCCGCGTTTCCTTGGGATTTGGCCCGTTCATATGCCTCAGACCAGGTATTAGAGGAGGCGTTATTCACATATATTTAACCGATTATACGACGGATATATCGGGGTGTTATTGTGCAAGAACGACCAAGCTTTTATTTGCTGGCGCCATGTCTGACGGATCCGCTTCTCACGAAGGATATCGGCATCATTCCGTACCTGATGCAGAAATACAGAGGCTACAAGGCGGTCTATGTCACCTATCTCCCAAGCGGCGGCGAGCCTTTATGGCCTTCATTGTCGAGCTTCGAAGAAGAGGTAGAGTTCGAGTACGTCGAGCCGTCATTTCATTACCGTCCAGACCGGGCGATGGATACGGTTTTCGGGGCGAACTTATGCGATTGCCGCGATGATCTGGTTCGATATGTAGGGTGTAATGCGACAAAAATCGACGTTTTATACCTTTTTGGTTTTTATCCGTTTTACTACGAAGCGGCGGCGAAATATAAGGAACTAAACCCTTCCGGCACGATTTATTTGAAGCTGGACGCCAATATCATATGGGTGAACAAAACGCCAATGACAGAGGATTTCCGACGTTTTCTGAGTTATTGCGACGTGATCAGCAGCGAGACGCTTGCTCCCTATATATCGGATAAATGGTCGGTGCCGGTTCATCGCATCCCTAACGGCTATCACTTTTTCGGAAAGGAGCCGGATCTGCCCGTAGGGTTTGATGTGAAGGAGGATTATATCCTGACCGTCGGGCGGCTTGGCATACCGGAGAAGGCAACGCATGTGCTTCTCGAAGCCTTCCGGATGGCTCAGCCTTATATTCCGGAGAGCTGGAAGCTTGTGCTAGTAGGGAAGTTGGAGGATTCTTTCCAGTCCTATCTTTATTCGTATATGGCGAATTATCCGTGGCTCGCGGACCGGATGATTCTGACGGGGTTTGTGCAGGATAAGGAGACTTTGCATCAGTGGTTCCGGAAATCCAAAATTTTCGCCCTGCCGTCAAATGTTGAAGCCTACGCCCATGTGCTTGCGGAAGCTAAAATACACGGCTGTTACTTGCTCGCTTCGGATATTGCATGCTGCCGGGACGCTGCCACGAAGCAGGAGGACCGAAGCGTCCACTTGGATGATTGGAACAAGCAGGTAAATTTGCATCTGGCGTATGGCTCGCTGCATGCGGTTGGATACAGCGCCGGCCTCGCCCAGCGGATGATCGAAATATGCCATGCGAAGGACCGTCTGCGGGAAGCATCCGCGGGTACGCAGAGGGATGCGGCTGAGCATTTCGACTGGGTGAAGCTTTGCGGTCGGCTGGATGATCTGCTGCGGAGCAGCAGGACGGAGCGAACGGCATATTGATTTTGCCCGCTTAATTTGGGATAACTAGAGAGGAGCTCTATTAGACAGACGGGGAGATATCAATTATGTTCAATTCTTATGAAGTATCGAATTCGCAGTTCGGAGAGTCATTGCCGCAGCAGATCTATAGACATATCTTGAAAAAAATTATCGCCAAAGAACTGAATGCCGGAGACAAAATCGTCGAAGAGGACATAGCCAAGGAGCTTAACACAAGCCGGGCGCCTGTCCGGGAAGCGTTGTATTTGCTGCAGGTTGAAGGGATTGTCGAGCGTCTTCCGCGGCGCGGGACGATTGTGAAGCCTTTTACCCAAGCCGAGATTGAAGACTACAATACGTTGATGGCCGAGCTTCTTCGCGTTGCCGTTATGTACGGGCAGCAGAGATGGACGCCTGAATATAAGGAAATGCTGAAGAAATATGCCGCGGATACGGATGCTGCCTGCGAGCAGGGCAATGTGCGGGAATACGAGATGAAGGCGGAGCGGGTGCTGCGGCATGTTGTGTTCGTGGCGGACAATGTGGCGCTGGCGAAGTTTTACGAGAAAGCGAGCCTGATTCTGAACATCTTTGTTGAAGTGAAATGGAGCGAGCAAAAGATCAAGGAATTCCACGCCCCGTTTCAGCGGTTTACCGCGTCTATTCTGGCATCGGAATACGAAAAAGCGCAGACTGCAATTTATGAGTTCCTGCTGGCAGGGATTAAATAAAAAAAGGGAATTGGAGTTAATGGAAGAGTTTTTTAGGTTAAATTGTCGACAATCGACAAAGTGATCTGTTAAGATAGATTTGTAAGCAACTTGCTTACGCGACATGAATGATTACAGTTGGTTCATCACAAACTGCGTAAGGCCATTCTTTCGTTAAAGCTTACGTAGCAAGAATAGCAACAAAAAAGCGTTCAGAGGAGTGATTACAATGCAAAAGTTTGATTTTACGGATAAAGTAGCGATCGTGACGGGTGCAGGCGGAGGTATCGGCCGCGCAGCATCGCTTGCTCTTGCCGGGAACGGCGCAAAGGTCGTTGTAGTTGACCTGTCGGAGGAAGCCGGGAACGAGACGGTTAAGCAAGTCCAGGCAAACGGCGGTGAAGCCGTATTTATAAAAGCAGACGTAACAAAGGAAGAGGATATTCGGGGTTACGTGGCTCAAACGGTCGAGAAGTTCGGGAAGATCGATATTTTCCTCAACAATGCCGGCTGGGAAGGCAAAATACTTCCATTGGTCGAGTATCCAACCGAAGTGTTTGACAGCTTGATGGCCATTAACGTTCGCGGCGTATTCCTTGGACTCAAGCATGTGCTTCCGCAAATGATCGCTCAGAAGAGCGGCGCTGTCGTTAATACCGCATCCGGAGCAGGGCTTTTGGCTACACCAAACATGGTGGCCTATGGCGCAAGCAAGCATGCGGTGCTTGGCATGACCAAGACGGCTGGCGTTGAAGCGGCTCCTTACGGTGTACGCGTTAACGCGGTATGCCCGGGCGTTGTAAATACGCAAATGATGCGCTCGATCGAAAGCGGCTTTGGCAAGGGTAATCAAGAAGCGGCTGAAGCGGCAAGACAACAAATGGCGAACACAACGCCGGACGGCCGATATGCCGAGGCGGAAGAGATCGCCAACCTGATGATGTATCTCGTATCCGACCTTTCCACTCATATTGTTGGACAAGAATTCGTGATCGACGGCGGATCGATTTTGACCTAATTGCGGATTTGCGCATTCCTACTACAACTTCAAAGCAAAGGGGATATTTATCATGGCAGAACAAGACGGCAAAGTAATTATTATTACTGGCGGCGCAAGCGGTATCGGTAAACAAACGGCTTTGCAGCTGTCGGCAAAAGGCGCATCGCTTGTTATTGCGGACTATAATCTGGACGGCGCGAATGCGGTTGTCGCAGAGCTTGAAGCGGCTGGCGGCAAAGCGGCGGCCTTCAAGGTAGACGTATCGAAAGGCGAAGAAGTGAAAGCACTCGTTGATTTCGCGGTAGAGAAATTCGGCACGTTGAACGGGATTTTCAGCAATGCGGGCATTGGTCTTGTGAAACCATTCCTCGAGATGGATCCGGAATCGTACCACCGCGTTATTGATGTCGACCAGCATAGCGTTTATTACGGCATGTATTACGGCGCGAAAAAAATGGTCGAGCTGGGCGCCTCAGGTACGATTGTGAACACCGCATCGATCTACGGTACAGCGGCTGCGATGGGCAGCTTCAACTATAATGCAGCCAAAGCTGCTGTCGTTATGATGTCTAAATCCGGTGCTCTCGAGCTTGCCGACTATGGCATCCGTGTTGTAGGCGTTGCTCCCGGCTTTATCAATACGCCAATTCTCGGCAACGACGAAGCGATGAAATCGGCGCTTGGCGCTCAGCATATGCGCGGTCAGCTGATTCAGCCGGAGAAAGTGGCAAGCGTAGTAACGTTCTTGTTCTCGGACGGAGCAAGCGCGATTAACGGCCAGACCATTCCGGTGGATGACGGCTTCCTCAGCTTCAAAACGAAATAATGGATTAGAGTGGCCGCTACCCGTCAAGGGTAGCGGCTTTTTTATTTTCGTATGGATTCGCTTGAACAGAGGATCGATGGCAGCATCGCAGGGCCGTAAATTCTGTTAAGGTCCCTTAGAGGCCTTAAGCGTGGAAAAAGAGCGGCTAGTTAAGAGGTTAAGACCCATTAGGGACCTTAAATTCGCAAAAAAGGCAGACTGGGGCGCTAAATGGGATGCTGGCGTCGATGTTAAGGTCCCTTAGGAACCTTAAGCCTGAAAAATATGCCGGTGTAAGCATCTTTAAGGTCCCTTAGGGACTTTAAAGTCGGAGGCTGGTTAGACAAAAAGGACACGCATGACAAGCTTAACCTTTCAATAATGTAAGGAAACGTAAGGTTAATCGATAGCTGCAGAATTCCCTCCTTTGTTACGATGAGATCAAATCAACAGGGAGGGCTTATTTATGAGCTTGCGACGGTTTGCTTTCAATAACGTAATCCGCAATCGGAGGATTTACGCGGGATATTTTCTAAGCAGCGCGTTTTCGGTTATGGTGTTTTTCGTCTATTCGATATTTGCTTTTCATCCGGGACTCGCCGATGGCACGCTCCACATGAGCGTATCTACCGCCATGCATTTCGCGGAATCGGTCATTTACGTCTTCTCGTTCTTCTTCGTGCTGTACTCGATGGGATCATTCCTGAAGACGCGAAAGAAGGAGTTCGGCATCCTCATCATGCACGGGATGACCAGCATGCAGCTGCGCCGTCTCGTGTTTATGGAAAATATCGTGATCGGCTTTGGCGCTACGGTAGCGGGCATTGCGGCCGGGCTTGGCTTTGCCCAGGTCATTCTTCTCCTGTCCCAGAGGCTGCTTAGTCTCGATGAAAGGCTGCCGTTTTATTTTCCCGCCAAGGCGATTGTATTGACCGGGGCGGCTTTTATGGCGCTGTTCCTGCTGATCTCGTTATTCACGGTGACCGTGCTTCGGAACAACTCGCTTATTGATCTGTTGAAGGGCTCGAACAAGCCAAAGCCGGAGCCGAAGGCGTCCGCGCTGCTGTCCTGGTTTGCGCTGCTCTTGATTGTTGGCGGCTATGCCGCTGCGCTGGCGGTCAAGGGTATGGTCGTCTTCTACGCGATGATTCCGGTGACGGTTGTCGTTATTATCGGTACGTACTTCCTGTTCACGCAGCTGAGCGTATACGCCGTCCATAAAGGCCGCAAGAGCCGTTCGATTTTCTGGCGGAAAACAAACATCGTCCTGTTATCGGACCTTGCTTACCGGATGAAGGATAACGCAAGAACGTTCTTTATGGTGGCGATTCTGTCGACGGTGGCTTTCTCCGCGATTGGCTCGTTGTTTGGCTTCAAATCGATGTATACGGATGTTATTCGGAACGATAATCCGTTTGCCATGAAGTACACCTCGTATGACAAGCCTTCCGAGCAGGATGTTGCGATGATTGAACAGACGCTGAAGGATGCGGGATTGTCTTATCAATCCTATGCGCTCACCATTAAAAATGTGGAGACGAAGGACGGCAAGCGGCTTTCCGTCGTGCCGCAAACCGCCTTTAATGCGCTCGTAACGGCAGCCAAGGGGACGAAGTCCGATGTACAAGGCGATGAAACGGCTATTGTCCACTACAACGGCACGATGATGGGGGCAGCGGAGCCGGAGCTGACGCCGGTTACGCTGAAGGAAGCGGGGCTTACGCTAAAGCCCGTGCAGACGATTGATACGCCGGCTATTCAGGCAGGACCCGACTATTACGTGGTGCCCGATGAACGGTTTGAGCAGATGAAGAAGTCGGAGAACGTCATTTACCAATATGCCTTTGACGTATCGGGCTCGCATGAAACGCTGAAAAAGGCGGGAGAAGAGATTGACGGCAGGCTTGGAAAAACCGATAACTGGTTTATGGGCGTGGATTACGCGCTGTACCAGCAGGATCAGATTTTTGGCGTCGTCTTGTTTGTCGGATTTTTTATCGGCATCGTATTTTTTGTGGGAGCGGGCAGTTTTCTGTATTTCCGCCTGTACACCGACCTTGGCGAGGATAAACGGAAGTTCCAGGCGATCCACAAGATTGGGCTTACGGACCGCGAGCTGTCGGCGATTTTAACGAAGCAGCTGATGATTCTGTTCTTCGCCCCGATCGTAGTGGCCGTCATTCACGGAGCGGTTGCCCTTACGGCGATGCAAAATATGTTCGAGTACAATATGATGAAGCCGTCGCTGACGGTGCTGGGATCTTTCGTTGTTATTCAGCTTGTCTACTTCCTCTTTATCCGCACCAAATATATTTCTAATGTAAAATCGGCTTGGGGGTTGCACCTTACGTAACGTCATGTTTTACAATAGAGCTACCGGTATGAAGCTAGCGTCCACGAAAGGGCTGAGCATGAACAATCTTTGGAAAGTTGGAGACCTCGCCAAAATGACGGGGCTGACGGTCAGAACCTTGCGCTTCTACGATCAGATCGGCTTATTCTCGCCGTCGGGACAGACCGATTCCGGTCACCGGCTGTACGACGAGTCCGATCTGTCCCGTCTGCATCAGATTCTGACGCTGAAGGAGCTGGGCTTGTCGCTGGAAGAGATTAAGGCGACCTTATCGGCGAAGCAGATCAGCCCTCTGGAGATGGTGACGCTGCAGAAGCAGCGGATCAAAGAGCAGATAACGCGGCAGCAGAAGCTGCTTGAACAGCTGGAGCATGCCTCCAAGCTGCTCATCGGCAAGAAGGGCCTGACGGTGGATGATTTTACGGGTCTTCTGCAGGCGATGAAGATGGAGTTCGAGAAGCCCGTGCTTGAGAGGCGCGTCAGCTGGGAGCAGCACTTGAACAAGCTGGGCAGCCTGCTTGAGCGGGGACAAGACGAGCCGTAATCGAAGGGACTACGCTTACGAAGCATGAATGGCTTCACAATTCATTAAGTTTACGCTTACGAAGCATGAATGGCTTCACAATTCATTAAGTTTACGCTTACGAAGCATGAATTGCTTCACAATTCATTTAAGGAGGATCATTCACTATGACCGAAAGATTTGTTAAGCATGCAACCTTTGTTGTTGAACGTACTTACAAGACTGGCGCGGAGCGGGTATTCGAAGCTTTTGCCGATCCGGAGGTAAAGGGTAAGTGGTTCTCGAAGCCCGATCAATTCGAATTCCGGGTAGGCGGGCGCGAGTACAGCAGCGGCGGGCCGCCGGAGGGACCGGTCTTTACCTTTGACGCGGTCTATCAGGAGATTGTACCGGCCGAGCGTATTGTCTACACGTACACGCTGGATATGAACGACACGCGGATGTCCGTTTCGACGACTACAATCGAATTGTTCCCCGTGGACAGCGGAACAAAGCTGGTATTCACCGAGCAAGGCGCCTTCTTCGACGGGCATGATACGCCGGAGATACGCGAGCATGGCACAGGCGAAATGCTGAATGCGCTGGGCAAGCTGTTTGAATAGAACATGGAGGAAGAGTCTCTAGGCAGAGGCTCTTTTTTTTGCGCCCAAAAGCCGATTGCATTGGGATAGCCGTTCACGGTATTTTAGTTATACAAAAGGAAGAGCACGCAGGGGGCAGCACATGACGAACATAACGATAGAGGTTGTAACGGATGGCAACATTGAGCCTTGCCGGGAGCTGTGCAACGAGCTGATGGCCTTCCAGCAGTCCAGGGCTGTCATGGCTCCGGAAATATTCTACCGGATGAACTTTGATACGCGGATGCGCAGAAGCTATGACGGTGCGCTTCATACCCATGTTCTAATCGTGAGGGATGAAGGCGTACCGGTTGGCTACGCGTTCTCGACGGTAGAAGATCTGGAGCCAGGGGATGATAAGCTTCCCGCTTGGGCTCCTAACCGGGATTTGGCTGACAGCATGGGTTTTTACCCGGACTGGGTAGAGCTTCCGAAGAAGATTGGCTTCCTCAGCAATTTGTATTTGCGTGACGGCTACCGGAGCATGGGACTGGGCAAAAAGCTGTTCGAGTCTTCGATAGAATGGCTGGAGAGCTTTCCGGGCGTTGACCTGCTGTTCATCTATGTATCGAATGGCAATGAAGATGCGCTTCGTTATTACCTGAAGCACGGCTTCACCTACAGCCATGAAGTGTTTGGCGGATTCATAAAGGCGGTTTACAAAAAGCTGGAAAAATAATAAAAGAAGCCACTCCTCAAAAGAGGACTGGCAAAATTATCGGGTATACGGCCGCTTGCAGCAGGTTTAGCAGGTTCACTGCCGGCCAATATAGAAATAAGGAAGTAGTAAACGACAGGGGGAGGTTCGACGGTGGCAACAACAATAGCAGCTAAAGCGGAAATGATGATCAGGCGTCCGGTGAGCGAAGTGTATGAGGCTTTTATCGATCCGGCTATTACAACGAAGTTCTGGTTTACGGGAAGCAGCGGAAAGCTGGAAGCGGGCAGTCAGGTTGAGTGGTTCTGGGAGATGTACGGAGCTTCGGCACCGGTCCGCGTACTGGAGCTTGAGACGAATAAACGCATTGTCATCGACTGGGGAACAAGAGCCGAATGGACGTTTACCGCCTTGTCCGAATCGGAAACCTTTGTGACCGTTACCGATTCCGGCTTCCAGGGAGAAGCAGAGGAAATCGTGCAGCGGGCGATTGGTTCAACGGAAGGCTTCACGATTGTATTATGCGGAGCAAAGGCCTATCTGGAGCATGGCATTCAGCTCGGTCTCGTACACGACAAAGCGCCTTATGCGCATGTGAAAGAATCGGAGGTTACCCATGAGCAAGACGATCGTGGAGAAGTTGAATTTACATAAGTATAAAAAAGCAGCAATTCTTCATCAGCCGGAGGGCAATGATGCCTTGGCAGGCTTGGAGCAGTACGAAACAGAGCTGCAGGCGGGCAGCCGTTATGACTTGATCTTTGCTTTTGTCCTGGATATGCCTTCTTTGCAGAAGCTGATGAGTGAAATTATAGAGAAGAACTATCTGGAGGAGAGCGGTTATTTGTATGCCGCCTATCCGAAGAAGGGCAATAAAGCGTATCCGACCTACATTCACCGGGACAGTCTGTTTGAAGGGCTGGGAGCGAGCGAGGAAGATGGCTATATCGGGAACAGCGAGATCAAATTTGCGCGTATGGTGGGATTGGATGACGTCTTTACGGTTGTAGGCTTCAAGTCCGAAGCCCGGAAGAAGGGAGCATCATCCTCTAAGAAGCCAAGCCAGAGTGTGACCGACTACGAGGCTCTCGTGTCCCAGGTAGAAGAGGAGCTTCGGGAGAATCCGGAGACTCTGGCGTTCTTCCGTTCGCTTACCCCGGGGTACCGCAAGGATTGGGCCCGTTATGTGTTTAGTGCCGTACAAGAGGAGACCAGAGCCAAACGGAAAGCCGAGATGAGGGTTGTTCTGGGAGAAGGCTACAAGAGTATAGACCTGTACCGGAGAAGAGAGGGATAAGGATGAAGACGGAGCTGGGGAAAGCGATGCTGGAGCGGGTGCAGGGCATTTGCTCCGCATTGCCGGAGGTAGACCAAATCGTTGACGGATTTGGGCATGACGTGATGAAGGTAAAGGGCAAAACCTTCATTATGATGGGGGAAGGGCATAACAGCGTCCTGCCGAGCCTGTCGATCAAAGCGACAAAGGAGCAGCAGTACCTGCTGCTTGAGCAGGGCGGCTATGTCAAGACGCCTTATATCGGCCATCATGGCTGGGTATCCGTTGATATGGAAGCGGGTCCGAATTGGGATGAGCTGACCGTGCTTATTCAGGAAGCTTATTTGCTGGCCGCGCCGAAGCGTCTGGTGAAGCAGGTGTTGGAAAGTGTCGCAAGATAACGGAGATAAGTAAACAGCGTATGGGCTACCAGCCCATACGCTTTTTTAATGAGTTGATTTGGGCAAGATGATGCCGGCCATGCCATTCAAAGCGTTGTATCGCCGTATCCAGCGTCATAAGTCCGGTTGTCGGGCTCGTAAATGTTCTTGCAAAGTCCCATGACTGCATCCCTTGCAGCAGTACGGCAAACCGGCTGCGCAGCGCTTCGATCAGAACAAGCGAGTCCTCAATGGGTGCTTCGTAGTCGTTAAGCTCTGCCCACATGTTCTGCCGGTACGTGGAAGCGGCCGGATTGTCCTCGGTCATTGCTTTCTTGAACCGGATATAGGAGTTCATATCGTTATCCGCCAGATGATGAACGACTTGCCGGATCGTCCAGCCGCCGGGGCGGTAAGGAATTGCCAGCTGATCCTCGGACAGGCTTTCCACCGCTTTCCGAAGCCGCGACGGCATCCGCTCAATCTCTTTCATCCAATTGCTGCGCTGCTCGGCCGATGGGTCGCATGTTTCTTCGAAAGGCCCGATCGGATACCGCAATTTGTCCGTGCTCATGTAAAAACAACCTCCGCTTTCGCAACTTGAAATTTATTTTGCACACATTGACAGACTTTCAATAACCATTTATAGTTATTCAATGTGATATTGAGAATCATTATCGTAATTAATGCCATTCAAAAATAAAAGGAGCTAGACCATGAAAAAGTTTATTCCTGCAATTATGCTGCTTGTACTTGTTGTTGTTCTTAGCGCATGCGGCAGCAACAAAACCAACAACACGAACAATGCAAATAACGGTTCCGCGGCAGCTGCCGAAACACCTGCGGCAACAGAATCCGCTGCGGCGGAACAGCCGGCATCCGGAACGGTTACTTACCAGTCCGAGAGCGGCCCGGTTGAAATTCCCGCTAATCCAAAGCGCATCGTAGCACTGGCTTACGCACCGAATATGATCTCCATGGGCGCTAACATTGTTGGCGTAGACCAATGGACCAACATGAGCCCGCTCTTCACCGACAAGCTGAAAGGCGTTGAGGTCGTATCCGATGAGGATCTGGAGAAAATCATCGAGCTGGATCCGGACCTGATTGTGGTTGGGACAGAGAGCAAGAATGTTGCCAAGCTAAGCGAGATCGCTCCTACGGTTGCTTTTACTTGGGGGAAGCTTGATTACCTGAACCAGCAGCTGGAAATCGGCAAGATTCTTGGCAAAGAAAAAGAAGCGCAAACTTGGGTTGACGACTTCAAATCCCGTGCTGCCGCAATTGGCGACGAGATTAAAGCCAAGATCGGCGAGAATGCAACCGTATCCGTCATTGAGACGGACGCGAAGAGCTTCTACGTATTTGGCGACCATTGGGCACGCGGCACGGAAGTATTGTACCAAGCAATGGGTCTGAAAATGCCTGAGAAGGTAGCGAAGGATGCTCAAGGACCTGGCTACTACACTTTGTCGCAGGAGCTGTTGTCTGAATATGCGGGCGATTATATCGTACTCAGCAGAAGCAGCGCGAACGACAATGCCTTTATGAATACGGACACATGGAAGAACATCCCTGCGGTTAAAAACAACCATGTTATCGAAATCGATACGGAAGCATCGTCTTACAGTGATCCTACTACGTTGGAAAGCCTGCTTGCAATCTTCAAAGAAGGCTTCCTGAAATAAGCTCCAAAGAGCAAGCGCCCTTCAGAATCATCTGGAGGGCGCTTTTGTTCACTAAATTAATGGCTCATGCTTACTTTTTTCTCGCCTTCCGCTCCCTGATCACCTTCAGGCGGCTTGGTGCGTTTCACAAACAAACCGATAATAATGGCAGCAATGGCGACAATAAGACCAATCCAGAAGGCGTCATGAATACCTGCGACCATACCGTGAGCCTGCTCAGCCGGCGAGCCCGGATCGGAGGAAGTCTTCAGATAATCTTTGGTGCCGTTACTCATAATACTGATGAACAGCGCTGTGCCGATAGCACCCGATACTTGCTGCAGGGTGTTCAGGATCGCCGTACCATGCGGATAAAGATGGCGCGGCAGCTGGTTCAGACCGGAGGTTTGAGCCGGCATCATCACAAGGGAAATACCAACCATCATAATAATATGAATCATGATGATATGTCCTTTGCTTGCCGTGGCATCGATACCGGTAAACATCCATAGCGAGATCGCCACAAGGATAAGGCCAGGCGTTACAAGAATACGAGGACCGAATTTATCGAACAATACACCGGAGATCGGAGCCATAATGCCGTTCACAATGCTGCCCGGAAGCATAATGATGCCGGAAGTGAATGCCGTCATCAGAAGTGCGCCTTGCAGGAACATTGGAAGCAGCGTCATTGTCGAGAACAATGTCATCATAAGAACGAAGAGCAGGATCGTTACGATGGAGAACATCGGCGATTTGAAAGCCCGCAGGTCCAGAATCGGAGCCTCCAGTCTCAACTGGCGCAAGATAAAGATAATGAGCGCTACCGCGCCAACGGCGATCGTCCAGATAACCACCGGATCCGACCAGCCTTTCTCGCCCGTCGAGCTGAAGCCGTATACAAGTCCGCCGAAGCCGATCGTGGAAAGCAGAATCGAGATAATATCCACCTTAGGCTTCGTAATATCCGATACGTTCTTCAGGAACATAAAGGAGAAGATAATCGACAAAGCCGCAAGAGGAATAACGAGAATAAACAGCCAGCGCCAGTTGAGCGAGTCCATAATAACACCGGACAGAGTGGGTCCGATGGCCGGTGCCGCCATAATGACAAGCCCGATCAGACCCATGGCTCCCCCGCGTTTTTCAGGAGGGAAAATAACCATAATGGTGTTCATCAATACGGGAAGCATCAAACCGGTCCCGATGGCTTGAACAATCCGTCCTACAAGCAGAACGCCAAATTCGGGAGCAACGGCCGAAATAACCGTACCCGCGAAAAACAAGGTCATGGCGCCTATAAACATCTGCCTGGTTGTAAACCATTGTTGAAGCAATGCCGTTACCGGAACGAGTACGCCTACAACAAGCATATAAGCCGTTGTGAGCCATTGAATGGTTGAAGGGCCAACTTCAAAGGCTTTCATTAACTCCGGAAGCGCGTTACCTAGCAGTGTTTCATTCAGAATGGCGATAAAAGCGCCAATTATAATTGTAGCGATAATGGGCCCGCGCTTAATATTCGTTAAGTCGGGGGCAGAGCTGGATCCGCCAGCATGAGAAGCATTCATGGATAATGGCCTTCCTTTCCTTCGCTTTTCAACGAAAAGGTATGTATGTTAGTTTGTTTAGGCTCGTCGGACGGTATGCGTCCATGTTTTCCCCTCCGAGGATCTTTATTTGGCCCAATTTCCACTTTATCACAGGGTGCTAGGCCGAGAAAAGGGCGTTAGGCGGTAACAAATGTGTATAATTTATTTTGTTGTAAATGAAGAAAGGGCGCCCTGCGGGGTGCCCTTTTGTTCGATTACAGAAATGCCTTCGAAGGATCGGATTCGGTGTAAACCGAGATCATGACTATTGCGGTATCCCTCCCAATATTTTTCACCGTATGGGGGGTGCATGCATTCCAGCTAAAGGAGTCGCCGGCGCTTAATTCGGCGGCATCCTCGCCTTGCTCGATATAGATCGTTCCTTGGATAACGACATGGACTTCTTCGCCCTCATGGGCGTGATTTTCTCCGGTTGATGCACCGGGCGGAAGCTCAACGATCATCATATGAACATTTTTGGTGGAGCTCAGGTGGGAGACCTTCAATTTGTCCGGCCCGCTTGTCGTTATCCGGCGCCCATCCTTGCGGACGATCTGCATCTTTTCCTTTTTGTCCAGCAGCAAATAGGCTAGCGGAACCTTAAGCGCATTCGCAATGCTCTCCAGCGTTGTGATCGACGGTGAAGTTTTATTCGTTTCGACCTGGCTCATAAAACCTTGGGATAAGCCGGTTTCTTCGCATATTTGGGCAATCGTGATGTTCTTCCGTTTACGGATAGCCCGAATGGCGGAGCCGATATCCATGACGCAGCTCACTCCTCAAAAATATTAGTCATACATAACTAATATTTATATTAACAATTTTCCGATTGACAGGCTAGTACTCGCAGCGTTATATTTCTTATATAAAATAAATATTCACATTACTAATATATCTGAAGCGAATGGAGGGTTGTCCAATGAATGCAGTCTTTGAGTATGATGTTCATCTGCCGTCCAGTTTGGAGCCGGGCAGAACGTACCCCACGATTTTTACGCTTCATGGCAAAGGTTCAAACGAGCGGAATATGCACGGGTTGGTTGAATCCCTTTCGGATGACTTCATTATTATCGGTATCCGGGGCAATCTCCGGCTTGGAGCAGGTTATCAATATTATGAGCTCAAAAGCCTCGGCAATCCGGTTCGTGACTTATTCGATCAAGCAGCCGGGCAGCTGGAAGCCTTTATTAAGGAAGCAACGGCCCAATATCCGATAGATCCGCAGCAACGCTATCTGCTTGGTTTCAGCCAAGGGGCGATTCTGGCGATGACGCTGGCGCTTACAATGGGCAGTGAGTTGAGAGGAATTATAGCTCTGAACGGTTATGTGCCCGGTTTTGTGAAGGAAGAATATGCGTTGCAAAGCGTGGAGCAGGTAGCTTTCTTTATATCGCACGGCGAATATGATTCGGTATTCCCGGTCAGCATCGGATACGAGAACGAAGCTTATTTCCGGGAGATTGCCCCCAAGCTTACCTTCAAAACGTATAAGTCCGATCATGGCGTTACCGAAGAGAATCAGCGGGATTTCCTGCAATGGATCAAGGAAGACGCAAGAATGTAAATCATATCTATAAGGAGTGAACGATTATGCTTCCATCGTATTTCTTTGCGCATGGCGCGCCATCGATTGTGTTAGAGGATAACAGCTACACGGAATTTCTGAAATCCTTCGCTGCTAATCATCCGAAGCCAAAGGCTATTGTTCTGTTCTCGGCCCATTGGGAGGAGAATGTACAGGCAGTTAGTGCTGCTTCGACGTACAGCACGATTTACGATTTTGGCGGATTCCAGGATGAGCTGTACCGGATGACTTATCCGGCGAAAGGGGACCGTTCTCTGGCGGACCGCATCGTGTCCCTGTTTGAATCGCAGGGCATACAGGCGGTAACGGACGAAGAACGCGGCCTGGATCACGGAGCTTGGGCGGTGCTGAAGCTCCTGTATCCGGATGCGGATATCCCGGTTATTGCTTTATCCGTGAACCGTTATTTGACGAACGAGCAGCAGTATCAGATCGGCAAAGCGCTTGCCGATCTTCGGGAGCAGGATGTTCTGATCATCGGAAGCGGGGGAACCGTTCATAATCTGCGGGCTTTGAACTGGCGTTCGGATGGCGTGGACGATTGGGCGGCAAGCTTTGATCAATGGCTGCAGGATCATCTGGAGGCATGGGATACGGATGCGTTGTTCCAATATCGCGCATTAGCTCCCTATGCGGCGCAAGCGGTACCGACAAGCGAGCATTTTATTCCGCTCCTGCTGGCCATGGGCGCAGGGGACGGCACCCGCCAGGCGAAGCTGCTTCACCGCAGTTACCAATACGGTAATCTAAGCCTCAGCTGCTGGGAATTTGAATAATCAACACAAAAAAGCCCAAGACCCTTGTTAAGCAAAGGTCTTGGGCTTTTGTTCAGCCTATGCTTTATTCCTCTTCTTCCTCCACGATAATCCGTACCGTATTGGTCAGGAGACCGGCCCGGAAGCAGGACGTTCCGAAGCGGAATTCGAACAGAACAGCCGCCAGGTTAATAAGGATGCCGCCCACCGGTTCAGCCAGAACGTTCACCTGGAAGGTTAACCTCCGGGTTGAGCCCGGACCAATGGTGCCAAGCGGGATACCCGCTTGAGGGTCGGGCTGCGGAATACCGTCAACGGTAAGGCTTCCCGACACGAATTGCAGCTGGTTGTCGAGCGGATCGTAGAAGATGACGTTGGCTGCCGTAATATCCGTTGACAGGTTTGTAAGCATGACATTGTAATGATAGCTGTCTCCGACCTTCACGATTTGCGCATCCGCTGTTTTGAGGAAAGTGGCAAAGTCGGAAGCCCGGATCATGCTGACCGGATTCGTAATGGTATTGGACTGGAACGTCCGCGAGACAATCTGTTGATTCGGCAGCAGGAAATCGGCTTTTACCTGGCTTGTGTTCGTCAAGGAGCCGCTGCCCCTTACAAGCACGTCAAACCGGATAAAGGCATTCTGATTCGGAGCGATAGGGCCAAGATTAACGCCTTCGTTCGGATTCGCATCCAGCCTAAGGACATTGTTGACCCTGACGGTACCCGGTATAAATAAAGCGTTTGACGGCAGGACATCGGTGAATACGGTTCTTCCCGACACGGCGTTGCCATTGTTCACGACAAAGACCGTGTACGTAATCCGCTGCCCCACGAATAAGGAAATATCAAGGAAGGCCTTGGATACAAGAAGATTAGGCGCATTTGGAGCTGGGGTATTCGGAACCGTGACAAAGCTGGTTGAGATAATCGGCTGAACGGTTCCTGTCAGAACCGGTACGGTCAAGCCGACAATTGGCGTAAGCGTAATGCCTGGAACGGTAACCTGCTGACTAAGCAGGACGTTTCCGCTAGGGCCGGTGATCGGTCCAAGGTTAGGTACTTGACCCGGCGCTGGCGTTACGCCCGGTTTAAAGACGGGAAGCACAGGGAGCATAAGTCCGGGAACGGGAGTGACGCCTTGCGTAGTGGTCAAGGATACATCACCCGGCGTACAGGTTGCCGGTACGGTGCCTGGCGGGACGGTAACAACAAAGCCGGCATTCGTAATTTGTCCGTTTGGAGGATAACCCGCAACAAAAGCCTCGAATTGAATGGTCACAACCTGCCCTACGTTGATTATGCCAATGACGACCTGCTCTGTAATATCTACGCCGCTGAATCGGCCCCCGTCAATGAACAAGCTGGACGGAATAAATTGAACGCCCGGAGGAAGGACCTCGACTAACAAAGCTTCTCCTGGAGCAGTGCCTACATTAGTGACAGTAATCGTATAAGTAATCGTGTCCCCGATTTGCGCGGTTGAGACATTAGGCGTTTTGGTCGCTGTAATGATTGGTCCCGTAATGACGGCCGGTGTCGTTGTAGAGGTAGAAGTTGTGGTTGTTGTCGTTGGCACAGGCGTCGTGGTCGTTGTTGTTGTCGTTGAAGTAGTAGGAACGGCGGTTGATGTACTCGACGTTGACGTGGTGCTTGTTGTCGAAGTTGTTGATGTCGTTGACGTCGTGGAGGTCGTTGAGCTGGCAGTGGTAGTCGTTGTTGTTGTTGTTGTTGTTGTTGTCGAAGTCGTCGGTCCGACCGTACCCGGCAGGCAGCCCATAAACGGTATATTATGCGCCTCTAGCGTGCCGCCTACATTCGTAAGCGATTGGGCGACCAGCGTGCCGTTAATATTGCCGAAGCCAATAGCCTCCCAGTTCGCATATGGGGCAAGTACCGAACCAAGAATCGAGAGGTTCTGGTTAAAAGCCGTGGTAGCCTGATAAAAGTTCCAGAGAATGAATTGTCCTTCGGAAGGATCGGGGGTAGCCCCATTGCGGAAAATCTGATAGCTTCCGAACCCCACATTATCATCGCCAACGTTAATGAGAACGGTTGAGCCTGCCGGAGCTATGATGTTAATGCCGTTCGCCGTATCCAGCTTCAACCCGTTGCCGTCCACGTTGTTGCCGTTAAACATAAATATGTTAAGAGCCGGATCCGTTCCGATGAGGAAGATTGTACCGAAGTTATTGACGACGGATCCGTTTACCGGCAAGGCGGCAAGGTTAAGGGATAACTGTGCCAGCGATTGTTCGGCCCCGTCAAAATCAATTGGCGTACTTACCAGGGGTTGGCCGGGTACACCGTTATTATTGGTCATCGTATAATTAATGACCGTGCCGGCAGGGAATATCACGGTATTCCCTGCGAAGTTTGTTCCCCCCGTAATATCAATATTTCCCCGTACGATAAGATCCGATCTTGTTGTGGATACGGGCAGCTTATCGCCTATCCCATAGCTGTTGTAAGTCGCATTGCCGCCAACGGCTACCCTCCCCTCCGAATCAACGAAGGATTGCGTATGATCGCCAAACAAAAACAAGTTGAAGCCATTGGCTATCCCTAGGTTGACACAGGCCATTTTCGTTATCCCCTCCTAAGTACGGTAATCAGCCCTCTGTATGCACACCTTACATACCTATGCATAATCCCTAATATTCAGGCATACAAGACAGTATTTACGCGAAAAAAAGGGGGGCGAGCGTTGAAGGTTGCGATTCTGACCATGTTCAACGGGTTGTCGAAGACCTATTCCTTAGTCAGCGTTGTGGAGGAGCATCTGCAAATGCTGCTTGGCGGCGGAGTAGGCGTTAAGGTGCTCGTCAGTCAAGACTGCCCGGATTCCGAGCGGTACGGCATCTATAGCGATGAGCGGATTGAATGGATCAAAATAACGAACCGGCTGCATGGCAAGCAGATTCATTGGGTGGATTATACGCAGCCTACGGGAAGGGTTCATCCAAGCTTCTTCCAGGAGGCAGAGGCCGTTGCAGACAGCTTATACGAGGCTTTATCGGATGTGGAGGTTGTATTTCTCCACGATATTCTGTACCAGGGCTGGCATCTCGTTCATAATATTGCGGTCCGTCAGGTGCAGGTCCGGCTGCCCCGGCTTAGATTCCTTGCCATGACGCATTCCTATCCGGCCGTCAGGCCGCAGCGGATGGACTGGCCCCTCTCGGCAAGATTTCTGCCGCTGCCGAATACCACCTATCTGTACCCGGCCGAATCGGGATTACCCGCGCTCGCAGAGCAGTACAAGGTCCCGCTTGAGCGATGCAGGGCGATCCCGAACAGCCTGAATCTGTTTGGCGAAATGGGAGAAGAGGTACAGCGGCTTGGAACGCGGACCGATCTGTTGTCACCGGACATTCTGGCGGTTTATCCGGGCCGGCTCACGACAGGCAAGCAGATGGAGAAAGCTGCTGCGCTTCTGGGGGCAATAGGATCGGTGTCGGGTAAACGGGTGAAGATGATCTTTTGCGATTTTCCGTCTCTCGATATCGAACCGGCTGCTTACAAACGGAGAATCCGAAGCGAAGGAGAGCTATACGGTCTTGGCGGGGAAGATCTTGCATTCACCTCGGACCTGGGTTGGCCGGACGGCTTCCCGCATTCGGGGGTCATGGATCTGTTTACGTTGAGCAATTTATTTCTATGCACCTCCTATTCGGAATCCTTTGGGCTTATTGTGCTGGAGGCGGCAAGCCGGGGCAATATGCTTGTCCTGAACGAGGCGGTGCCTGCGCTGGAGGAGCTGGGCAACCGGCTTCAAGCGTATTTTATGAGGTGGAATGCAAGGGGGTTCGGCATGGATACGAGAGAGACCTACCATCCCTCGGAGGAGGCGTATTTGCGCGAGCATGCGGGACGAATCGCAAGTCTGATGGAGAATAATCAAGTTATTCGGGCCAAGACCATGATCCGCCGGCAATACAATCCGATGTGGATCTGGGAGAACCGGCTAAAGCCGTTAATTGAACATAGGCCCTAAGAGGGCATTAAAGAAAGGCTCTCCTACCCGGAGAGCCTTCTTCTTGTTTCCATGAATAATTTGGCATCGTTGTTGGGAATGAATAACATATCTTTTTCCCCGTACGAAGGGGAGATCAGGAACGGAATGATTAGCTTATGAGTGGAAAGGCCAGCAAAATCAATATCGTCCAGTTGCTTATGATATTTGCTTTAACCAACGGTCTTATCGATCATGTCATCATTAATCCGATGCTGCTGGATGCTTCCGGGCGGGATGCATGGATTACGGTTATCGTGACAGGGGCCGTTTTTGTCGTATGGTGCCTGCTGCTTGCTTGGATGATGAAAAAATCCGGCCAACAGAAGTGGCGGAAGTGGATTTCGGATAAGACTCATCCCGTTGTGTCATGGATTCTGATTATTCCGGTCTGCGTCATTTTGTACATGATCGGGGCAACAACCGTTCTCCATACCGTGAAGTGGAATACAACCAACTACCTGCCGGCTTCCCCGGCGCTGGCGCTTGTCCTTACTCTGGTTATTATCTGCTTTTTCATTACGGTATGGGGTCTCCGCTCTATTGCGGTAACCGCGGGCGTCTTGTTTCCCATTGTCTGCGTATTGGGGGTATTCGTCAGTGTCTTTAACCACTCGGAAAAAGACTACAGACTGCTGACTCCGATTCTGGAGCACGGGTGGGAGCCTGTTGCCAACGGCATTTTGTATGCGTCAAGCGGTTATATCGAGGTTATATTTCTGCTTCTGCTGCAGCATAGGCTTAGCGAAAAGATCAAGACATGGCACATCCTCGGCTACAGCCTTTTTATCGTAGGAATCATGCTGGGACCAATCGTTGGCGCCATTACCGAATTCGGTCCTAGGGAGGCTGCCAATCAGATGACCTCCCCTTACGAGCAGTGGCGTCTCGTGAAGGTGGGGCAATATATCGAGCATGTCGATTTCTTCTCGATCTTTCAATGGATGTCGGGGGCTTGCATCCGCATTTGCATCGCGGTGTATCTCTTGACCGATGCTCTGAAGATGACGGGGAGAGTCCGCAAATGGACAACGGCTATTATTATGGCCAGCTACATTTATGTTGGAATCATTCGCACGAATGATTATTCCTATTACCAGTGGATGTACAAAGTGTTTTTACCTATTTCACTTGTTATTTTGCTGGTTGTAACACTGATATGGATGGTCATCACCTTGTTTGCCAAACCATACCGGAAGGATGAGCCACAATGACGGCACCCGCAGGCAGCGTAAGCTGGAACGAAGAACGATTGAAGCAGCTATATCAGGGATCGGCTGACGTATTCGTCAAGCCATGCCGCTTCGGAACCAGCGACAAGCCTTCCGTTGTACTCGTGTACGCGAATGCTCTCTGCGATACGGGGCAGATTCACGAGTTTGTCCTGCCTGTTCTTACCGAGTATTACGAATCGTCGGGAAAGGCTTCGGCAGAAGACATCCACCAGATGATTTCCCGGCTGTCTCTGTTCACTTATAAAGAAATCCCTACCGAGGAAGATATTGATGAAATTGTATTCGAGGGGGGACTATTTCTTTATTTCGTTCAGGAGAAGCGTTATTTCAATATGGGAATCAGCGACCGCCCGCAGCGGATGCCAAGCGAATCCAGCACGGAAATTTCCATTAAAGGCCCCAAAGACGGCTTTATTGAAGATATGTCCGTCAATGTGGCGCTCATTCGCAAACGGCTCCGCAGCCATTCCTTGTACGTGAAGGAATACACAATCGGCAAGCGGACGAAGACAAGACTGTCCCTGCTCTATTTCGAAGACATTATTAGTCCGAAAATATTAAATGCGGTGCATAAAAGCCTGCAGTCTATCAATACGGACGGTCTCTACAGCATTAACCAGCTGGAGGAGGCCTTAACCGGCTCGAGGTACAAGCTTCTCCCGCTGCTGGATTATACGGGGAGACCCGATTACTGCGTTAATGCCTTACTCTCCGGCAGGTTTCTTATTGTTATGGATGGCAACCCGTTAGTTATCGTAGGACCAGCCGGATTAAGCCTGCTGCTTAAATCGCCGGAGGATATTCATTTCAACTACACCTATGTTTCCTTTGCACGGCTGATTCGTATTTTCAGTCTTTTCATTACAGTATTCCTGCCGGGAATCTGGGTCGCGCTAATGGCCTTTCATCAGGATCAGCTGCCGTTCCGGATTATGGCAACCATATCGGTATCCCGCCTCGGCCTTCCGTTCTCCGCGCAGATCGAGATGTTTATCCTGCTAATGCTGCTGGAGATCTTCCGTGAGGCCGGTGTCCGGCTGCCGACTTCCATCGGTCAGACCTTAACGTCGATTGGCGGTCTCATCATTGGCGATGCCGCGATCCGCGCGGGGCTGGTGTCGCCGTCGGTTGTTGTGATTGGCGCGATTACCGCGGTCTCGGGAGTAACGCTGGTCAATCAGTCGTTAAGTACGGTCGTCAGTATTATCCGCCTGTTCTTTTTCCTGCTGTCTTCCTTCCTCGGCATGTATGGGGTTATCCTCGGGATCGTCCTATTCATTGCGCTTTTGGGAAGCCAGAAGTCATTTGGGGTAAGTTATCTTGCTCCTCTATCGCCTCTAAAAATCAAGGATGTTGTAGCTTCGTTCCTCCGGCTTCCTTGGTTCTTAATGAAACGGCGTCCGGGCGTCCTGCAAAATCAGGATGACGAGCGGTAAGGAGTGGAATAGGATGCGGTTAATTATCGGAAGGATGCTTGTTTGTTTGCTTGTCGTTGGTTTTCTGCCAAGCTGCGCGAACTCGAGGGATATTCAAAATATGGCTTATGTCACCGCGCTTGGGGTGGATTACGTGAACGGCGAATATAAGACGTATGTACAGGTGCTAAACTTCTCCAATATCGCGAGATCCGAGAATACGTCGCTGGGCCAGAAGGTGCCGATCTGGATCGGAACGGGGCACGGGGAGACGCTTGCTCTCTCGCTTGCCGATACGAACGAAACCTCGCAGTTTCCATTGTTCTGGGGTCATCTGAAGGCGGTGGTTCTAAGCGAGAATCTGATGAGGCGAGGCGGGAAAGAAACATACGCGACGTTAAACAGGCATTACGAGGTCCGTTATAACGTGCTAGTATTCGGCACGAAGGAGAAGATGGAGGACATTTTGACGCAAAAATCGATTTTTAATCTGTCCCCGCTTGATACCATTATGTACACAAGCGTGCAGAACCGCAGCCAAAGTCCTTATGTCATTGCCTCCTACGGCAACCGGCTTATCGCCAATATGAATGAGCCCGGCAACTCGCTTTACATCCCTTCCATTTCGATTAACAAGCACACATGGCTGGAGGAAAAAGCCGGACGCGGGATGTTTGAGATGAATGGGGCGTACTTTTTCGATAAGGGCAGAATAGTAAATTGGATGTCTTTGGAGGAGCTCAAGGGACTGAGATGGGCTACGGAAAAAATCAATAGAACAACTCTTCAAGTGCCATTGGAGGACGGTCATAAAGGAGCTATCCTATTCGCGCATCCCTGGATGAAAGTCATTCCGAAGGTACAGAGCAACGGGGACGTCAAGTTTGATCTTAAGGTTACGGCAAAAGGAACGATCAGAGATTCCGAAAATGCAACGATTGCGGAGATGGAAAAGCAAGCAGAGAAGGCTATAGTAGCTGAGATTAGAGAGACATACCTGATGGGACTGGCGAAACATTGCGATCCCTTCAAGTTGGAAGAGACGCTGTACCGGGAGCGTCCGCGCTTGTTCCACCAGCTGACCAAGGGAGGCTTCTTTTTCCTGAACGAGCATTCCCTTGGCCGCGTGCAGGTTACCGTAAAGATTGCAAGCACAGGGAAGTATAAGGAGATTGTGAAATAGGTCTACATCGTTTGGCCGCCGTCGACGGTGATCATCTGGCCGGTCATGGCCTCCTGCTCCAGCGAAGCGCAGATCAGCTGCGCAATATCCTCCGGAGTTGAGATCTGCTGCAGAAGCAGGTTAGGGGCGAGCTGCAGCATTTGCTCCTCCCGGCCGGCCCACCATCTTGTCGCGACGGCGCCCGGCACCACGCAGTTGACTCTTATATGCGGAGCCAAAGCCCGCGCGAGGGATTTGGTAAGGCCGTGGACGGCGGCTTTGGATACCGCATAAGGCAAGGACGAGCCTAAACCGGTTGTACCGGCGATGCTGCCGACATTAACGATGGCGCCCCGTCCTTGCTTTTTCATGCGGGTAGCAGCTGCTCTTGCGCAAAAGAACATGCCTTTTACGTTGACATCAAACAGCTCGTCCCACACTTCTCCGGTTGCGGCGTCCAGGTCGGAGAACGGAATGTGGCGGGTGATGCTGGCATTGTTCACTAGCAAATCCAAGGTGCCGAAGCGTTGGACGATAATCTCGACCATGTCTTTGACCTCCTGATCCTTCGATACATCCGCCTGAATGGCCATCGCCTTTCCGCCCAGGCTCTGAATAAGCTGTACGGTTTCCTCTGCTTCTTGCCGGGAACGGGAGTAGTTGACGGCAACAGCCGCTCCTTTACTGGCTAATGCCAGACTGGTCGCCCGTCCGATTCCCGTTCCTCCTCCGGTTACAAGCGCTGTTTTATGCTTCAGTTCCATTTGATAACCTCCTGCTTCTTCATTTAATGTCATTGTATAAGTCGCTGTACGATTTGTATAATTGAATAAAATGAATGGTTTATTCAATAAAATTGAATCCATCTAAAGGAGCTGGAGAAGCCAATGGATCTGAAGACCTTAAAGACCCTGCACGCCATTGTCCGGCATGGCAGCTTCCATCAAGCGGCGGCGGAGCTGAGCTACGCCCAGTCGACGGTAACGATGCAGATTCAGAGGCTGGAGGCGGATCTAGGCGTACAACTGTTTGAACGGGGGAAGAAGATCCTGCTGACGGAAGCGGGAAGGCTGTTTTATGAGCAATCCCTGGATATTGTCCGCCGGATGGAACGGCTGCAGAGCAATCTGGCCGAGCTGCAAAACGGCGAAGCCGGGAAGCTTAGGCTTGGCGTAACGGAGCCAACGGCCAGCTGCAGGCTGCCGCAGCTGCTTATGGCATTTATGAACGGGAATCCGAAGGTAGAGATATCTCTTGAGATTGCCAGCACGCCTTTACTGGTGGACGGACTGAGACAAGGCGATCTGGATTTTGCGCTATGCTCTGCGCCGGAGACCGTGGAGGATTTATATTTTCACCCTCTGTTTCAAGAAAAATTTGTTTTGCTGCTTCCGGTGAATCATCCGCTAGCCGGCCTGGAACACATCAAGCTTAGCGACCTGGAAGGGCACCGGCTGCTTATCACGGCGGCAACCTGTCCCTACCGGAAGAAGCTTGAGAGGGTTCTGCAGGATAACGGGCCTCTATCGATCGAGACGATGGAGATCGGCAGCATGACGGCGTTAAGGCATTACGTGGCAAGCGGCTTTGGCATCGCCCTTGTTCCGCTTTCCGCATTGGAGCCATTGCCCGGAGGTACGCAAATAGGGGAGCTTCAGGACGTATCGATAGACATGCTGATGGGGCTGGCCAGCCGTACCGCGCCGTTATCTCCGGCAGCCGCAAAACTTTACGAGAATTTAAGGCAGTCTTTGGAAAGGATTTAGACCCCTGCATAGAGAAGGAATGATATGGAAACGATAGTGCAAGGTTCAAATCGTTTAACTATCTCCTAGAAAGAAGGTATATCATGTCTAATCTGAATATCGGGATTATTTTGGGAAGTACTCGCCAAGGACGCGTATGTCCGCAAGTAGGCGAGTGGGTGAAGGGTGTTGCCGATAAACGCGGCGATGCTAACTATGAAATCGTAGACGTCGCAGACTACAAGCTGCCGATGTTTGGGGAAGTGGATGCTTCGGAGCAAGCAGGCGCTTGGAATGCGAAGCTGGCGGGCCTCGACGGTTTCGTGTTTATCGTAGCGGAATACAATCACAGCATCACGGCTTCCTTGAAAAATGCGCTCGATTTCGCGCGTGATGCTTGGAACAACAAAGCAGCCGGCATCGTGAGCTACGGATCGGTGGGCGGCGCCCGCGCGGCTGAACATCTTCGCGGAATTCTCGGCGAGCTGTCGGTAGCTGACGTACGCGTTCATCCGGCGCTGTCGCTGTTCACGGACTTTGAGAACGGCTCGGTATTCAAGCCGGCTGATCTTCATCTGACGAACGTAAACGGCATGCTGGACCAGGTTCTTGCCTGGAGCGGCGCGCTTAAGACGCTTAGACAATAGATGATTGCCTTACGAAGAGCATCCTCCCCGGAGGATGCTCTTTTTTTTGTTAATTAACGGTATATGTAACCTTCTTGTCATATTTAACGTCAGTAGCAATGACCGTTTCCGAATTAATTACCTTACATCAAGGAGTGTGCTAGACGTGAAAAAACCATTGTTATTACTATTATTTACGGTTATCGCAATTCTGACATTGAACGCCTGCTCGGATGGGGGCAGCGGCCACAAAGCTCCCGCAACCGCTTTAACCCCGAAAGAAATGGCGGAAAAGCTTGTGCAGCCATACGAGCAGCCGCGGCAGGCCGAGCTTGATGCTGACGGGGTGAAGAACCTGTACCATCTGGATCCGGCTCTTCTCGAAGCGTATTCCATCAACACCCCTCTAATGAACGTGAAGACCAACGAAGTTGCGGTTCTGAAAGTGAAAGACGCCAAAGACCTGGAGACGGTTAAGAAAGCCGTGGAGCAGCGCGCGGCAGACGTTCAGAAGCAATTCGAGAGCTACTTGCCCGACCAATACGAGAACGCCAAAAACTATAAAACGGCCGTGCAGGGCAGCTACGTGTTATTCGTTATCGATGAGCATGCGGATGAGATGGCAGCCGCTTTTAACGCCTTCTTCGAAAAGAAGTAGCCGGCTATGGTATTTAGCAGCCTGTTATTCCTGTTTATTTTTTTGCCGGCGGTATTCCTGCTCTATTGGCTGTCGCCGCGAAGAGGGAAAAATCTGATTCTGTTCCTGGCCAGCCTCGTCTTCTACGCCTGGGGCGAACCGGTCTATATCGTCATTATGCTGATTTCGACGGTGACGGATTACAGCTTTGGTCTCTTGTTAAGCAAGCCGGAGTGGGGTCCGAAGCGGCGCAAAGGAATCGTGGTCGCCTCGGTTATCGTGAATCTGGCGCTGCTGTCGTATTTCAAATACGCCGACTTTGCGGTCAGCAACCTCAATGCCTTGCTTGGCACGGATATTCCGCTGACGGAGCTGGCGCTGCCGATCGGCATCTCGTTTTATACGTTCCAATCGATGTCGTACATTATCGACGTGTACCGGGGCACGGCGAAGGCCCAGCGCAACTGGATTGATTTCGGTACGTTTGTGGCCTTGTTCCCGCAGCTTGTCGCGGGGCCAATCGTGCAGTACAACACGCTGGCGGAGCAGTTGAAGGAACGCCGCGTGACGATGGAGATGTTTGCGGAAGGAGTAAGGCGTTTTATTATCGGTCTGGCCAAAAAGGTGCTCCTGGCCAATAATATCGGCTTGCTCTGGCATGCGGTTTCGGATGCCGATGCGGGCACGCTGCCGGTATTGACCGCATGGCTTGGCATTATCGCTTTCGCGTTCCAGATTTATTTCGATTTCAGCGGCTATTCGGATATGGCGATCGGGCTTGGCCTGATGTTCGGCTTCCGGTTCAACGAGAACTTCAATAAGCCGTATACGGCGCAAAGCATTACGGATTTCTGGCGCAGATGGCATATATCGCTCAGTACTTGGTTCCGGGATTACGTCTATATTCCGCTTGGCGGCAACCGGAAGGGACTGCCGAAGCAGCTCCGCAACATCCTGATTGTCTGGCTTCTGACCGGAATCTGGCATGGGGCGGCATGGAACTTCATGCTGTGGGGTTTGTATTTCGGCATTATTCTTATTTTCGAAAAATGGGCCGGTCTACGCCTGCTCTCCCGCGCGCCGCGCTGGATCCGGCATGTCTATGCCAGCCTGCTTATTCTGATCGGGTGGGTGCTCTTCGCCTTTGACGAGCTGCCGAAGGCAGGCGGCTATCTGAAAGCGATGTTTGGCTTAAGCGGCCAGCCTGTCTGGAATGACGGGACGGTGTACTTCTTGTACACGAACCTGGGTTTGCTTGCGGTGCTTGTTCTGGCTTCAATCGCCTGGAGGAAGCGGACGGCGCCCGCGCGGGAGAACGGCAGCTTATCGGCCGTCTGCTCGCTGGCCGGCTTTGCCTGGCTGTTTGTCCTGTTCTTCCTCTCCGTCTCTTATCTCGTCGACGCGACGTTTAATCCGTTCCTGTATTTCCGTTTCTGACAGCAAGGGGGACATCCATGATGAAAAAACAAACCGACCGTCTGCTCGCCATCTGGTTTATCGCGACGATCTTTGTTCTCGCCCTAATCTTCCTCTTCTCGCCGGCGAGAAAGTTCTCCGAGCTCGAGAACCGGTATTTGCAGGCGGAGCCCAAGCTGACCTGGGACCATCTGATCTCCAAGCAGTTTGCCGAGGAGACGGAAACGTTCGTCACGGACCATTTTCCGCTTCGCGGGCAGTGGGTATGGGTGAAGTCGCTCTCCGAGCAGCTGCGGCTTCAGCAGGAGAACAACGGGATTTACAAAGGGAAGGACGGCTACCTGCTCGAGAAGTTTACGAAGCCGGATCCGGCCTTGCTCGCTCAATATACGGATGCCGTGAAGGGCTTTGCCGCCTCTAGCCCGGATTCCGAGCTGACGTTGCTGCTTGCTCCGACCTCCATCGGCCTTTATCCGGATAAGCTTCCTTGGAAAGCGCCGCATGACCGGCAGGATCAGGTGAACGAAGCGGTAGGGAAAGAGCTGCAGGGACTTGCCAATCTGACGTATATCAACGGGTTCGACGTTCTGATGCCGCATGTTTCCGACCGGATCTATTACCGGACCGACCACCACTGGACGACGCTTGGCGCTTATTATGCTTACGAGGCTTATGCGAAGCAGATGGGCTGGACCCCGCATCCGCTATCGGATTATACGGTCAAGACCGTTAGCGATTCCTTCCTCGGGAGCTACCATACGCGCGGACAATTCAGTTTGGTGAAGCCGGATCCGCTGCAGGTCTTTTTGCCGAAGAAGCCGGTGGCCACGTCGGTGTATGTAGCGGATACCGATACGACCTCAAGCGGCTTGTACGACGAGAGCTTTCTCGCGAAAAAAGATAAATATTCGTATTTCCTTGGCGGCGTTCATGCGCTTATGACGCTGACCAGCGATATTCCGGAGGGCGAAGAGGATCTGGACAAGCTGCTTGTGGTCAAGGATTCGTATGCCCATAGCGTCTTGCCTTTCCTGGCGCAGCATGTCAAAGAAATTCATGTCATTGATATGCGCTATTACAACGGCAGCATTAGCGAATACATGAAAGCGAACGGCATCAGCCACACGCTTATGCTGTTTAATACGGCAACCTTCTCGGAGAACAACGAGATTCTCAAGCTCAGCAAATAATCGATATAACAAGGGAGAGTTTTTACATGAAAAAACGTGCCATCATTGTTCTTCTCACCACTATGATTATGGGCGGCGTGCTAAGCGCCTGCGGCGGCAATAACAATAATAGCAGCAGCAATACGGCAGCATCGCCAACTCCTACGGCTACGGCCCCCGCGGAAGAAAGTCCGTCCGTAAGCCCGGATGCGCAGCCAAGCGAAGAAGCATCGGAGACTCCGGCCGAAAGTCCGTCGGCGAGCGCAAGCCCGGATCCTTCGCCAAGCGCTTCAGCCGAGCCAAGCAAAACGCCGGCGCCTTCGAAGGAACCGGCACCAAGCGCGAAGCCTTCCGAGCCGGCTAAGAAGCCGGCGGCAACGCCTTCGCCAAGCGCGAAGCCGTCCGCTACGCCAAAGCCGACGCCTAAACCAACGCCAAAGCCAACCGTCAAGCCTAGCCCAAGCCCGTCCGCGGAGGCTGCGGCAAATGATATCATCGAAGCGATGCTGAAGGCTGTTGAACAGCCTGCCTTGATGGCTATGTCGGCTGACGATGTGAAGAACCAATACGGCATCGATACCTCGACGCTTGCCGATTTCTCGGGTCGTATGCCCCTTATGAACGTAAAGACAAACGAAATTGCCGTATTTAAGGTGAAGAAGGAGAAGGATATCGACGCGGTGAAGAAAGGCATGGTCAGCCGCGCCGAAGCGGTTCAGAAGCAGTTCGAATCGTATTTGCAGGATCAGTACGAGAATGCGAAGAACTACAAAATTGTCGTGCAGGGCAACTACGTCCTCTTCGTTATCTCGGAGAGCGCGGATGATCTCGTGAAAGCATTCAAGGCTGCGGTGAAAAAGTGAGAAAAAAAGATGCCGTATAATTTGACGCGTTAGATTCATCCTATTTGGGTAAGAACTGGCGTTTAAGGAGGTTACCCAAATGAATGAATCCCTGTTCCATTTGTCTTATATCGTGTTGCTTGGCGTACTGCTCGCGCTGGGGCTTGGTTGGATGGGATGGTTGATCTACCATCGGAGGAAGAGGAAAGCGCGATAAACAAAAAGCCATGAACTCCGTCATAGGAGTTCATGGCTTTTTTTCGAATAGTAACCGGCTATTTAATCCCGAAACGGATAAACGAATCCACGATATGCCGGCGGAGAAGCAGGTAGATAATCAGGATTGGCAGACAGGAGACGGTGGTGGCGGACATCAGGGAGCCCCACATATTCGTGTCGGAGTTGACGAACAGCTTCAGGCCGATCTGAATCGGTGAATGCTCCATCTTTTTCGTAATCAGCATCGGCCACAAATACTCATTCCAAGCATTAATGAACGAGATGATGCCAAGCGAAGCGATTCCCGATTTGATGTTAGGGATAATGAGCCTCACCAAGATGTCCCAGTCGTTCATGCCGTCGATGCAGGCCGCTTCGATCAGAACGCTTGGGAAAGACTGAAACGATTGATAGAGCGACAGAATGGCAAAGGTGGATACGCAGAACGGAAGCACGATGCCAAGCATGGAGTCATTCAGTCCCAGGTCGTTAACCAGAACATAGTTCGGAATCATAATCGCCTGGAACGGAATAAGCCAGGTCAAGCTCAGAACCGAGAAAATCAGACCTTTGCCGCGGAATCTCCAGCGTACGAGAGCGTAAGCCGCAAGCAGGCTGGTTGCCAGCTGAAGCAGCGTCATCGTAATGGAGATGGCAAACGAGTTAAAGATCATCCGTACAATCGGCATCTGGGAAAACGCATACGTATAGTTGCTGAAGGTCGGCGCATTCGGAAAGAAGCTGTCCGTAAAAATCTCGGAGTCGTTCTTCAGCGAAGAGATGACCATCCAGTACAGCGGAATAATCGCTATGATACACATCAGTGCCAGCGCCCCATGTCGCAGGAACGCCAGTACCGGGGAACGTTGGTTCATCGAACATTCTCCTTCACCGTTAATTGTCGTAGAACGACAGCTTGCGCGACGCTGCATTCATAAGCAGCGCGATTACGCCAAATATAAAGAAGAAGACTAGCGCCGCTGCCGAGCTGAAGCCTGCATTCAAGTTCGAGAACGCGAAACGGTACATTTCGTAGTAAATGTTCGTAGAGGTACCGTATGGACCGCCCGTTGTTAAAATATCGATATAAGCAAATGTCCATTGACTGGAGAACAGGATACTCATCATCATCATGAACATAATCATTGGCGACATGAGTGGAACGGTAACGTTAATGAATTGGCGCATGCCGGACGCGCCGTCAATGGCAGCCGCTTCGTAATATTCCCGGTTAATGCCGGTTAGGGCGGCCGAGAACATAATGACGCTGAAGCCGATCATTTTCCAGCCCGTAATGAGCAAAATAATCCACTTCGCGAAATTCGCGTCGGAGAAAAAGGCGATGGGCTGATCAATCAGGTTCATCTTAAGCAAGATATGGTTGATTACGCCGTTCGAGGGATGGAATAACCACCGCCAGATGGCGCTGACCGACACGGGAGCCAGAATCATCGGAATAAAGAAGATGCCTCGGTAAAAGTTTTTCATCTTGCCGTTCATATTGTTGGTGACGACGGCAAGGACAAGCGGGATCAGAATGGAAAACGGAAGCAGTCCTACCGTATAAAATACGGTGTTGCCAATGGAATCAAGGAAGGCCGGGTTGTGAAACAGTTTATCGAAGTTTTCCAGCCCGACGAATTTCTTGTCTGTACCGGGGACCATATTCCACTTGTGAAAAGCCAGGTAGAACGTCGTAACGAGCGGTTTGTACATCCAGACGGACAACAGGATAATGGCAGGAGCCAAGTAGACGAACGGTTTGAGCAGCCGCCATAGCTTGGCTTTATTCAGACGTCTTCTAGCAATTGCGGGACTCCCCTTTAAAGGGGGGGCATACGAGTTTTCGAATGTTTGGCTCATAACGATTCCTTTCCTACGGAGAGTTACGCTCTCCAAGTGTTATGGCTGTTCATTAAGGCATTAAGCCGTTGATTTGATCTTGCGCTTGTTTAAGCGTTTGTTCGACGTCTGCGTCCGTCGAAACGGATTTTACGATAGCGTCGGTGAAGGCTGTTACCATTTCCGTTGCGCTTTCGCCAGGCCAGATGGCGACCGGCTGAATGCGGGACAGCTGCTCCAGGTTGATTTTGTAGAGCGGATTTTGTTCAACGAAATCTTTCAGGCCGTTCGGGTCGTCGGCAAGTTTCGTGCGAAGCGGCAGGTAACCGATTTGGGACGTGATGATGGTATACCCTCTGTCGCCCGTAACGAACTTGATGAATTCCCATACGGCCGCATTTTTCTCGGGAGAATCCGGACGAACGGCAAGGACGGAGCCGGAGTTGACGGGGATGGATTCCTTATCGCCGAATTGCGGAAGAGCGCCGCCGTACACTTTCCAGCCGCCGGCTTCGGAAGCTTTCTTGATGCCGCTGTACAGCGATGTGGAAGAGACGTACATGCCGAGATTGCCAGCCATAAATTGCTCGGAAACTTCCGTGTCCGTGCCTTTAGCCGATGCGCCGTTCATGTACAGGTCTTTCCACATGGAGATCGCATCGACGCTTTCTTTATTAGCGAACTCCGCTTGCTTGCGGTCTTCGGACAATACGCGGCCGCCGTTGCTCAAGATCAGACCTTCCGTTACCCAACCGTTCTGAGGCGAGAGGCCAAAGCCGTCTTTGCCGGTCTTTTCTTTGATTTGCAGCGATGCTTTTTTAACGTCATCCCAAGTTTTTGGCGGGTTAGCCGGATCAAGACCGGCTTCTTCGAACAGCTTGCCGTTGATGAATACGATAGGCGTGCTGAAGGTGAAGGCAAGCCCGTACATTTTGCCGTCGATTTTGCCAAGCTCAAGCGCATTTGGCGAGATGTCCTTCAGATGCTCGTCCAGCTCTGCCTTAGGGAATACGTCCTCGTAAGCCTTGAAGCCAAGACCAAGACGGGAGCTGTCGAGCAGATTGAACGTATGTTGCACGACATCGACTTCTTTGCCAGCCGAGATATCCGCTTTGTACTGTTGAAAAGTGGCGTCGGGCACCCCTTCAACAATAACCCCTTTTTCTTTGCCAACCGTGTCGTTGAACTCTTGGATCAGCTGCTCCATGCCGGCTTTCATCGTTGGGTAAGCAAGGCTGTAGGAGTAGAAAGTAACCTTTGTCGGATTAGCCGGATCAAGCTTTCCGAGCTCTGCTTGATTGGCTGCTTGATTGCTCGAATTCGCCGCCGCGTTGCCGGACGCGTTGTTCGAACTGCTGTTTGCTCCGCAGGCACTAGCCATGATAAGCGAACCTACCGTCATAAGCGCGATAGCGCCTTTTGCCAGACGTTTCATAATGAGTGTTTCCCTCCGCTATAGTAGAAGTTTTTAATTTGATCTATTCCAAGCAATAATCTTGAATCCGTTGTTTCATAGCCTCGTCAATGCCGAATTCCTCCAGCAAATAACGGTCAAAGCTCTCATACTCGCGGATAATGCTGTCGAGCGTAGCCTTCAAATACATTTCTTGCAGCAGCATCGCTTCTTCGATTTTCCGGAGCTCTTCGGCACTGACATATTTGGCTGCCATGTCGAACATCTGCTGATGGAATTTCTCAAGAGTTACATTTGACAGCAGGTAATCCTCCAGCACCGTTTCATAAGGTACGCCAAGGGTCAGCAGAATCAGCATGCTGCCTACGCCCGTGCGGTCACGGCCGCCGGCGCAATGCTGGACAAGCGGCAGATTCGCTTCCGGATTTGCAAGAAGCTCCATCAGCTTCTTGTAGGAATCATTCCGGATCGGAAGAGCGGCGTAAAGATCATGAAGCATGTTCTCCGAGAACTGGTTGTGAAGCCCGCTGGCGAATACTTTCTCGAGATCGAGACTTGGCGCATCTTCCGCGGCTGCGTTCGCGGGAATACGGATGTTGACCGCTTGTCCGATCTGCGGATCGGGCTTTTGCTCGGCTTCGCCGCGATTGCGGTAATCGAAGACATGACGCAGATTATAAGCTTCAAGGATGCGGTGATCTTCCGGCGTAAGTCCGGTTAATTCCGCGGCACGGAACAATAAGCCTTTCTTGACCTTACGGCCGCCCTCTGTTCGGTAGCCGCCCATGTCCCGGAAGTTAAAGACGCCTTCCAAGGGAAGCAGACCTATTGGCATTACTTGATTCGTCATGGGGAGAACCCTCTTTCTCTTAGTTGTGGGCCATCAAAGCTTCAATGGGGAAGCGGAAAAACTCATCCTGCATGCCTGGCATAACAACGGTTTGTACCGTAACGCCTTCTTCGTAGACGGAGACAATGTTGTAGCCGCAGAAATCGACCATCTTGAAATGATTGTCTTCAGCAGCTTCGCCGCCGAAGGCTGTTCCTGTTGCCGCTACGTGGCAAATGCCTTTATAAGTCCCTACGTTGTTCGTATGCACGTGGCCGGCTACGACGCCAATAACGTCCGTGCCTTCCAGCACGTTGCCCAGCTGATCGCGGTTCGCAAGCACGTGGTCGGCAGGCATGCCGTTAATGTTCAGCATCGGATGATGCAGAGCTACGATTGTGCCATTCTCAGCCGGCGTGCTGAGCGTATCTTCGAGCCATGCCAATTGCTCGGCGTCGATCTCTCCGTGATGCTGGCCTTTCACTTGGGAGTTAAGGCCGATCAGGCGAACGCCTTGAATCGTATGGGAGTAGTAGTAGGCTTGCTCGGAAGGCTCCTCCTTCAGGAAGCCTTCGCGGAACGGAGCGCGGTGGTCATGGTTGCCAAGGACGACATGGACAGGCACGCCAAGCAGGGCGGAGCCTTCGTCAACAATCGTGCGGATGTATTCGTAGTCCTGAACGTTGCCTTCATGCGTCAGGTCGCCAGTGATCACAACAAATGCCGGGGATACGGAGGCTGTTTTGATATGCTCGAATACGCGTTTTACTTTGTCAGCCAGATTAAACTTGGCAAAAGGATTGTCTACTCCCGGCGCATTCATGTGCGTGTCTGTCAGGTGAACGAACTTCAGCTTTTCCATCGTAAGAACCCTCCTAAAAAGAATGATCACACAAACAGCTTCGCTGTTCATGATGATTCTTGTTTCGAAAGCATAAGCTAATTTTTTTTGAAAATGATGGGTTGCTTAGTGCTCGTGCGGCTCATAGTTCCCGATCTCGTCAACGCCATCCAGATGGATAACCCGGTAGGATGGAACACCGCTTTTCATCGTTACCCAGAGGATCAGATTCTCGTCCGAACGGTTGCCGCCATGCGTCAAGCCTCCGGTACGGCCGAGCTGAATATATTGCTTGGAAGCCTCTTTTTTGCTGGTATATTCAAGAGAGTGGAAGTGGCCGGCAAATACGGTGTGGGAGCGGCCTTCAAGCATGCGCTCAAGCTCCGCGAAATCCGCATTATCCGATTTCCAGCCCGGTTTATGCATCGTCACGAACGTGTGTTTCGCGTCTTGGTTGTTCTCCAATACTTCTTGGAAGAAGGCTAACTGCTCTTCGCCGATGCCGATATTAAGCTTACTCAGCTCGGCTGCTCCTTCAGGCGACATCGCTGCCATTCCGCTGAATAATTGTTCCAGAGGAGTAGTAGGATTTTGCTTGAACCGTTCAGTAGCTTGTTTAATCGTATCCATAACGGCATCCGGGAACTCTTGTGGAGGATTCTCGGTATTGACAACCAAATAGAGGACATCATTCAAGCGGAATGCATAATATTCGAAGCCTTTGCGTGCTCTCCATACCTCGGCCATCATCGGATTGCCGTAATCATGGTTGCCGACAACCTGGAAGAACGGAACGCCTGTCGCCCCGATTTTGGCATCAATCTCGTCCCACTCTTCGTGTACGTTAGCCGGGTCTCGCCAGTAGCCTTCGATCAAGTCGCCAACGGAGAGGATAAAGCTTGGCTTCAGATCAGTCAGCAGGTCGAGCGCTTTCTCGAACACGCCGGGTGTAGCAAGACCGCAGCGGTCGCCTACAACCGCAAAGGAGAAATCTCCTGCCGGCAGCTGCGGCAGCTCGCCAAACCAAGGGCGTTTGTCTGTAGCAAAACGTTTTTCGTCGAACCAGATCCCCGAATTGGATTTACCTAATTGAATGGTTGTCATCTTTTACGTTACCTCCTCGAATCTCTTATCTTCCCATTTAGTATGCAGGTTGTATGTAAGTTGTGTGTAATCGTGGGATTGAATATTTGTAAAAAAGCAAAACAAAAAAACCGGAAAGTCCTGAGGACTTCCGGTTGCGGGTCTGGCAGCTATTTATTTCATCAAGCCATGAAGAATGAAGTGTTCGTGGGTATCCGAGTACTGCGAGGCGACGGCGGTTTTAGCCGCGGCTGTATCGCCGGCCTTAATGGCTTCAAGAATACTGCGGTTCGTTTGAATGGAACGGCTTGGCTGATATTGCGGATATTTGATGCGATAGGATACGGTGCTGAACACGTAACGGCCGCGGTACAGCTCCATAATTTGCAGCATGCTTTCATTATGGATCGTCTTAAGGATGGTTTCGGTAAATTGCAAAGTACTATTGTAGTAGCCGTAGAAATCCTTTTGCTCCAAGGCGGATTGCTGCTGCTCGAGCACTCGTTCCATAGCTGGTATATCGAACTTTAGCTGCCGTTTGGCGGCTGTGTCCAGCACGAACAGCTGCATGGAGACAAGAACCTCGTACATCTCGCTGAATTCATGGGCGGATACTTCCTTCACCATAACCCCCCGTCCACGGAAGGAGCCTACAAGCCCTTCCCGCTCAAGCAGGGAAATTGCGGCGCGGACCGGCGTTCTGCTCATCCCAAGCTGCGCGGCAAGCTCGTTCTCCGAGAGCATGGAACCCGGCATGAATTCAGCCCGCATAATCCGTTCCCGGATTTCACGGTAAGCAATAGATTCTAATGAAGTGGAGGACATAGCGTATTTTCCTTTATCTGTTTTTTAGACTAATAGTACCAAATAACCGGAAAGCAATGCTATAGGCAAGCTGATGTCAGCCGATCGTGCCGCCATCCACTACGACATCGATAAGGCGGTAACCCTCGCTGCCGCTCTTGATAATCAAATCCCCTTTAATATGCAGATTCCGCAAGGTAACATCCGGAGCCGCTATCGTAACGTCTCCGTACACCGTCTCGACGGCGGATTCAAGGCCGTAAGTACCCGGAGCCGAGTAAGTCCGGTTCACGATGCCGGACTTCAGCAGTCTGTCGATCATGCTGACAGCGCTTGCACGAGTGACCGGCTCCGTCGGCCGGAAGGTGTCGTCCGGGTAGCCCTGCACAATTCCTTTTTCCGCTAAGTTGGCAACGGCTCCGCGGCTTGCTTCCGGGATCCGATCATTGTCACTGAATGAGGTGTCCTGTTCTCTCGGAAGCTCCAGCTGAACCAGGGTTGCGAGCATAAGAGCCGCTTCCTCCCGGGTAATGATCTGCTCCGGTCTTATCCGGCCGTTGCCTCCCTCGGGTATGTAGCCTGCTTGAACGGCTTTGCCTATTTCGGTATAAAACCAGTCGGAAATCTTAACATCTTGATAAAAGAAGGGGGCAGCGTCGCTCAATTCGAAAGCTCTGTTGATCATTGATACCATCTCCGCCCGGGTCACGGGCATCTCCGGTTTAATCGTCCCGTCCGGATAGCCCTGCAGCCATCCGAGATCGAGCCATTCCTTTAAAGCCGGGGCGGCCCATGACTGCTCCGCTTCTTCGTATGCCGCTTGGGAGGCGGCATAGCCCGTTATTGCAAAGGTAAAGAGACAACCGATTAGCAGCGGCACAACGGCTTTCCATCGACTCATCAGGATCGCATCCCTTCAAAATGTAGTCCTCTATTAAAGTGTACGAGAATCTAAATGCAATAGCTGTCGAATGGAAGTGGAAGGCATAGGAAACAATAGGGGCACGAAGAATGACAGATAAAGGATGGATCCGAATTGGCTAATCCGTTTCGAGTGTTTAAGAAGGACCTGGGTTATTTTCTGAAAAACAGGATGCTTATCATTACGTTTCTTGGCGTTTCTATCGTGCCGATGCTGTACGGCGGGTTCCTGATTAAGGGGAACTGGGATCCTTACGGGAAGCTTCAGAATTTGCCGGTTGCCGTTGTCAATCTGGATAAAGGCGCGGAATATCAAGGGAAAGCGATGAATGTCGGCGAGGATTTCGTGAAGGAGCTGAAGGAGAATGAGACCTTCGACTGGCGCTTTGTCAGCGAGCAGGCTGCCCGCGAGGGGATGGTCAGCAACCAGTATTATGCGACGATTACGATTCCGGACAATTTCTCCGAGCATGCGTCCTCTTTAACAAGCGACACGCCTCAGAAGGCGGACATTATCTTCGAATCGAACAGCTTTTATAACTTTATATCCGGGCAGATCAGCGAAAATGCGACAAAGGAGCTGCGAAACAAGCTGTCGCAAAATCTGACTGAGGCGTATTCGAGAAGTATGCTCTCTCAATTCTCGGAGCTTTCGAGCGGTCTTTCGCGGCTGGCGGCCGGAGCTTCGGATCTGCATGACGGTACGTTGCAATTAAAGAACGGTGCGGGGACGCTAAGCGGCAAGCTGCAGGAGCTGTCGGGCGGTGCGGCCAAGCTTCACGCCAGTGTCGGCCAGCTGGAGAGCGGGGCATCGGAGCTGAATGCGGGGCTGTCGAAGCTAAGCAGCAGCGCGGAGACTTTATCAACCGGAGCTTCGCAGCTGGGTACGGCTTCAACGCAGCTGAAGCAGGGAGCCGATAAGCTGGCGGATGGATCGGGGCAGCTGAAGGACGGGATCCAGTCCGCCAAGAGCGGAGCGGATGATCTGTACGCCGGCCTGCAGCAGTCCGCAGCCGGCAGTAAGCAGTTGCAGACGGGGCTTACCGCATCGGCTGCCGCCAGCGAGGCGCTGGAAGACGGCAGCGCCCAGGTAGCTGCGGGCCTCAAGCAGCTGGCGGAGAACAACGCCGAGCTGGCTGCCGATCCGGCGATGCAGAAGCTGCTGGCGGCAAGTCAGGCGGTAGCTGGCGGCGCGAAGGAGCTGAGCAAGGGCCAGCAGGAGCTGCTTACGGGCAGCCGCACCTTAAATGCCGGGCAGCAGAAGCTGCTTGCCGGCAGCAAGCAGCTAAGCTCCGGGCAGAGCAAGCTGCTGCAAAGCGCCTCGCAGCTGGCGTCGGCACAGGATCAGCTGCGTGACGGCTTATCGCAAATGGCGGCCAAATTCCCGGCTTTCGTATCGGGCAGCAAGCAGCTTGGACAAGGCGCAGGCCAGCTGGCGCAAGGGTCGGAGAAGCTGAAATCCGGTATCTCGCAGTTCGAGGCCGGCGGTGCTTCGCTTGCAAGCGGTGCCTCGCAGCTGGCCTCCGGTGCGGGCGAGCTGACAACCGGAGCCGATAAGCTGGCCACCGGCTCACAGCAGCTGGCGGACAATTTGGCGAGTGCCGCCGAGCAGACAGCCAGCCTCAAGGCGGACGAGAAGACGATCCAGATGATTGCCGAGCCGGTTACGATTGTGGCGAATGACGACCGCAAGGTGAGGCTGTACGCGAACGGGATTGCCCCGTATTTTCTGTCCATGGCCTTGTTTGCGGGCTCGCTTGTCTTTACGACGATGTTCTCGGCAAGACAGTCTTCTTCGGCCGAAGCGGACGGGTTTCCTTTGTTCCTCAGCAAACTGCTCACCTTCGGCGTGATGAGTCTTGCGCAATCCCTTATATTAAGTACGGTTATTCTATACGTGCTGGGATTAAAGGTGCAGAGCGTGCCGCTATTTTATCTGTACACCGTATTAACCGGGTTTACTTTTATGTTTGTTGTTCAAGCCTTTGTGACCTGGCTCGATAATCCCGGCCGGTTCGTTGTGCTGCTGCTCATGATTTTTCAACTTGTCTCAAGCGCGGGCACCTTCCCGTATGAGCTGCTGCCGGGCTGGGCGCAGGCGATGAATCCTTGGCTGCCGATGACCTACAGCATCCGCGGCTACAGGGATGTGATCTCGAGCGGCGACTTTGCTCATATGTGGGCGCAGGCCGGGCGGCTTGCCTTTTACGTTGTGATCTTTATCCTTCTGACGAGCCTATATTTCGCTTTGACGAAGAAGCAGCGGGACGAGCAGCTGATGCCGGTTAAGATCTGAATGAGGATGTAAAAAACAAGCTGCCGGTCTCCAAGGACCGGCAGCTTCATTTACTTTTTAAGCCACTTGAACAGGGATTTCTTGCTTCCTTGCCCGGCATCGAGCAGCTCGTTTCTGCGGGCTAACGTATCCTCATGCTGAGGATCAAGATCGAGGATACGGTCGCATACGGCTAAGGCTTCTCTCGACTGGTCGCCTTCCATCAGCATGATCAGCTTGATATGAAGCATGGATACATGGTCGGAATGCTTTTGCAGGCCCTCCTGAAGATATGCCTTTGCGATTTCCTTCTTGTCCTGCATGTAATAAGACCACGCGAGGAAGTCGTAAGCATCGCTGTTGCCCGGGTCCAGCTCCAGAAGCTCCAAGCCTGTCTGGATACAGGCTTCAAAGTTCTGGGCGTGTGTAAATAACGCTTGGAGCTTGGTTTCCCTGGCCTCAATGGCGTTTGGATCAAGCTCGATAACCTTGTCCAAATGCTCGATACACTCTCTCCAAGTAAGGTTATCATTCAACAAGAGCGCTAATTTATAACGGTAGCTTGGCCACTCCGGATTATAATCGACGGCCATCTGGTACGCCTCGCGGGCGCCTTCACTGTCTTCTTTGTCCCTATGGACATCCCCAATGACATGGTAAAATACTTCCGGTCTTGCGGCTCCGCGGTTAATGACGGCAAGGGCCAGCTTTAAGGCTTCATCCGGCTGGTTATTGAGATAATAACTAAGCACGGCATAATAACAAGCCTCCTCTTCCTTCTGATACTCTTCCGTTAATTTGTTCAGCTCCAGAAGCGCTTCCTGGTATTGATCCAGATCATAATGGCAGATTCCTTTGAGCTTGACGGCTTCCTTATGGTTTTCGTCCAATTCAAGAGCCTGTTCGCATGCCTGAATGGCTTCCTGGTAATTCTCCTGCAGTTTTAAAGCTCGCGCTTTCTGAACATACAGTTGGCCGTCCTTCAAATCAAGCCGGGCGGCACGGTTAAATACATCGAGGGCGTTATGGGATTGCTCCACGGCATTATACAGCTTCATTTCCGTAATATAAGCTTCCATGTAAAATTTGTTCCGTTCAAGAGCAGCCTCGCAGGCTTCGTAGCACTCCTGATAACGCTCGAGATTCAATAAGGCTTCTGCTTTGTGTCTATAGGAATTGGACATGGAGGGCTCGTAGGAGACGGCTGTTTCCGCGCTTGCCAGAGCCTCCTCGTAACGTTCCAGACGGTTCAGCACGAAAGCCATGTTATTGTAAGCGATAGCCTCGTCCGGCTTAAGCCGGATCACTTCGTTATAGTAGGCGATGGCCTCTTCGGTTTGACCGAATTCCTCTACAAGATCGGCTTTCCACATGAGGAGGTCGACTTCATTCGGGAACAGGCTCAATGCTTTGTTCACCGTCGAGAGAGCCAGCTCTCTCTTCCCGAGACGGGTGAGCGCTTGCGCCATCTGCACATACAATCTGACGGAGGGATGCTTCTCCTCTAATTCCGTAAGCAGCTGGTAAGCCTCTTCGAGCTGATGGCAGGCCAGGTAAGCCGCAACGAGCTCATGCCCGGCTTCCATATTCTGCGGTTCATCGTTATATATCGCGTTGAGTTCGTCAATGCGGAAGCGGTAAGCGGAGAGGAGCAGGTTAATGACCTCTTCGTCATGCGGCAAAATGTCGTCCAGCTGCTTCAAATAGCCGATGGCCTCGTGATGCAGGCCAATGCTTACCGCGCATTTTCCGAGAGAGAACAAGACATCGGTAGCCTCCGGTCTCAATGGCAGAATCGATTGATAGCCGGCGTATGCTTCTTCATAATGGCCCATGCGGTACAACAAGCCGGAACGGTAGTAAATCGCATAATAATCTTGAGGATCCTGCTTGGTAAGCCCGGTTAAATGATCTAGAGCCAGTTCGAGCCTGCCGACGGCCATATCGTATTTCGCTCTCAGTATCAATAAATCAGGGTGCCCGGGATCAATCCCTTGCGCCTTGTTCAGAGCTTGCAGTGCTGTATGGTAGTCAAATTGCTCAAGGGTATTCATCCCCTCGAAATAGTGGCTGATAAAAATATCCTGCTGACCGTTCTCGCATTGCTTAAGCTTATCGTAACGGAAGAAGTTATCCCGTTTGATCCTTCCCATGAGATAGTCGACAAAGCCTTCCGTATAGCCTTCAAGCAGCTGTTCCCTTTTCCTGTCCCAGCCGAACTGTTCATTGCACGCGGCCCATACGGCATGGGGGAGATAATAATGATCGGCGAAAAAATCCAGCAATATCCGGCTTGCTTCCTCGCTTGTATCGAGATGGTGGCAAATCTCGCTCTCAAGCAGCAGCTTCCAGTTACCCGCGTTCACTCTGGCGTTGTAATCCCGGTAAAGCTTCTCAACCTGGCTTTTGAACTGGAGCAAAGGATCATCCGGGCCGTCTGATTCGGCCCCGCCCGATTGGCTGTAAGCAACCGCCTGTTCATAGGCCTCGCGAAGCTCTTGAAATTCCGCCTGGTGAGTTTCGGGCGGGTACATTTTGACAAGACGGGTATAGGCTCTCTTGATCGCCGTTTGATCCGTCGTAGGCTCTAGCCGTAGCACTTCGAAAAAACGCATGGTTTATTCTCCTTTGTCTTCTATGATTTCAAACGCCGCGAGTATGATTTTGCGCTGCTCGCCAATCATCTTTGGATCCTGTTTATCAAGAACGTCTTCGAATTCCTTCAGCAGAGTAGCCACGTCTTTCCGATCGTCGCCAATCCGCTCCTCGAAGAGACGTTCTCCCTTGGCGATAATCCACTTGTTTTCCTGCTGCTCTCTTGGATGAATCTTGATAGCGGACAAGCGTTCAATCCGGCTTGCAATCTCTTCGCGTGTCATCTCGCCCGGGTTTTTCTCGATCGTTATGCTTTTCTTCGCACCGCTCGAGATGACGGTCACCTCGACCTCCAGCAGCCCGTTAATGTCGTAGGTATACCGGACGTCGATTCCTTCCTGACCGGCGGGTCTCGGAGGAATAGGCACATTAAGCTCTCCCAGATAGATATTATCCTTGGCGAACCTTCCTTCACCTTGCAGGATATCGACTTTAATCATGGTCTGGTTGTCGGTAATGGTATAGAACTTTTCCACTCGGCTTGCGGGAATAACCGTATTGCGTTCGATAATCGGGAAGAAGTGGCCGGCTTCCTGCAGCCCATGCGCTTTTCTTACGGATATGGAGGTTCCGAGAGTGAATGGACATACATCGGTCAGAATAACTTCCTTCAGGCTGATATGCCGTTCTTTAAGCCCTGCTTGAATGCCCGCGCCGGCGGCAACCACTTCGTCGGGATTTACCTCCGCGTAAGCCAGCTTGCCGAACAGCTTGCTGACAAACGAACGAATAAAGGGCAGTCTTGTCGCTCCGCCGACGAGCAGGATGGCATCCATATCGCGGACCTTCAGCTTGGCATCGGACAATGCCCGTTCAATCGGTTCCCGGAGCTTCTGGAGAAGTGGCCTTGCCGCTTGCTCGAACTCGTCCAGGGTTATATCCATCGCAAGCAGGTTGTCTTCTTGCTGGAAGCTGAGCGTAACCATTTTGTTCTTTAGAAAAGCCTTCTTGGCCAGCTCGGCCTGCTTCTTCAAGCGGGCATAGCTTTTCTCGTCGCCAATCGTATCCGCCGTAAGCTGATGCTTCCTTAGAAACAGATCAACAAGGAGCTGGGTGAAATCCTCTCCGCCCAGATAGTTGTTGCCGGCAACGGCGCGTACCTCCATGACCTCGTCGAATAGCTCGAGGATGGATACGTCAAAGGTACCTCCCCCAAGGTCAAAGACGAGAAACTTGGTATCGGCATCGCGCAGATGCAGCCCATAGGCGATTGCGGCGGCGGTAGGCTCCGAGATGAGTCGATCAACCCGCAGGCCAGCCAGCTCCCCGGCCCGTTTGGTCGCCTTCCGCTGGAGGTCGTTGAAGTAAGCCGGAACGCTGATGACCGCTTCGTGAACGGGCTTGCCAAGCGCATGCTCGGCATCCTCTTTCAAGGCTTTAATAAGGAGAGCGGACAACTCTTCCGGCAGAAATTCTTGGTCGCCGAGCTTTAATTTCTTTTTTGTTCCCATATACCGTTTAAAGACGGAGGCGCTCATGCCGGGATGGGTGATTTGTCTTTCCAGGGCGATTTGTCCGATTACAAACTCGCCGTTCTCGTCTATGCTAACCGCTGACGGCGTCAGAGACTGCCCCAAAGCATTAGGAATAATAACGGGACCTTGTTCGGTCCAGTAAGACACTAAACTGTTCGTTGTACCCAAATCGATTCCGATAATCGTCATAAATCCTCCACGTTCGCGGTTATTCGTTGTTTATGTACATAATTTCGCTTACAGCTTATACAGCTCCTGCCTATAAATGGTTAATCTACGGTAAAAATCAGCAAAATAATAGCCCGCAAGAGGCCTGATGGCCAACTTGCGGGCTGTATATAAGAATGGAATTAGAACGGGAACAGGCGGCGGTCCTTCTGGACCGATACCCATTTGGCCGTCGTGAATTCTTCGAAGCCGATCTCGCCATGGTAGTGGCCGATGCCGGAAGCCTTCTCGCCGCCAAAAGGAGCTTTCATGTCCATGTTGATCGTCGTGTCGTTGACATGGGTCATGCCGCTTTCGAAAGCGCGGGCAAAGGCAACGCCCTTGTCCAGATCCGTCGTAAATACGGCGCCGGACAAGCCGTATTCCGTATCGTTTACGAGCGCCAGCACTTCGTCATCCGATTCAAACGGAATGATCGAAGCGATAGGTCCGAAGATTTCCGTTTGGGCCAGGCGCGATTTCGGATCCACATCGGCAAAGACGAATGGCGTTACAACTCCGCCGATTCGTTCTCCTTCGAGCACGAGGCGCGGCAGCATTACGCTTGGTGCTTCGCTTACGAGCGTGCTGCCGGAGTTATTGGCTGCTTTTCTGGGCGAATACCCGAATGTACATATCCGGCAGGTGATGGAGCCTATCGCCACCATGAGGAGGCTTTGTTATCTTGATTCTCGTTTCCGTCATAAACCACTATTCGAATCGCCCGGAAAAACGGATGATTTCGGGTACAGCGACTCGTTTTTTGTCGTCTATCGCGGGCCTTTTCAAGATGCTCCGTGGCTGGCGGCTTTCTTCTGGATCGCGCTTATATTACTTGCTTCTATTATAGCGCTTACAATTTTCAAGATGCTCTGGTTTGCCTTGCGGCAAAGGAGCTTGACCTCCAATAGGTAGTCTTATGGCGAATTTTGTGATAACATATTGACTTAAAGAGAACGTGAACGAGTACATACGCCCATTCCGTTCGGGCCGATAGATCTGCCGGTTGGAACCGCATAACAGCAGTTGAATTGGGTATGATTGAAAGGTCTAGTCATTTATCTGAGGAGGATTTAACAATGGCATTGGAATCAATGAAAGACATGCTGAACAAAGCTTTGCAAGGCGGTTACGCTGTTGGTCAATTCAACATCAATAACCTGGAATGGACGCAAGCGATCCTTGACGCTGCTCAAACAGAGCAATCCCCGGTAATCCTGGGCGTATCTGAAGGCGCGGCTCGTTATATGGGCGGCTTCAAAGTGGTTACGAACATTGTATCGGCTTTGATCGAAGAAATGAAAATCACGGTTCCAGTTGCAATCCACTTGGACCATGGCTCCAGCTTTGAAAAATGTAAAGCAGCGATCGACGCTGGCTTCACTTCCGTTATGATCGACGCTTCGCATGATCCGTTCGAAGAGAACGTTCGCATCACTAGCGAAGTTGTTGCTTACGCTCATGAGCGCGGCGTTTCCGTTGAGGCTGAACTGGGTACAGTTGGCGGCCAAGAAGACGACGTTATTGCTGAAGGCGTAATCTACGCTGACCCTAAAGAGTGTCAAGAGCTGGTACAACGTACAGGTATCGACTGCCTGGCTCCAGCCCTCGGTTCCGTTCATGGCCCTTACAAAGGCGAGCCTAAACTGGGCTTCAAAGAAATGGAAGAGATCTGCCAAACAATCAAGCTTCCACTCGTATTGCATGGCGGTACTGGTATCCCTACTGAGCACATCAAACGTGCCGTATCCCTGGGTACTGCAAAAATCAACGTGAACACAGAGAACCAAATTGCGTTCACTAAAGTTGCTCGCGAGATCTTGACTAAAGACTCCGATGTATACGATCCGCGTAAATTCCTGGCTCCAGGCCGCGAAGCGATCAAACAAACCGTTATGGGTAAAATCCGCGAGTTCGGTTCCTCGAACAAAGCGTAAGAATGATATAAAAAGGCTGAACGGCTGCCTCTCGCGGCTGTTCAGCCTTTTTTTCGTGGTTGAAAGTGACGGCGCTCCGCTATAATAGAGTCAAATCATAGGGACAGGGTGATCTAGGTGAATAAGACAGCAGCAGAAGGCAACAAGTTCATGAAAACGCATACGGTAAATACGGCCGTTATTCCCGCGACAAAGCTGGAAGAGGACAGCTACGACTGGTGGGAGCGGCACGAGCAGGTACTGCGGATCAAGCCTGAGATTAATCCGGAAATTGTTCTGATCGGCGATTCGATTACGCATTTCTGGGGAGGTCTTCCGGTCTCCGCAAGCCAGCATGGAACGGGACAAGCCTGGGAGTCCGTGTTTGGAGGCCGCCGCGTCCTTAATCTCGGTTTTGGCTGGGATCGGACGCAAAATGTATTGTGGCGTCTGGATAACGGGCAGTTCGAGGGACTCTCTCCGGAGTGGGTTGTTATTAACATCGGCACGAATAATACAAGCGATACCGAAAACGCACGTTCCAGCACGGCGGAGGAGGTCCGCGACGGTGTACGCGCGGTTGTTGAGCGTGTTCGCCGGCATGCTCCTGCCGCAAGGATCATTCTGATGGCGGTATTCCCGCGCGAGGAATCTCCGGAGGATCCGCGCCGCAAGCTGATCGGCCGGATGAACGAGCTGTATGCGGAGCTGGCCGCTGAGCTGGGATTAATCTTCCTTGATATTGGGCCGTCGATGTTAGCCGAAGACGGAACGCTGCCGCGCGGGATTGCTTTTGATACCTGTCACCTGACGGAGCAAGGCTATCAGCTGTGGGCGGATGCGCTGAGCAAGGTTATCGGGCCAAAGTCGAATTAGAGTAGGGGTTGCCGACCGCCATCGTGACAAAAACGTCACTTGGAACGATCTTACTTCGATGGATGCCTCTCTCCGATCTGTCTATATTAAAGATAGAAAGAGGAGAGGGGCTTAGTGATGGAGATGGAGACGGTTATCCAGACAAAAAACTTATCAAAGAGCTACGGGGCTACTCCCGTATTGAAAAACATTGATCTGACGGTCCAGCCCGGCGAGCTTACGGCGATTATGGGTCCTTCGGGATCGGGCAAATCAACGCTGATGAACGTGCTTTCCACGATTGATCGGTTCAGCGGGGGCGAGGTATGGATTGAGGGGAAATCGCTTCTTGATATGAAGAAGAAGTCGCTTCGTCAATTCCGCCAGGAGCGGATGGGGTTTATTTTCCAGGATTATAATCTGCTCGACACGCTGACGGTGAAAGAAAATATCCTGCTGCCCCTGTCGCTGCGCCAGTTCAAGGCGACGGAGATGGAGGAGCGGCTCATGCCGATTATCGAGGCGCTCCACATTGAAGGGCTGCTGGCGAAGTACCCAAGCGAGATTTCCGGCGGGCAGAAGCAGCGCGTAGCCTCGGCGCGGGCGATTATTACGGAGCCGGCGATCGTATTTGCCGATGAGCCGACGGGCGCGCTCGATTCGCGCTCGGCGACCCAACTGCTTGAGCAGCTTGTATCGCTTAACGCGGCTTTTAACACAACCATACTGATGGTTACGCATGACAGCTATGCGGCGAGCTACTGCAAGCGGGTTGTATTCCTCAGGGACGGGGCGGTCGTAAGCGAGATTTACGCGGGTGAACAGAGCCAGAAGACTTTCTACGAGCGCATTCTGGAGACGCAAAGCCTCATAGGGGGCAAGCTGCGATGAGCCTGTTCGATCTGACGATCCGCAATGTCAAACGCAACTTCCGCCTGTATTCCATTTATCTGATGTCCATGATTATCGGCGTTATTATTCAATATACGTTCTCTTCGCTCATGTACAACGGAGACATTATCGATGCGCTGCAGAACCGGGAGCTGTTCCGGACCGGGGTAGCCATTGCGTCCGTCGTTATCTTCCTGTTCATTATTTTCTTTATCCTGTACGCCAATTCGTTCTTCATGCGGCAGCGGAAAAAAGAGTTCGGCATGTATCTCCTGTACGGCCTGAACGAGCGGCAGCTTGTACGGATGGTTTTCTACGAGACGCTTGTAATGGGCGCTATCTCGCTGGTTATCGGGATATTGCTCGGTGGGCTGCTGTCGAAGCTGTTCGGCATGCTGCTTATGAATCTGATGCAGTATGATCAGGTCATCTCGTTGTCCTTCCCGATTGGAGCAATGGCGACGGCAGCCGGGGTTATCCTTCTGATCGCGCTGATCGTCAGCGCGCAAAGTTACATTTTGGTTAACCGCGTGCAGCTGACGGAGCTGTTCCATGCCAAGCAAAAGGCGGAGAAGCCGGTACGCGTATCCCCCGTGATGGCGATTCTGGCCATTCTGCTGATTGGCCTCGCCTTATTTCTTATCTGCAGCGGTCAATATTCGGCCGTTTGGCAGGATTACGGGGTCTTTAGCCTGATTGCTACGGCCATAGGCATCGTTGGAGGAACGTACCTTTTCTTCCGTCAGTTTGCCGGATGGCTGCTGCAAATGATCAGCCGCGGGCGCAAGTACCATGAAGGCAATACCGTCCTGTGGACGTCCTCGCTCCGTTTTCAAATCCGGGGCAACACGCTGAACCTGACGTTTATCTCCTTGTTCAGCGCGGTGATTGTAATGCTGCTCTGTTTTGTAACGATCAACTACAAGGTGCAGTTCGAAGCGGTTGGCATGAACGTGCCGAATGCAATCGCCTATGAAACCCTCGATTCAGCGGCCAATCAGAAGATTGACGAGATGATCGAAGGCTCCGGCCATGAAATCAACTATCATCTGAAGCCTGAGGCCCTGGTTGCGGAACCGGTGACGGACCGTGGGGTAGCCTTTGACAACCCGGAGTATTATGTTCCCGGCCTGTGGCTGATCGCCGAGAAGGACTACAATGAACTAATCGGTCTGCGGGGCGATAAGCAAAAGGTAGAGCTGAAAGGAATGGAGGCTGTTGCCCTCTCCCAAGGCTCTGATTTTCCGAAGCATTATGCAGCCGGAGAGATGCCTGACTTCACGGTAAAAGCGGATGGCGAGAAGACCTTTACGATCGTGGAGAAAAAAGACTATGCTTACCTTGGCTGGGCTACCGACCCGGTACTGTCCATGGACAAGAAGCCCCCGGTGTTTGTGGTTTCGGATGAGGCTTACGGGCAGCTAAGCGGCGGGACGGAGAAAAAAAGCTTCGAGATTTACGGGCTATCGGACGCCAAAAACGCGGAGAAATTATCCAAGCAAGTTCATGGCATTGTTGTCGCCCAAAACAAAGAAGCTTACTACTCCTCGTTTGCGGATATCTATTCGAAGCAAATCGAGAGCTCGTCCCTGCTGCTGTTTGCCGCCGGCTTCCTGGCTCTGATCGCTACCTTCGCGCTGGCGAGCGTCATCTACTTCAAGCAGCTGCGTGAAGCAACCGACGAGAGGCTCCAATATGCCATCCTGCGCAAAATGGGCATCCACAACCGCCAGTTCCGGAGCGTAATCCGCAAGCAGCTGCTGTTTGTCTTCCTGCCGCCAATCGTGCTTGGGATGTTGTACAGCTGGACGATTATCAAATATTACATTCTGGACTCGGTAACGGATTTCCCGGAGCTGCCGGGCATCGTGTGGAGCATCATTGGGGTATTCTTCTTCATTTATCTGGTGTTCTACTTCTCGTCGGCCAATCTGTATTACCGAATTATTAATCAGAATCCGTAAGCGATGGACATAAGCCATTAAACACCGTAAGTTGGATTTGCTCCAATGAATTCAGGATCGAAAGGGCTGTCCCATCGTCAATTCATGACGTTTGGGACAGCCCTTTGTTAAGTTCGCTGAAGCGTATCCAAATAAGGGTCATGATGCTTTGGAAAATGGATCGTGAACACCGAGCCGCTGCCCGGTGCGGACTCGCAGGTGATGTAATGCCCCAGCTTTCTGGATAGCTCCTGGGCCAGATATAATCCCATGCCCGTCGACTTGGCATGCGTGCGGCCGTTTAATCCCGTAAATCCCCGGTTGAAGATGCGAGGCATATCCTGGGCATCAATGCCGATACCGTTATCCCGAAAGATCAGCAGCTTCTCCTCGGCAGTGAAGGCGGCCTTCACGCTGATCTCCCCATGATCCCTTGTATATTGCAGGCTGTTCGTTATGATCTGATTAATAATGAAGAGCAGCCACTTAGAATCGCTTTGGACGACGGTGGACGGGAGGTCGAGCTGAACGCGGATTCTTTTCGAGATAAACGACTTCGAATGGGCTTTGATGACATCCTTAACGAGCGGCTCCAGATCGCAATTAACCATCTCATAGTCCTGATTGAAGCTGTCGAGCTTCGCGTAATACAAGGCTTGATCGACATAATGCTCGATCCGCGACAGCTCTTCGTTCAGGCTTTGCGGATCAACCTCGGTCTGCTGCATCAGGCGGAGTACGGAGATAGGCGTCTTGATCTCATGGAACCAGGAGATGATGAAGTCGTAATATTCTTTCTGCCGCGCCTGCACTTCGTTCAAGGAACGGATATGGGCGATGCCCGATTCCTCCAGCGTATCCCGGTAAGCTTCCGCCTCGAGCGACAATGGCTCGGCGTCCTCGCTTTGCATCCGGCGGATCGCCTGCAGGTTCCGCGTATAGCGGTAGGCGGTAAAAGCGGCAAGCGAGAGCACGACTAGCGTAAGCGCGTAGAAGAACGTCGGCCAATGCCAGGACGATTGCGGATCCGTGGCGAATACCGCAACCGTCAGCAGAAAAGCGATGCCGTATAATAGAAAATAAGGCCGTTCGTATTTCAGGAATCGCCAGAAGCTCATTCGATGATATACCCCATTCCTTTACGGGTCGCGATAAAGTCCTCCAGCCCCAGCACCGCGATTTTGCGGCGCAGCCGGTTGACGTTTACGGTCAAGGTATTATCGTCGATAAACTGCTCGTCATTCCACAGCACCTGCATCAGATCATCGCGCGAGACGATCTTGCCAATGCTGCGCATCATCGTCTGCAGAATAATAAACTCGTTGCGCGACAGCTCGGCCGTCTGGTCCCCGTACTGCACGGAGGAATTAGACAGATGGAAAACAAGCTGCCGGTGCGACATTTGCAGGTTGTCGTCCTGATACGTATAATTGCGGCGGAGCAGCGCACTGACCTTTGCCACCAGCACGCCAAGGTCAAACGGCTTTTGCACGAAGTCGTCCCCGCCCATATTAATCGCCATAATAACATCCATATTCTGATTGCGGGACGAAATGAAAATAATCGGTACCTTCGACGCCATGCGGATTTGCTGGCACCAGTAAAACCCGTCAAACACGGGCAAATTGACGTCAAGCAGCACCAAATGCGGCTGCGCGGCCTCGAACTCGCCAAGCACGTTATCGAAGGATGTCAGCTCGATTGCTTCATACTGCCATTTGCGTAACGCGTCGGCGACAATCCGCCGAATCTTCTCGTCGTCTTCAATAATCATAATCCGAAACAACGGCTTTACCTCCTGCTCCAGGCGGGCTTGTATAAGGTGAATTATATCATTTTCAAATGGCGAAAGCCCCTCTATGCGGATATAGAGGGGCTTTCCGATATCATTTGGAAACGGTCGAGGCTGCTTTTTCGCCGCTGATGCGGGAGCGGGAGCTTAGAACGAGAATAAACGGAATCGCAACAACCGTAACGACGCAGGCCACGATAAACGTATCGTTCATGGCGAGGACGGAGGCGGTCTCCTGCAGGGAGGTTTTCACCCCGCCGCTTGAGCTAAGCTCGGTGAAATGCGTCTGCGTCCGGACCGAGTAAACCGAGCTGAATATGCCAATCGCGAAGGAAGCAATGACCTGGCGGAGCCAGTTCGTAATCGCGGAAGCATGCCCGGTAGACTCCTTCGGAATGGCGCTCATCGAGAGCGTCATGATATTCGGAGACGAGAAGCCAAGCCCGACATAACGGCAGATCATCCAGCCGATGATAAACGCGTAGGACGTTGTCAGGGATAGACGGCTGAATGCCCATGTCGCGATGATGAGCAGAAATGCGCCGCCAAGCAGCGGATATTCCGGACGGATTTTCCCGTGAAGCCTTCCCGACAGGAGAGAAGCCCCTATCATAAGCAAAGCGCCCGGCAGCATCATAAGCCCTACCGTCAAGGAGGAGGAGCCAAGGGCATTTTCCATATAGATTGGGAGCAAGAAGGCGCCCGCGTACAAGCCGATGGTCAAAATACAGTTGACGACAATACCAAAGGTGAAGGTCGTATGCCGGAAAACCCGGAGATTAAGGAGAGGCGCTTTCGCCGTAAGCTCCCGCCGGATGAACAAGGCAATGCTGACTACGCCAAGCGTAATCCATAGGATTCCCCAGCCGGAAAACCAGCCGATTTTATTCCCTTGCGTGAAATACATCATCAGGGATGTGCTGCCCGTTACGGCAGTGAGCAACCCGGCTAGATCCAGGGAGCTGCCTTTGTTGACCTGCTGCATCGGCAGGTAACGGGAAGCCAGCACGATCGCCAATAGCGCAAGCGGGATGTTCATGAAGAAGATGGCCTTCCAGCCGTAATACTCCGTGAGTAGACCGCCAAGGGTTGGGCCAATGGCTGGAGCAAACATGCTGGCTACGCTCCATAGACTGACGCCAAGCGCTTGCTTTTCCGCCGGAACCGCCTGATAGACGATAGTTAACGTTGCAGGCAGAATCGCCCCGCAGAACAGGCCTTGCAGAATCCGGAAGAGGACAAGGGAACCGATATTCCAAGAGCAGCCGCACAAGACCGAGCAAATGAGAAAGCCGACTAACGAGAACATATAAAGCCGCTTATAACTGATTTTATCCCCCAAGTAACCAACAATAGGGGCAATTGACCCCATGGCGAGCATAAAGCCGGTTGTTACCCACTGCGTATCGTTCAGGTCCGAATGAAGATCCTTCATCATGAAGGGCAGGGCAACCGTTACCGTTCCCGAATTCAAGATCGAAGAGAAATTGCCGAAAAAGATCGCGAGTATAACGAACCAGAACCGGTTGTCGTCTTGCTTCGCATTCATAAAATACCTCACACTCCACTTATTTTCGTGAGGTCGATTATAATATAATGAATTCAGATGGGATACCATCTATTGTTGATGGTAATATAAGCAACGCTAATATAAAGAGCAGAGGTCGTCCATGAATATCGAACAATTGGAATATGTGAAGGAAGTATTCGAGACGAATTCCATGTCGCTGGCCGCGCAGAATCTTCATGTGTCCCAATCCGCGATCAGCCAATCTATTTCGCTCTTGGAGAAGGAAATCGGCATTCCGCTCTTCAAGCGTTCCCGTAACGGAACCGTGCCGACCGAGGATGGCATAACGATCATCAAGAAGGTGCTCGAAATTCTGATGAAGGTCGACGAGATCAAGGAAGAGGTGCAGTCGATTACTTCCGTTTATAAAGGCGAGCTGGTCATCGCGACGATCCCGAGCTTAAGCATGACTTTTTTGCCCAAGACGCTGGCGAGGTTTAAGAAGGATTATCCTCAAATCAAAGTGATGGTTATTGAGCTGGAGAGCCGGATAGTCATAGACCGAATCGTCCACGATAAAGCTCATCTGGGATTAATCTCGCTTAACCCCTATACGAGCGACGGACTGCCGGAACCGATTGCCTTCCACTCCTTTCAATACAAAGGGGAGCTGCAAGCGATTGTACCCCGGGATTCGGTGCTGGCGCTTAACAAGGAGCTTATGCTGAAGGATTTGGCCAATCATGCGTTTATTATGTCGGCAAGCAGCTTCTGGGACGGTGTGACGGAGGATATTAAGCAGGTGTGCGGCGGGATTAACGTTATTTTCACGACAACCAACCCCGAGGTCATAAAGCGCAGCGTCGCGGAGGGCCTTGGCATCAGTCTGATGTCCAGCCTTATGCTGAGGGATGATCCTTATGTGGAGAGCGGAAGGATTGTAGCGGTCCCGCTGGCCGGTTATCGCCTGGATGCGAGCGGCACGTTTGGCGGCATCTATTCGAAGAGAGGCAGCCAGCAGCGGCTGGCCCGGAAGTTTCTCGATTATATTGAAGTTTAGATTATATTGAATTAAAAAAAACGCCAGCCCAATGGGCTGACGCTTGTTTGATAACAATTAAATTTTAGTAAGCCGTCCAGCCGGCATCAGCCGTTACAACGGTACCGTTCACGAAGCTGGAATCATCCGAAGCCAGGAACAAGGCAACTTTAGCGATCTCTTCAGGTTCGCCTGCGCGAGGATTCACCTGAATGCCAACCATAGCGCGTTCCATGCCGAACGGACTTGGAGCATTGATTGAAGTGCCGATATTCGTATTTACGCCGCCGGGAGCGATGGCATTGCAACGGATGCCTTGCGTGGCGTATTGGAAGCCGACGTTTTTCGTAAGACCAACAACGGCGTGCTTCGAGGCGGTGTAAGCTGCGCCGGCACGGGAACCAAACAGGCCGCCGGCGGAAGCGATATTTACGATAACGCCTGCTTTTTTCTCCAGGAAGAGAGGAAGGACCTTGCGAATGGTCCGCATTGGGCCGGTGGCATTGATGGCAAAGATGCGCTCCCACAGCTCGTCCGTCAAATCGGCGGCAGGGACAAAGTTGTCCATAATGCCGGCATTGTTAACGAGAATATCGACCGTGCCGAATTTCTCTACCGCCGTATCGATCAGCTGCTGTACATCTTCCTCTTTCGCAACGTTGGCTGCCACGGCAACCGCCGTACCGCCTTTTTCCTCGATTCCGTCAACGACGGTTTGAGCGGTTTCCGCGCGAAGGTCGGATACGACCACCTTTGCTCCTTCCGCGGCATACAACTCGGCAATCGCCTTGCCCATACCCGAAGCGGCGCCCGTAATAACTGCAACTTTACCCGATAGTCTCATCGTTAATTCCTCCCGGTTTCACTTGGTTTGTATGCATGTCCTTCATGCGAAGGTTTAAAAAAGTGTTTTTCAACAGCTGTCGGTTATAAGTACAACTGTTTGTTTTTAGTATAATAAAGGTGTGGAGCAAGCCTCAATCAGTAAAACCTCGCGAAATGTGCGTTAACGAACAAACCGCCGCCGTTTGTTGAAAAAAACTTTTTGGAAAAAGGAAGGGATGGCATGCGTGATCATCATAGCAAAGCTGTCGATCGCCGGGTGATCCGCAGCAGGGAGGCGTTAAAGCAGGCGCTGCTCACGCTTATGAAGCAAAAGGATTTCGATGACATTTCCATTACGGAGATTGTGGAGCTTGCCAATTATAACCGCGGGACCTTCTACTCGCATTATGAGAGCAAGGAAGCCCTGCTGGACGATATTATTCACGGTCTGATCGGGGAACTGCTGCAGTCGTTCCGCGCTCCTTACGAGAACGAGGAGTATTTCCGCATTCATGAGCTGCCTGCCCATTCGGTTAAAATTTTCGAGCATATTCAGCAGCATGCCGAGCTGTACACCCTGCTGCTGAAGAGCAACGCGCATTCCCATCTGAGAGAGAAGATGTTCGTTGCCATTCAGCAGATCTCAAGGGATGAGCTGGAGCACCCGACTCTGGAAGGAATAAATGCCGAGCTGCTATCCGTTTATTCGAATCATGCGCTGCTAGGACTGATCTTCTACTGGATTGAAAACGGTCTGCCTTACTCTCCGGCTTACATGCAGGAGCAGCTGGTGAAGCTTATTCAATGGCGGCCGTCTGTCGCCAAGACAAAAAAACCGGGCAAGCCGTAAGGCCACCCGGAACCGTTCAATTCTTATACGAATGCCGATATAAAAGAGAAAGGGTATTTATAAAAAATGATGTCGAGAATGCCTGGAAAGGCTGAATGATAAAAGGAGAGTGGAAAGTTATGAAGCAAAACAAATACGATGATCCGGATTTTTTCGATAAATATAGTCAGATGGCCCGTTCAATCGGCGGCCTGGAGGCTGCGGGGGAATGGCATGTCCTGCGCACATTGCTCCCGGACCTGAAGGATAAGAGGGTACTGGATCTCGGCTGCGGCTACGGCTGGCACTGCCGCTATGCGCGGGAGCAAGGCGCTCGTTCCGTTCTGGGAATTGATATATCGGAGAAAATGATCGCGCGCGCCAAATCATTTAACGCGGATGCCGCGATCACCTACCGTCAGGCGGCTATCGAAGATATCTCCTTTGAGCCTGGAGAGTTTGACGCCGTCATCAGCTCGCTGGCGCTCCATTACGTGGAGGATTTCGAAGGGGCATGCCGCAAGATTTACGATAGTCTAGCTCCGGGAGGAAGCTTTGTCCTGTCCATGGAGCATCCGGTCTTTACGGCCGTTGCCGCACAGGACTGGCATTATGGCCCATCGGGCGAGCGGCTGCACTGGCCGGTCGACCATTATCAGGATGAAGGCTCGCGTATCGCCCGTTTTCTGGACTCCGATGTCATCAAGTATCATCGCACCTTATCGTCCATTATGAATGCACTTATCCAGGCGGGATTCCGCATGACGGAGGTTGCCGAACCAGGCCCTTCGCAAGAGGCCTTGGATCAATATGCCGAGATGAAGGATGAGACGCGGCGTCCGATGTTCCTGCTGCTGGCAGCGCAGAAATAGAAATTTCAGGAACCGTCCACAATTGCTGTTATTTGTGTTACGATCAGTTGCAAAAGCCAATCTTTCATAACGGAGTGCACCAAGTATGGGAACGCCTTATTCCGCTGCTTTGACGTTGATGGTTACAGCCGGTGTTATCAATATCATAATGGGTATTTACGTGTTCATGAACCGTTCCAAGCAGGCAATGGCGAGGACCTTTATTGCGATGTGCTTTCTGTCGGCCATCTATATATTTGGTTCTGCTTTAGAGCTGTCTGCCGGTACGCTAAAGGAAGTGAAGTTCTGGATTACGGTCGAATACTTTGGGATGCCTTTTATTCCGCCGGTTAGTCTGATGCTGATCATGTATTTCCTTGGAATGGAAAGGTTATTGAAATGGCAGATGCGGTATTTGATGTACCTGATGCCGTTTATTACGCTTGTGCTTGTTATGACAAACGACATGCATCATTTCTATTACCGTTCCGTCGAGTTGCAGATAGGCGAAGGTATTCATAAAGTCGAATTAAATGCGGGGCCTTGGTATATCATTCAGGGTGGTTATACGTTTGGCTGCATGATTGGCGGAGTGGCTCTGCTGCTGATCTATTGGAACCGGATGCGTTCCTCTTACCGTCTTCAGCATATTACGATGATGGTGGGGCTCCTCCTGCCGATAGCCGGAGATTTTCTCTACTTGGGCAACCTGACGCCGGACGGCATTGACCCGATTCCCGTCATCATGGCCATTACAGCGGCTTTGTATATGTGGGGGCTGGTATCGAAGGGAATGCTGAACGTTGCGCCGGTCGCCAGGGATACGCTGTTTGAGAGCATGAACGACGCGGTACTGGTATTAGACCGGAATAACCGTCTGGTCGACTTTAACCCGGCCGCCGCAGCTATTCTCCCGGAGCTTACTACCTCTGCGCTTGGGCAGGCGATTGAGCCGCTGCTTGCCTTGCATACGGATCATTTGATGCTCGACCTGGATGCGGAGGCGGGCGGAGATATGCCCCATATCTACGATGAGGTGAAGTGGACCGTTGGCATGCAGTCCTACTATTATCAGATCCGCTCTTCTTTTATCCGGAAGAGAAGGGGCCCTGAGACGAGCAAGCTGATCGTTATGATTGACATAACGGAGAGAGTGCGGCTTCAGGAGCAGCTTCGGGTGCTTGCTTATCATGACGGTCTGACGGGGATTTTTAACCGTCTTCACTTCATTCATTTAAGCGAAGCGCTCCTGCACCAATCGGCTGAGCAGGACGAGCCGCTTGCCCTGCTCCTGTTCGATATCGATCATTTCAAGCAGATTAACGATGCTTACGGCCATGATGTTGGAGACCGCGCCTTGCTGCATGTCGTCGACATCTGCCGGCAGCTGCTTCGTCCGGAGGACGTATTTGGCAGGTATGGCGGCGAGGAATTTGTAGTCGCAATGCCGGGTTTGTCCCATGAGGAAGCGGAAACCGCTGCGCAGCGGATCCGCAGCGAGATTGCCGCGCAGACTATCGCGGCGGCGACTTCCGAGCCTCCTCTTTCCGTGACGGCGAGCTTTGGCGTTGCCATGGCGGGAGCAGGGTGCAAAGAAGCGGGAGGAGGCATTAATCAGCTGCTGAAGGCAGCCGACAATGCTTTGTACGAAGCCAAGAACAGTGGACGGAACACGGTCCGTTCAGCCCATATAGAGCCAGGCAAAAAAGCGCTTCTCCGTTAACGGAGAGGCGCTTTTTTGCCTTCTAAGAGGTTATAAGTTTTTTCCTATATATCTGCCTTAGACTCCGAATTGGAACGGGCCTTCCCGCCTAAGGACGGCGAAGCCGTTTCACCTTGCGTCAGTTAGTGTCGAAAAGCCGCGTAAATACGCGTATATAATAGAAATCTTGTCTGTAATGGAGGAAAAAGGAGGATTTTAGTGGATAAAATCGTATTATAGGGAATACGGGAACTAGTAAATGTTGTAAGTGAGCGAGGGGAGGTCCATGATTGTTTCGCGGCAGGAGCTTTGCGGTTTATTTCGGAATGATTCTATTGCTATTATGCGCGGGCTGGCTTGTATTTCTGCGGAGAGATTCCTTTACCGGGGCGGCCGTTAGCCATATTCTTCAAACGTTAGCTGCTCTTTACGCGGCTGTCCTACTGCTTAGGGCTTCCAGCAAAGAGACGAAGTACTGGTTATTTTACGGCTTGGGCCTGCTGGTTTATTTTGTTGCCCAGCTCATCTGGTCTATTGTGACGCTTATTAGAGGCGCCGAGCCGGATTACCTGGGTATTCCGGAGCTGCTATGGAGACTTCAATATTTATTCTTTCTTATTGCTCTCTATATGCAGTACCAGCAGCGCCGCTCCAACCTTGCGCTTCGATTCATACTCGATATCTTATTGTACGGCACGATGGCTTCCACGCTTTATTGGAACCTTCTGATTGAACCGATCCTGTCCCATCATCATGTTAACCGGGATGTCGTGGGATATCACATGTTTAACTCGTCCTTTAATGCTGTCATCGTATTTCTTCTGCTGTTCTTCAGCTGGTACGGCAAAAAGATCATTTCCAGCAGGGCTAATAGGTTTCTGCTCAGCGGATTTTTGATCAAATTATTGGGAAACACGGCATTTGTCTATTTATTGTCCTACGCTGCGGCAGGCGAGCAATGGTCCTGGATTGCGGACTTCTGCTGGTTTATCGGCATGATGTTTATCGGCTTTGCCGCTCTGCCGGACAAGGATCCGCTTGGTGCTTCCCTCCGGCCGGGCAACGAGTCCAGGCAGACCTTTATGAGGCGTTACGCGCTTATTATCTTTGTCTGCGCGGCGCTTATCGCCGTCATCTGCCGGCTGGGCGACTTCTCGATTATTAGCGTAGGCGCGATTGTAGCCGTTGTGCTGCTTGCTATCCGGCTGTCGGTGGGCATTTACGAGTTGGAATCGGCCGGGGCCGCTCTCATGCAGTCGCGGGTCAATTACGATAATTTCGTGGAAAGCTCGCTGCTTGGCGTGTTTATTGAGCAAAATGGCCGATTGGTCTATATGAATCCGCAAGGGGAGAGCATGTTCGGCTGCGAGCCGGGACAAATGCTTGGCCAGCCGCTGGCAAGCTTCCTGCTGGAGGCGGAACGTGACCGGTTAAAACAGGAATTTAACATGATCTGCCGGTTGAATCAATCCTCCCGGCTTGCTCTTGCCGCGCGGAAATCCAATCAAAAGGATCTGTTCCTTGAGATGCAGGCGGCTCCCGCCTTCTTCAAAGGAAAACCGGCTATATCCGGACTGCTGCTGGATGTGACGGAGAGCAAGCTGTCGGAGCAGCATTTGATCCGGTCGGAGAAGCTGTCCGTTATCGGCCAGCTGGCGGCAGGGGTTGCCCACGAGATTCGCAATCCGTTGACCGCGCTGAAAGGGTTCACCCAACTGCTCCACCGGAGAACAACGGACCAGAACCGCCATTATTTCGATATGATGCTGACCGAGCTGGAGCGGATTAACTATATCGTAGGGGAGTTTATGCTGCTGTCCAAGCCTCATCAGTGGCAGCAGATAAGCAGCTGCGACATGAGTTCGCTGCTGGACGATATCATTCCGATTATGCAGTCGCAGGCGATCATTACGAATGTCAGCATATCCGCGGAGAAAAGTCAGGATTTGCCTATTGTCCAATGCGATGCCAACCAGATCAAGCAGGTGCTCGTTAACCTGATGAAAAACGCGATTGAAGCCATGCCTAGCGGTGGCGAGCTTCATGTGCATATGAAGAAGGACCATAAAGGCTATATGGTTATTGATATTATCGACCAGGGAGTTGGCATTCCCCAGCATGTCATTGACCGGCTGGGCGAGCCGTTCTATACAACCAAGGATACGGGAACCGGACTTGGACTCACCGTATGCTTCAAAATCATTCAATCCCATGGCGGCACTCTATCGATTACGAGCGAGCCGAATATCGGAACGACGGCTACCATCCGGCTGCCGGCTTAGCTTAAACGGAAACAACCCCTTGGACTGCTGCAGTTCAGGGGGTTGTTTCCGTTTAAGCTTAAATCCGGATATCGAGATTATTGCCGGTCGTGCCGTTAAGCGCCGGGTTGTTCCGGCTGGTGTTAACGCCAAGCTGGCTGCTGGCAGCCGTTTGCTGGTTCATGCTTTGCTGCTGGCCTGCTGCCTGGTTATCCGCCTGCGATTTCTTCTGGGCGATTTGCAGCTGAATTTGCTGAATCTGCTGCTGCAGCTGCTGGGCTTTTGTTTGCTTGGTCTTCTCGTCATCCTTGCTCTGCGCAACTTCCTTTAACTGCTTCTCGAGACTTTCCAGCTGTTTCTCCAGCGAGCTGGTGTCCGAAGTGCTGCTCTGGGACGTATAAGTTGTGCTTGATTGCGAGACTGATGATGATGAAATATTCATCTCCGCTCACTCCTTCCGCGTAAGTCTTCGTCTACATGAAGGTTATCGGTTTCGAACATGAACGGAGGATGAACACAGCCTGAATGTTAGCTGAATGTGTTACGGATTCTTGGAGTCCGTGCGGTGAACAGACCAAGGATCAAAGCAAGGCCAACCAAGATGGCGCCTACCCATGGCAGCGCGCCTAGGGAAAGATGGGTAATGACCCAGCCGCCGATAAAGGCGCCGGAGGCATTGCCGAGGTTGCCGGCCGAATGGCTGGACGTGGAAGCCAGTGCCGGCGCGGACTGCGCCAGACTCATAATCCGTACTTGAAGTCCCGGGAATACGGCAAAGGATGCCGCCCCCCACAGGAAGATCGTAATTACGGCGGCGATCTCGTTATGAACGGTAAAGGTGAAGATCGTCAACACAACCGCTATGGTCAGATAAAGGCCAAGAATGGAAGGCATCAGCTTCCAGTCGGCCAGCTTGCCGCCAACCATATTGCCGACCGTTACGCCGATTCCGAACAGAATCAGAATCCAGGTCACGCTGTGCTCCGCAAAGCCGGTAATATCCGTAAGGAGCGGCGTAATATACGTAAATACCGCAAACAGTCCGGCGTTGCCGAGTGCCGCGATTAGCAAATAGACAAGCAGCTTTGGCCTGGCAATTGCCGATATTTGCTTAAGGACGCTGACCTGCTTGCTTAGCTTAAGCTTCGGAATGAAAATAATAATGCCGATAAGAGCGAGGACGCCCATGACGGCAATAGCGCCAAAGGAAGCGCGCCAGCCCCAGTTCTGGCCGATATACGTGCCGATCGGGACGCCGATAATGTTGGCGATCGTGAGGCCGGCCATCATAATCGAGACGGCTCCGGCCTGCTTATCCGCTCTTACGAGCTTGGAGGCAATAACCGCGCCAACGCCAAAGAAGGTGCCGTGGGTCAGTGCCGTAATTATCCTGGCGATCATCAGAACGGCGTAATTGGGTGCTACAACCGACAGGCCGTTGCCGAGAATAAAGAGCAGCATAAGAATGCAGAGCAGCTTTTTCTGCGGAATCCGGCTCGTCAGAATCGTCATAATCGGAGCGCCGACGGCTACGCCAAGGGCATACATCGTAATGAGCTGGCCGGCTGCCGAGATGCTTACATTCAGGTCGCTAGCGACATTCGGGAGAATGCCCATAATGACAAATTCGGTCATGCCGATTGCAAAAGCGCCAACGGTCAGCGACAGGACGGAGATCGGAAACGGCTCCTTCCCGGCTTGCCCTTTCATGGCTTGCTTGCTGTTTAATTGTTGCGAGACTTCCATAAGGTAAAGCCAACCTTTCTGATGAGCATACATCTTGTTGAATAATAAACCCTATTATTTCGCTTCGCGGGCATATAAGCAAGAACATTTTTTGTAAAATTACTGGTAAGATAAGAAGTAAGGGCTTACATCTCAATAGGGCAGAGGATGGGGTTAAAAGTGGGCAAAAAAGGGCTTTACCGGGACTATTTTTTGCATGCGGATATTATGATTATGACAGCGGTGTTGATCGGTTTGGCAGCATGGGCCGTGATTGCAAGTCTGACCTGGTACAGTCCGCTATTCTTCGTGGCCGGCCTTATCGGCTTTATGTTCAGCGAATATTTGACTCACCGGTTCTTCTTTCATCTGAAGACGCCCAAAAACCCGTTATTCCTCAAATTTCTGAAGCGTCTGCATTACGATCATCACACGGATCCGCATGATTTGAAGCTGCTGTTCCTGCCGGTCTGGTACAGCCTTCCCAACCTTGGCGTATTTGCGCTCCTGTTCTACCTGGTCGCGGGCTCAGTGGACTTCACTCTCGCCTTTGCCGCGGGGCTTGTGGCGATGCTGCTCGTTTATGAATGGAAGCATTATGTCGCGCACCGGCCGATACAGCCGAAGACGAGATTCTGGAAATGGAATAAGCGGATGCATCTGCTCCATCATTTCAAGAACGAGAATTATTGGTACGGGGTATCGACGCCGCTTGTGGATGCTCTCTTCGGAACCCTTAAAGAGGAGAAGGACGTACCGACAAGCGCCACTGCGAAAAACCTGGAAAACCGCGGCCGGACGATGTCGTCCTGACCGCATGAAGGAGGAAAAGGATGACTGCAGGACAATTAATCGGAAAAGGCATGACGGCCGAGGTCTACGAATGGGGCGAGGCACAGGTCGTGAAGCTTTATTACGGAAACATTCCGAAGGATTGGCTTCATTACGAGTCGAGGATTGGCACGGCCGTTTATCAGGCCGGCGTGCCTTCGCCGGAGGTTTTTGGACAGGTTGAGGTGGAGGGAAGAAGCGGGCTGGTGTACGAGAAAATCGCGGGGCAATCCCTCTTGGCTTTCATGCTGGGCGATATGGATCAGGCGGAACATTACAGTATCCTTCTGGCCCGTCTTCATGCCGATATTCACCGCTGCAGGGCATCCGGGCTGCCTAGGCAGAAGGATCGGATGGCTATGTTTGTAAGGCAGTCCGCTTCTTTTCTGGGAGATCGGGTAGAGCCGGTATTGGAGGCGCTGGAGCGTCTGCCGGATGGCGAATCCGTCTGTCACGGCGACTTGCATCCGGATAATGTGCTCCAGGCGGGAGATAGGCTGACGGTAATCGACTGGATGGATGCCAATTCGGGAGACCCGCTATGCGACGTGGCCAGAACCTCCATGATGTTGCTGTCGCCGTTTGTTTCCATGCCTCCTTTGTCTATCCCTTCGGATACCGGCCAGCGGCTGAACGAAGCCTATTTGTCCGAATATTGCAGGCTGACGGGAACGAAGAGAGAAGCAATTGACCGCTGGCGTCTGCCGGTTGCCGCGGCAAGACTCCGCGAGCGAATTCCCGGCGAGCAGGAATGGCTGCTGACCTATATTGACCGGGAGCTTGAAGCCTGCAAATGAAAAAAGCCGCCTTTTCCGCTTTATGCAGGAAAAGGTGGCTTTTGTGCTTCCAGATTCTAATTTGTAATTACACTGCGTTTAAAGCAATTTCTTCATCGTTGTCATTATTGAATGCTTCACGGTCGAATTCGCCTTCGGAATTGGCTACGAGAAGGGCGGTAACCGATGTACCCGTTGCGTTAACGGCCGTACGGGCCATGTCGATCAGAGCTTCAACGCCGGCAACAATCGCAAGCGCCTCAAGCGGAAGACCAAGCGCGGTAAGAACAACCGTTGTCGAAATAACCGCAGGTCCGGGAACGCCCGCAACGCCAATGGAAGAGATGATGCTTACCAATACAAGCACGACGTAATCGGTCAGGCCTAGCTCGATGCCAAATGCCTGCGAGGTAAAGACGACAACAATCGCCGGCCATACGCCGCCGCAGCCGTTGAAGTTAACGGATGCGCCAAGCGGTGCAACAAAGCTTGCGATTTTCGGCGAGACATGGAGACGTTTCGTAATGACTTCCAGGTTAATGGGCAGCGTAGCATAGCTGCTTCGGGTCGTGAAGGCTACGGCCACCGTCGGGTACACCTTTTTGAAGAACTTGAGCGGGTTAACCTTTGCTACGAAGAGCACCAGACCTCCGAATACAAGCACAAAATGAATAATAAGGGCGACATACGAGGTTACGATAACGCTGCCCAGTTCTTGCAGGGTGTCCCAGCCGTATTTGGCGGCAACGCCTGCAATCAGGGCGAATACGCCGTATGGCGTAAGGCGGATGACGAATTTAACGACCTGATGCAGCACTTGGGTAGCCGACTTGATCAGATCGCGGACAGGCTTGACGGCCTCTTCGTTTTTCGAACCAACCTTAATGATGGCTACAGCCAGGAATATCGCGAAGATCAGGATCGGAACAACCTTGCCGTCCGCCGCTTCGCTAACCGGGTTGGAAGGGACAAGGCTAAGAATAACATCGGAAAACGTAGGAATCTCGCGCGTTGCCGCATCGCTTGCGGCAGGCTGTTGGATGCCTTTGCCCGGGTTGAATACCAGAGCGGTCAGTAAGCCGATAACGGATGCGATACCGGTTGTGCCAAGGAACCAGGCAAACGTCTTGAAGCCGATTTTGCGAAGGTAGTCCAGGCTTGTGAGCGAAGCGATACTATTTAATACAAGAACAAAAACGAGCGGAATAACAAGCATCCGGATCAAGCTGATATAAATGCTGCCGAAGGTTGTGATCCCTTTGATCTCCAGGGAATCAAGGCTCTGGAACAGGATCCCGACGACAAGTCCCAGCCCTAATCCGACAAGCACCCGAGTGCCGAAGCCGACACGTTTGCGTGCCAAGAAATACAGAATAGCAAAGACAAAGATTGCGGTAACAAAGCTGTACCAGTTCGTCTCGATAGCCAGCAGCAGGTTGTTATCTATTTTATCCATCTTACTATTACCCCCTAATCCAAGTTGTTTGATTGGAATTACAATTCAATAATTTACAAACGTCCGAAGCAATTGTCAATTGTTTTTTTGGTAAACAAAATTATAAATTATTTGAAAAAAATAAATCCGACTATTTCTATGGGGAATTATTAAAAAGGGTTGACATCCAATCTCTGACATCCTAAGATAGGGTTAGAAATCGGAACTTCATAACGTAATTCGGATAAGAAATTAGTCGACTGGACCTCCAGAGATTCAATGTTCAAGCATCACTAGATGCGGGCATTGGATCTTTTTTTATGCCTAATTACTGAAATGAGCCGCCTAAAACCAAAGGGGAAAGGATGAGTTTCATCATGAAAAAATGGTTTAGCTCCAAATTAACAGTTACTTTCGTAGCCGCAGCCGTAGTCTTCTCTTCGCTGACATATGCCGCCGTTTACGCGAACAAGGACACTTCCGGCACGGAGCCGGCTGCAGCAGAGGCTAAAGAGCCTGCAACAACAACTGTTGGGCAACAGCCGCAAGCAGACACAACCAATACGGCCGTAGCAGCTGAACCGCAGGCGACAGCGGAGGCAACAACTGCAGCTGCCGAGCCGGCAGCAGCTGAGGCTCAAGCTCAGGAGCCAGCCGTTCAGGCAGCAGAGGTTCAATCGGCACAGACGGCAGCTGCACCTGCAGAGGAGACGAAAGCAGAAGCGAAAACAGCCAAAGCAAGCTCCACGGAAGCCGTCCAAAACGCTTCCACTCCGGCTTCAACATCTACATCTGCAGCTTCGAAGCCAGCCACAACTAAAGCTTCCGAGCCAGCGGCATCCTCCAAGCCGTCCACAACTTCAGCTGCTCCCGCAGCAACACCGGCTCCAGCCGCAAAACCGGCCCAAACCACGCCGGCTGCAAGCAAACCGGAAGCTTCGGCGCCTGCCGCAAGCAAATCGGATGATTCGGGCAAAAAAGTAACGTTTGTAAAGCAAGAAGAGTCGCAGCCTAAGACGCCTGCCGTAAAAACGCCGGCAAGCAGCTCGTCCTCTTCCGGCTCGACAAGCTCCTCCGGCGGATCCTCCACGTCTCCTTCTACGGCGCCTTCGTCTTCGGATGAGGATTGCGCGGTAGACGGTGAAGAAAGCTGCTAATCGGCTTTTTATCAGACAAATGGGTCAAATAGGGAGAGGAGTATATGCACATGAAAACATTTAATCGCACACTATCCGTTCTGCTCGCCTCCGCGCTTGTGCTGCCGGTCTTCCAGGCCGGCACGGCACGCGCCGCGGAAGTAAGCAGCTTTAATAGCGCAGTCAGCCATTATGATTACTTCAGTGATGTTTACCCGCATTTGGACGACGCGAACCATATTCTCAAGACGGTTACTTACGAGGATCTGGTTACGCTGCTCGATAGCAAAGGTACATATGCCGTCTTGTTCGGCGGAGCCTGGAGCGACGAGACGCAGGCGGATATCGGCTTCATCAACCAGGTTGCGAAGCAATATGGCGTAGATACCATTTACAACTTCGATACGAAGCTGGATGGCGAATCGGTTGATATTGCCGAGCAGCAGGCTGCCCCATATACCAAGGTGGTAACCTCCGGAACGACAAACACAACGAACTTCTACGATTTCAACGAGCTGTATGTGGAGCTGGTAGACAAGTATTTGACGAACCTGAGCGCCAATACCGATGCTACTATCACTTACAGCAAGAAGTCGCCTGAAAAAGAAAGCGGCGGCACGGTAACAACGCCTTCTACGGTCATTGCGAGCGGCGAGGCGAAAAAAATCGAGTCTCCGTTCCTGTTTATTTATGACAAGGATCACAAGGATGGCGAAGGCAATGCCGCGCCGATTATCGCTTCGCTCGAGAAGCACGGTTCTTCCGCGGATTACAGCTGGAACGATTTCCTGACGGCCGATCCTAACGACGGCAATGCGCTGGATACGGCGAAGGTCGACAGCTATAAGGCACAGGTGCTGAATGTATTTAATAAAGTGCCTGCTGCCGATTACGACAGCCTCACCAATTGGGACTTTATCGCTCCGGCGTTTAACAAGCATGAGGATCAAACGGTAGGCCGCGACATATTCCCAACGCATGAAGAGAACGGGCAAGTCGTCGGCGATGACGGCGAGCTTGTCTACGAGCATATTACTTACGACGAGTTAACGCACTTGCTTCAAAATAAGGGTAACTACGTCATCCTGTTCGGCGGCTCTTGGTGCCCGAATACGCAAGCGGCAATCCGCTTCATCAACGAGTATGCGAAGAAGTACAACGTTGACAAAGTCTACTTCTGGGATACCAAGCTGGATGCGGGCATCTCGGTGCTTGATCCAAGCGCGGATCCGCATAACAGCACTTTCCTGCAGGTGCGCGATACGAACCATCCATTGGCGAAGCTGTATGTGGATCTGGTCAATACGTACCTGACAAACATCAAAACGCAATACCTGCCGGCATCCAATAACGTCAACTACACGGACAACGGCAATAACATTGTTGCTAATAAGCTGCAGGTTCCTTACCTGTTTGCGTACAACAAGGACAATGTGAACGCTGACGGCAGCAAAGCGCCAATCCTTGGCCACGTGGAATTGATGTACACCTGGAAAAACATTCAGCCGGATTATGCCGTAGCTGACGGCACGGTCCGCAATCATACGAATTACACAAACGCGCTGAACAAATTGCTCACGCGTCTGGAAGCAACGCCAACCGGCCTGACCGGCGTAGCGCCAACGTCGAGTTCGAACAACAACGGCCAAATTACGGGCACAACAAACAAAGCATTGGAATACAAGCTGAAAAGCGCGGCAGATTCGGCATACACCGCGGTATCCGGCGACGCGATCACAGGTCTTGCGGCTGGTACGTACTCGGTTAGATATGCGGCGAAAAACGGCTTTAACGGCCCAACAAACGCTCAGACGGGACCAACGGCGGTTCCTTACGCAGCAGGTCAGGCGGTAGACGTCATTGTTCCGGCTTATGACGGACCAACAACCCCTACGACGCCTACGACGCCAACAACGCCTACCAATCCAACAACGCCAACAACACCAACAACACCGGTTGAAGAGGTAAATGCGGTAAATTCGGTGACGGTTACCGGTACAACCGATTCGGCAACGGGCGAGACGGTTGCGGCGGTATCGGCAAGCGATGTAGCAAGCCTTATTACGAAAGCGTCCAAAGCGGAAGCGGCGGGCAAAGCGGCCGTGATCGGCTTCCAGGTGCCTGGAACCGCGGATACAACGTCTACGCAGCTGACAATCCCTAGAGACTCCTTCAACCTGATTGCATCGGGAACGAATGCGGCGGTGAAGGCGGATCTGTCGGTCGGCACCTTAACCTTCGATTCCAAAGCGGTAGAAAGCATTAGCGGCAACGCCTTGTCCGGAGATATCAGCGTGATCGTATCGAAGTTCGAGCTGACGGAAGAAGGCAAGGCCGTATTGGGCGACCGTCCCGTTTATGATCTGTCTCTCTTTGCCGGCGATAAGCAAATCTCGAATTTCGGCGGCGGCAAGGTGCAGGTAAGCCTTCCGTACACGCTGAAAGCGGGCGAGAATGCCGAATCTATCGTGGTGTACTACTTATCCGATTCCGGCGAGCTGCAAACGATTCGCGGCCATTACAATGCGTCAACGGGAACCGTGGATTTCGCAACCACTCACTTCTCGCAATACATTATCGGCTTCAATAAAGTAGGCTTTGTGGACGTTCCGGCGACAGCTTGGTTCCATCATGCGGTCAGCTTCCTGGCTGCCCGCGAGATTACCGGCGGTACCGATGCCGATCACTTCAGTCCAAATGCGGAGCTGACAAGAGGCCAATTCATCGTCTTCCTGCTGAAGGCATACGGAATCGAGCCGGAAGCAGCCGGCGCGGCGAACTTTGCCGACGCAGGCAATACGTACTACACGAATTACCTGGCTGCTGCGAAGCGTCTTGGCATCGCGACAGGCTCGGGCGATAACAAGTTTAATCCGAATAACAAAATTACGCGTCAAGAGCTGTTCACGCTGCTATACCGTTCGCTTGAGCAATTAGGCGAGCTGCCAACGGCCAAAACAGGCGCAGCCGTATCCTCCTATGCGGATGCCGCCCATATTGCGGGTTATGCGCAAACGGCCTTTGCAGCACTTGTTGAGACTGGCGTTATTAAAGGAAGCGGCAATAAGCTGAATCCGGAGGGCGTATCGACAAGAGCCGAAGCGGCGCAAGTGCTGTATAACCTGTTGTCTCAATAAATAGAAACTTGAAAATAGAGACTCGAAGAAGAGGTGGGCGGCCGACTTGGCCGCCCCTTTTTCCAATGCTGAGCCTTTATAAGTTTCATCTTATAAAATTGGCTTAGAATTCTCCGGAATGAAACGCGCTTCCCCGCCTAAGAACGGCGAAGCCGTTTCACCTTGACGTGGCAGGTGAAATGTAATGGATATTTTATTAGCTTTCTCGGCGGGACTGCTGTCCTTCTTATCGCCTTGCGTTCTTCCTCTCATTCCGGTCTATCTCAGCTATATTGCCGGTACATCGGCTACCGATCTGAAGAACAGCCCCAATAAGCTTACGGTTATCTCGCAGACGGTGCTGTTTATTCTCGGCTTCTCCATCCTGTTTGTCCTGCTCGGGATATCCGTCAGCACCGTCAGCCGGTTGTTATCCGAGCATATGCGGCTTGTGCAGCAGATCGGCGGAGCGCTGATTGTTGTTTTTGGCCTGCATATGACGGGGCTGCTGCGAATCAAGCTGCTCTATTCCGAGAAGCGGTATCTGCCAAGCGGATCACCCGGAAAAAAAGCGGGAGCACTCGTATTGGGTATGGCATTTGCCGTCGGCTGGACGCCTTGCATCGGGCCGATTCTATCCTCTATTCTGATCTACGCCGGAAGCATGGCGACCCTTGGGAAGGGAGTGCTCCTGCTGTCGATGTACGCTTTGGGACTTGCCGTTCCGTTTCTGCTCTCTGCCGTGCTGATCGATAATCTAACCGCGTATCTCCGAAAAGTGACGAAACATCTCCCGAAGATCTCGGTTGCAAGCGGAGTTGTCATGATGTTGATGGGCGTACTTGTGTTTACGAATCAGCTGGAGGTATTCAGCAAGTATGCCGGTCTTATTCAACTATAGGGAGGAAAGTTAGCCGTGAAAAAATCAACCTGGATTCTGATCGGAGCCGTTGTCGCGTTTGTGCTGCTCTCGCTATACGTCACCCATAACTACAGTATCAAGACGGATGCTGCCGTTTCGGCAGCGGAAACGAGGACAGAGACAGCCAAAGAGCCTGCGGTTGATTTTACCCTGAAGGATTTGGACGGCAAGGAGGTAACGCTGTCTGGACTTACGGGAAAGCCCGTCTACATCAACTTCTGGGCGACCTGGTGCAAATGGTGCGACAAGGAGATGCCGGCGCTGGAGAAGGTGTATCAGGATTATAAGGATAAAGGGCTTGTCGTCCTGTCGGTTGACGTTGGAGAAAAGCAGGGGGATGTGGCGAAGTATATCGCGGAGAAGCAATATCATTTTCCGGTGGTGCTGGATTCGGATAAGAGCGTTACGTATGCCTATGGCATTAAATCCATCCCTGTCTCTATCCTCGTGAACGAATCGGGCGATGTGGTTTTCAAAAGGGTTGGCCATATGACAGAGGAAGACATGCGGGCGGCAATTGATCCGCTGTTTCCATAGAAAAAGTGCGAGCCTGTATAGGCCCGCACTTTTTTTCTTTTTGCCCAAATCAATTATTTTGCCGAAGCACCGATTTCCTTGCGGACAATCGGCGCTACTTTGGTGCCAAGCAGTTCAATGGCGCGCATCATATCCTTATGCGGAATCGAGCTGGTGTCGACATGCAGGAAGAAGCGGGTTAAGCCCAGGTTTTTATGCAGCAAAATAATTTTCTCCGCTACATACTCTGCTTCGCCAACATAAAGCGCACCACGCATGCTGCGCGCCGCATCGTAAGCTTCGAAGGTGTATGGCGGCCATCCGCGTTCGCGGCCGATTACGTTCATCATTGCCTGCTGGGCAGGGTAGAAGAGCTCGGTTGCTCTCGTATCCGTGTCGCTAATGAAGCCGTGCGAGTGCGAGCCGATTTGCATCTTTTTCGGATCATGGCCGGCACGGATATAAGCTTCCTTGTAAAGCTCAACAAGCGGAGCGAACCGCTCCGGCATGCCGCCTATGATCGCGAAGCAGACCGGAAGGCCAAGTACGCCCGCGCGGATCGCCGACTGCGGGTTGCCGCCGGTTGCAATCCAGACCGGAAGCGGGTCCTGCACCGCACGCGGGTAGACTGCTAGGTTATCGATCGCGGCGCGGTGATTGCCTTGCCAGCTGACTTTCTCTTCCTTCGTAATTTGGAGCAGCAGCTCCAGCTTCTCGTCGAACAGCTCGTCATAATCCTCGAGGCTGTAACCAAAGAGCGGGAACGATTCGATAAACGAGCCTCTGCCCGCCATAATTTCGGCACGGCCGTTCGAGATCGCGTCAACGGTGGAGAAGCCTTGGTACACGCGCACCGGGTCGTCCGACGATAATACGGTAACGGCGCTTGTCAGACGGAGATGCTTCGTCTGCGCGGCCGCAGCCGCAAGAATGACATGAGGCGCGCTTGCCGCGTAATCCTGCCGGTGATGCTCCCCGATCCCGTATACATCAAGGCCAACCTGGTCGGCCAGAATCATTTCTTCAACGCTATTGCGGATCCGTTCCGCGTGGCTGTAAGCCCCGCCCATACCCGGATGAGGTTTTGCTTCCAGAAAGGTACTAATGCCAAGTTCAAAATGGGTTGCCGATTCGGTCATATAAGTCCGCCTCCTTTATTTCTTCTAGTGTACTAAGTTTTTAACAGTTTCTCAATTATAGTAAGCAAGTTTCCTTGAAAAAGATTAGTGAGCTGGTAATGACGGCACAAGAACATTATTCTGTATTGTTTGCTAAGTTCGTCCGAACCATGTTGCGGACAAGCGGAAAGCCGTGAAACTTATGGTGCACCATTTTCCATTTGGTTGCGTATCTTTTGTGTGGAAAAGGGGTGTTTCTTTGTTGGTTACGATGAGCTGGAAGCAGTTCAATGAGCTTGGGGACGACGAGTTAAGGCGGGCTTGCATACGGCCGGTGGCTGATCAAATCCGAGGCAAAAGCATGGCGGTAAAGTCCGAAGCGATTGCCAGACTTAACCGTTCGCAGAAAGCTTTGTTTATGTACAGTGCCTGGCACGACCATGCAAAGCATTCGCCGATGGAGCTGTACTGCTGGTCAGCCCATATACTCAGTCAGCCCGGATACGCGGCTGGCGTCTGGAAGGCGCTTCGTTTTTTCGGAGCGGAGACGATGCACGGCATTCTGGAAGAGCTTCGCTTGTTGCTTGATGTTCATGTGGTTCAGCAAGGCCGTGCCTTAAGCGAAGTAACCTTTAAGGATCTCGAACTGGATGATAAGCTGTGCCTTAATATTGAAAACTGTTACGGACGGTTTATGGCAGAGGCGCCGGACTGTCTTCAGAAGCTTGCGCAATATATCCGCGCTCATGCGGATGATTTTATAAGCTTTTTACCGAAGGAGGGGGAGTCATGAATGATTTGTTATTGGCCATACCCGAGCTGCAAGACGGCATGAAGCTGGAGGCCATTCAGAAAGGGTACTCCGGGGACAGCAAGTATATCGCTTACGACCGTCACGGTGAAGCGGTGTATGTGCTCCGAACCTATGCGCTCGAAGAGGAAGCAAGGAAGCAACAGGAATTCCGGGTGCTTGAGCAGCTGCGGGAGCAGGAGGTTATGTGCTCGTTGCCGATTGCGATGGGTAAGCTGGAGGAGCTGAGTCTTGGCTACATGCTGTTGTCTTACATCGAAGGCGGCGATGCGATAGACGAGCTTCCGGCCTTAAGCGTAAGCAGGCAGTATGAGATTGGTCTGCAGGCGGGAGCCGAGCTGCGCAAAATCAATCGGATTGAGGCGCCGGCATCTATCGAGCCTTGGGAGACCCGCGTACTCGCGAAATACAGGCGGTACCGGGAGGGCTATGAACAAAGCGGCGTTACGGTTGCATTCGAGGGGCAGCTGTTTGCCTTTATCGAAGCGAATCTTGGGTTGTTGAAAGGGCGCCCGAACAGGCTGCAGCATGACGATTTCCATACCGGCAACCTCATCGTGAAGGACAGGCGGTTGTCCGGCGTCATTGATGTGAACCGGTTTGACTGGGGAGATCCCGTGCATGAGTTTCTGAAGGCAGGTTTTTTCAGCGTGGAGGCCAGTATTCCGTTTGCGGTTGGTCAGATCGACGGCTATTACGGGGAAGGGGAGCTTGAGGATTCCTTCTGGGCTTTATATTCGCTTTATATCGCGCTGACGATTCTGTCCTCGATCGTCTGGATTCTTCGCGTACGTCCGGAAGAGCTCGGCGATATGCTGGCCCGGGTAAAAAAAGTATGGGAGGACCATGACGGCTTTGAGCGTTTGGTGCCGAAGTGGTATTCCGAATATAAACGGTAAGGAAGAAGAAGAGCCTTCACGGGGAGTGGAGGCTCTTCTTCTATTTACGACTTGGCAGGAGGCATCTCCTTTAATCCAAACGATACAAGCGGTCCAAAGTTGATGACGTTCATCATAATGAATGCCATCTGCTCCGGCGATTGATCCAGGTCGCATTCTATCCAATGCATAAGCATGCCGAAATGCGCGGAGGTCATATAAGCAACCACGTAGTCCCGGCGGATGTTCAGATTAGCTTCGGGAATATCGATCTTCTGGTAAATATGCCGGGCCATCAGCTTGCGGAATTGAATGGCGTAGGAGAGATCGCCCTTAGGGCCAAACATTACCTTCAAGAAATCGGCATGCTTCGCAAACTCCTGAAAGATCCTCACCCCAAGCGGGTAAGGCACCCGGCGGTCGGCATATTCCATTGCCGTGCGGAAATCGAGTTTTTTTACATACTGTTCGATGCTTTTGAATACGTGATCCTTGAGCTGCTGAAGTACATCGGGCACATCCCGGTAATGCAGATAGAACGTCCCGCGGTTCAGGTTGGCATGGTTTGTAATATCGGTAACCGTTACATGCTCAACGCCCTTCTCGGCGATAAGAGCCATCAGCGAATCATAAATCTGCTGTTTCGTTTTTGCTTTTCTCCGGTCGATTTTCTCGGACATAACAGCTTCTCCTCTACGATTTCTCGACGATAATGAACACTGCCCCGCCGAAGTGGTGAGTAATAAACAGTACGGTGAGGAATGATTATTGTATTTCCCTTGTCTCTCATTATAATTAACAACGTGATCACTAATCAACACGATGTTCATTTATATAGAGATGGGAGATGGAGATTTATGAATATTTTTAAACAAAAAATATTATGGCTTGGCGTGCTGGTCATTACGCTTGTGCTTACGGTATTTGGACTTGCGATGATGGGGTCCGTCATTGGATCCAAACCGCATGACGTACCGGTGGCCTTGGTCGTGCAGGATGAGCCCGTTGATCTGCCGACCGGAGATAAGCTGGCCGTAGGCGAAATGATCAAGCAGCAGCTGACCTCTAATACACAGCTGCCGATCAACTGGAAGATAGTCGGCTCGGAAGAAGAAGCGCGCAAAGGGCTGGACTCGCGCGATTATTACGGCGCGCTTGTGCTGCCGAAGGATTTAAGTGCTGGAGTAGCATCAATGATGGGGCCGGCACCTGCCCCCGCAACCGTGCAAATCATAAGCAATGAAGGCATGAATTCGCAGGCGGCAACGGTTGTGAAGCAAGGGCTCGGCCAAGTGATGAAGATGGTATCCCTCGAGTTGTCGAAATCGGCCCTTGAGCAGCTGTCCCAGCGCTCCGAGCAGATTCCGGCTGCTACGGCATCGGCACTGCTCGCACCTATTCAAGTGAAGGAAGAAGCCGTTCATCCGGTTGGCGCTAATAACGCAAGCGGCAACGCGCCGGGACTGCTCACGCAAATTATGTGGATTGGCAGCCTGGTGACGGCGATGATGCTGTTCCTTGCCAGCAATAATGCGAAAAAAGCGGCTGGCCGCAAATGGCCGGCTCATCTGATGCAGCCAGTCATTGGCCTGGTGCTGATCGGTGCCGCTTCCGGCCTCATCGTTTGGATGGCTAACGCCTGGTACGGCATGGAGCTGTCGCATGCCACGGATACATGGCTGTTCTTATGGCTGAGCGGTTCGGCGTTCTACATGCTGCAATCGATGCTGCTCAACTGGATTGGCTTCCCGGCAATGGCGATTCTCGTCCTGCTCATGTTCTTCTCGATGCCAATCCTGAACATGCCGGTCGAATTCCTGTCGGATACGACGCAAAACCTGCTGTACTCGTGGACACCGCTTCGCTTTGTAGCGGGCGGACTGCGGGAAACCATGTACTTCGGCGGGCTCGAGGCCGTCAGCTCGAACGCGGCTGTCTTGTGGAGCATTGCGGGCGGATGCCTGGTTCTGCTGCTTGCCGCAGGCGTGAAAAAAGGAAAAGCGGCATCGGCGCAAACCGCCGCTTCTATATAAAATAATAGCGATGGACACCCCTTTTCCGCGCCAATACAACCTTCGGGCAGCATTTTCGCGCAACAGTGAGTATACCTCACTAATTAGTGAGGTATTTCACGCTCAGACGTGCCCTGGGCGGGCAATTACGCGCAATAGTGAGGGTAACCTCATAGTTAGTGAGGAGCAATGTGCGCATTAGGTGGAGTGGCTCACTATTGCGCATTTGGAGCTGGTCCGAGCACCACTTTATGGCAGAAAAGCTCACTATTAGTGAGCTTTTCTGCTCTATACATGCCTGTGGCGGGCATTTTCGCGCAATAGTGAAGAAACTCACTAATTAGTGAGGCCCCCCACGCTCAGACGTGCCTCGGGCGGGCAACTGCGCGCAATAGTGAGGGCAGCCTCATAGTTAGTGAGGAGCAACGTGTGCATTAGGTGGAGATACTCACTATTGCGCATCTGGAGCTGGTCCGAGCACCACTTTATGGCAGAAAAGCTCTATTAGTGAGTTTTTCTGCTCTATACATGCCTGTGGCGGGCAATTACGCGCAATAGTGAAGAAACTCACTAATTAGTGAGGCCCCCCACGCTAAGACGTGCCTCGGGCGGGCAATTACGCGCAATAGTGAGTCTACCTCACTAATTAGTGAGGCATTCCACGCTCAGACGTGCCTTGGGCGGGCAATTACGCGCAATAGTGAGGGTAACCTCATAGCTAGTGAGGAGCAACGTGCGCAGTAGGTGGAGATACTCACTATTTCGTGCTTGGCCTACTCCGAGCACCACTTTATGGCAGAAAAGCTCACTATTAGTGAGCTTTTCTGCTCTATACATGCCTGTGGCGGGCATTTTCGCGCAATAGTGAGTCTACCTCACTAATTAGTGAGGCATTCCACCGCTCAGATGTACCTTTGGCGGCATTTATGCGCAATAGTGAGGGTAACCTCATAGCTAGTGAGGAGCAACGTGCACAGTAGGTGGAGTGGCTCACTATTGCGCATTTGGAGCTGGTCCGAGCACCACTTTATGGCAGAAAAGCTCACTATTAGTGAGCTTTTCTGCTCTATACATGCTTGTGGCGGGCATTTTCGCGCAATAGTGAGTCTACCTCACTAATTAGTGAGGCCCCCCACGCTCAGACGTGCCTCGGGCGGACAATTACGCGCAATAGTGAGGGTAACCTCATAGCTAGTGAGGAGCAACGTGTTGCAGTAGGTGGAGTGGCCCATTATTGCGCATTTGGAGCTGGTCCAAGCACCACTTTATGGCGGAAAATTATTTGATCGGTACATCGGCACTCTAGTGCGCCGACTCCGCGTCCCCGCGGTTTGAAGCCCAAGGTGCAACTACTTCGTGTAATGGCTCGTCCAAGAGGTTACAATAAGAGTTGGAATAAACAAGAAAATGGATAAGGAATGATGTGCAATGGGGATGCAGCGCACAACGATCTTGATTGCGGAGGATGACCCGGATATTGCGGAGCTGATTGCGCTCCATCTAGGCAAGGAAGGCTACCAGCTGCTGAAGGCCGCTGACGGGAGAGAAGCCGTCCGTCTCGTTCAGACGAATACAATCGATCTGGTTATTCTCGACATTATGATGCCGCATATGGACGGTTACGAAGTGGTTCGCGTTATTCGGGAGCAGCAATACCGGATGCCGATTATTTTTTTAAGCGCCAAGACGTCCGATTTCGATAAAATATCCGGCCTCGTCATGGGCGCCGACGATTATATGACCAAACCGTTTAATCCGATGGAGCTGCTCGCAAGAGTAAATGCCCAGCTTAGACGCTTCAGGCAGCTGAATCAGCCGGTCGCCGCTCCAACTCATGCGGCTTCCGCCATTGTGGCGGGAGGGCTGACGATTGACCAGGAGCAGCGGAACGTTACCTTGTACAATGACCGGATTGATCTGACGCCGAAGGAATTCGATATTCTGTATTTGTTGGCCAGCCATCCGAAGAAGGTATTCAGCGCGGAACATATTTTCCAGCAGGTATGGGGCGAGGCCTATTACGAGAGCGGCGGCAACACGGTGATGGTTCATATCCGGACATTACGCAAGAAGCTTGGCGAGGACAAGCAGCATCAGCAATGGATCAAGACGGTCTGGGGGGTAGGTTATGCCTTTCAAGGCTAAAAAGTTACGCAGCTTCCGCACCCGGATGATCGAACTGTTCGTCATGAGCCTGCTCATCTCTGGAGCGGTGACGTACCTGATTTACAGGCTGCTGAAGTCTTACTACAACCAACGAGTCCGTTATGCCGACGATCCGATCGTCCAGGCCCGCAGCTGGCTTAACGATATTGGCGATTTGAATTTCTTCCTGATTTTCTTCCTGCCGTTATCGTTCTTCTTCTTTTATTTATTCACCAAGCCTTACGTCTCTTACTTCAAGGAAATATCGACAGGTATTCACCGGCTCGCCAACGGGGATTTCACCGGAAGGGTGATGGTTCCCTCCGATGACGAGTTTGGCGTTATTGCGGGGGACTTGAACGTAGCGGGCGAGATGCTGCAAAAGGCGGTGGAGCGGGGAGACTTCGCCGAGAGCAGCAAGGATCAGCTCGTGCTTAATCTTGCGCATGATCTGCGGACACCTCTCACCTCGGTGCTCGGCTATCTGGATTTTATTCTGCGCGACGAGCAGCTGTCCCTTGAGCAGGTCCGGCATTTTGCCGCTATCGCGTTTAATAAATCCCAGCGCTTGGAGCGGCTGGTGGACGAGTTGTTCGAGGTTACCCGGATGAACTACGGCATGCTGACGCTGGACAAGAAGCAGATTGATTTGTCCGAGCTGCTGATGCAGCTGAGCGAAGAGCTGTACCCGGTGTTTGTGAAGAGCCGACTGACGGCAAGGCTGGAGCTTCCTCCCCATCTCGTGATGGAGGCGGACGGCGAGCTGCTCGCCCGGGTATTCGAGAATTTGCTGACGAATGCCGCCCGTTACGGGCAGGATGGCGAATATGTAGATATTAAGGGAAGAACCGAGAACGGCCATGCCATTCTAGAGATTATCAATTACGGCGATTCGATCAAGCCGGAGGATCTGCCGCATCTGTTCGATATGTTCTACACCGGAGACCGCGCCCGTTCTCCCGAAGGCAGTACGGGGCTAGGGCTGTTTATCGTCAAAAATATCGTCGAGCAGCATCAAGGCATCATAACGGCGGAGAGCAGCACGATCCGGACCGTATTTACGGTTAAACTACCGATTTAAGAAAAACTTTAACTTTTACCCCACTTCTTTTTAAATAGTGTCCTATATCCTTAGTTGCATGAACAAAACAAAGGAGAATGGGCCATGAAGAAGTGGGTTTTTGCGTTTATCCTTGTCATCCTGTTAAGTTACGGGATCTCGCAGCTTAATGTAAAAAGCGCCGGGGAAGACAAGGTTGATATAGAAAACGGGTCGCTGCCGCAGCAAGACAGCAAGATGATTACCGTGAGCAAGGAGCAGATGTATAAGGGGGATCTGCTCCTTGTGAATAACGACTATGCTCTGCATCCGGAAGGGATACGTTCGGATATCGTCTCGTTATCGGATCGTCAGGATCTGGTCCAAGGCTACGGCCTGCTTGATCCGTCGATTCAGCTGTCCGAGTCGGTGGCAAAGGACTTTGGCGAGATGGTGAAAGGAGCGAAAAAAGACGGTGTGGAGCATTTTCTCATCAGCAGCGGCTACCGCGACGCGGAAAAGCAAGACCAGCTGTACCGCGATATGGGGCATGACTATGCGCTTCCTGCTTACCACAGCGAGCATAATCTCGGCTTATCGCTGGATATCGGTTCAACCACTGCAAAGATGGACGAGGCCGAGGAAGGCAAGTGGTTGAAGAAGCACGCATGGGAATACGGGTTTATTTTGCGTTATCCGAAAGGGAAAGAAGACATTACAGGCATTCAATATGAACCGTGGCATTTCCGTTATGTCGGGAAGGCGCATAGCGCCATCATGTATAAGCAGGATCTGACGCTGGAGCAGTATCTGGACAAGCTGAAGCAAACGAAGGCCATGTCGATTACGGCAGACGGTCAAAAATATACTGTCGCCTACTACCCGATGGTCGGAAGCGGTGCCACCATTCAAGTGCAGAACGGCAAGCCGTACGAGGTATCCGGCAACAATTACGACGGCGTAATCGTAACGATGTACGCCTAGATAAAGTTATTGTAAAGCGCGCTTAGAGCGCAACTGTAGACGGTAAAAAACCGTATTACAGTTGCGCTGCAGGCGCGCTACTTTTTTTATACTTATAAGTGCCCTTGTTCCTGACGATATTCTTACTGTACTGTTGGATTATAGTAGGGAAGAACTAGAATTGAACCGTGAGGTGAGAATTTGAGCAATATGAATTTTCAGGTGAATCTACAAGGTATTATTGATCTCTTATCCAATCATTTGTATTCCGATCCGGGCGTATTCGTCCGCGAGCTGCTTCAGAATGCGGTGGATGCGGTGACGGCGAGAAAGAGACTTGGACATATAACGGAGGGGAAGGTAGCGGTAGAGCTGTTCCCGTCCTCGCATACGATCTCTTTCATGGATAACGGCATCGGTCTTACGGAATCGGAAATCGAACAATTTCTGGCGCGGATCGGAAGCACAACAAAGAAGGCGGATCAGGACTCGGCGGACGATTACATCGGCCAGTTCGGCGTTGGTCTTCTGTCCTGCTTCGTCATCAGCGACGAGATTGTGCTTATTACACGGTCCGCCCTCGATGGCGATTCGCTGGAATGGCGCGGCAAGCCGGATGGCACCTATGTCACGAATAAGCTGAAGAGAACGGTTCCGATCGGAACAACGGTGTATCTGAAGCTGAAGCCGGAATACGAGGAATACGCCGAGTGGTATAAGATGTACCAGCAGCTCGAGCGATTCGGCAAATATTTGGAGACGCCAATCGTGCTGACGGAGGACAAGGACAGCCGGCAGATCAACGATACGACTCCTCCTTGGCGCATGAGCCAATCGGAAGCGATCTCCTATATCGAGGACAGCGAGTACGAGAAACCGATGGATATTATTCCTCTGAAGTCTCTGATCGGAGACACGGAAGGGATTGCTTATATATTGCCTTATTCCGTCAGCCTGCAGGACGAGAAACGCCATAAGGTATACCTGAAGCGCGTCCTGCTGTCGGACAAAATGAACAATATTTTGCCGTCATGGGCCTTTTTCGTCAATGGCATCATTAACACAAACAGCCTTCGGCCAACGGCGTCGAGGGAGTCGTTCCAGGAAAACGACCTTTTCTACGCGGTACGGGATGAGCTTGGAGTCTGCATCAAGCGGTATCTGATAGAGCTCGCTGACAATGATCCGGAATTATTCGCTCGGATTGTGCTTATTCATTATGCTTCGATTAAAACGATGGCTGCCGAGGACGAAGAGCTATATGAGCTGTTTATCCTGCATTTGAGCTTCGAAACGTCATTCGGCGATCTGAAAATGGCCGATATATTGCGTAATCACCGTACCGTTATGGTCACTTCCAGCTTTGACGAGTTCAGGCAGGTAGCCCGCGTGGCGAAAGCCCAGAACATGATGGTCATTAACGGCGGTTACGTCCATGACCTGGAGCTGGTTCGGAAGCTTCCTTCCATTGACGAGCAGGTGCAGGTCAGCGTGCTCGATATTCTCAGCTTCTCCAGCCGCTTCGAATCGCTCGGCCGGAGCGAGCGGGATGAAGTGCAGCCTTTCCTGGACCTGGCGGACCGGCTTCTTGCGCCGTATCAATGCCGCTCGTTGATCAAATGGTTCGAGCCCGCGGACATTCCCGTCCTCTTCAACATTAATCAGGAGGTTAACTTCTTCAAGATGATGGAGGAGAGCGAGGAGCAGGCGAACACGCTGTTTGCCGAGGTTATTCACGTGATCAAGGACGAGTTGTACGAGAAGCCTTATGCAAGACTGTGCTTCAACTACAATAATCCGATTGTCCGCAAGGCTATCGCATCCGGTGATCTTAAGCTCCAGCAGAACAGCATTGAGCTGTTATATACGCAGGCGCTGCTTATGGGGAACCATCCGCTCAGCAGCGAGGAGCTAAGACTGATGAACGAGTCGCTGCTTCAATTCATGAATATGGGCCTTGACCGGAACGCCGAGGTCGGCAGATGAAGAACCGTTTTCAGGAGCTGAGGCGCTCGACATGGTCCATGCCGGATGGCAAGCAGAAGCTGGCCGTTCTGGAAGAGATGATCCGAGTCGCCGACCGGTATATGACGGAAGAGGAAGCTTATCATGCGAGAATGGACTACTCCAATGCGGCACCGGAATGCGGTTGTCCGGAGCGGATGCTGGTCTCCTTCTCCTGGTGCTTGTCGAAATTCGAGAATAATCCTGGCGAGTATTCGAACTTTTATATTATGTGGCATTATAAATGGGTGCTCGGATACGTTTGGCGGATGCCGGAATTAAGCCTGGAGCAGATTGAGCGGATTTACGAGGATTTTAAGGAAAAATGCGTCACCTACGGCTATAGTCTCCGGGTGTATTATCAGAAGCGGGTTAGTCTCATGCTATGGCAGGGTAAACTGGCCGAAGCGGCAGATTACTACAAGAGCTGGAGAGCCGCGAAGCGGGATTCCTTATCGGACTGCAGCGCCTGCGAGCAGAATATGTTTGGAAGCTATCATTTCGCGATTAATCATCATAAAAAAGGGCTCCAATCCCTGAAGCCTATCCTCGAGGGCAAGATGTCCTGCCGTTCGATCCCGGAGAGCACGTACAGCGAAATGATGATGCCGCTGCTTAAGCTTGGGGAATACGACCGGGCATTGGAAACCGCGAAAAAAGCCTACCGTGCCCTTAAAGGGCCGTCCTATCTCGAGGAGTACGGTACCTTCCTGCAGTTCTTCACCGTAACGGATATGCCCAAAGCCGTAAAGCTGTATGAGCAGACGATCCGGTTAGGTCTAGGCAGCAAGCTTGGTTGGGACCGGCTGCAATATATGTTGTCCGTCCGTATTTTCCTGAAGGAATGGAGCAAGGGTAAACGGAGGAAGAAGCTTGCCGAGTCGGAGACCGTTACTTTAGCCTGGTTGGATGAAGAGATCGAGCGTCTGGCACAGGCGTTTAACCGCCGAAACGGCAATACCTTCGTGGAAGATCTGGTTCGGGAAAAAGAAAAGATGGCTGCGCGCCTGCAGACCGCTTACGGAACCTAATAATAAGCTGCTCCCAAGCAAAAAAGGCTTAGGGGAGCAGCCTTTTTTTTGTCGCGGAGCTCTAACGAAACGTCATATTCTTATTTGCCCAATTTTGAAGGATTTTTGAGGCTAACGAAACGTGGTAGCCTTATTCGGCTCTTTGAAGCTGAAGTGGCAGGTAATTAGGTGCAATAGCGTGTCTACGTTTCGTTAAATCAGCAGAATCCTGAAATGGAGGCAAATAAGAGTACAGAGGTTCGTTAGAGCCGGATTAAGGGTTAGAGCTTATGGAGATACTACTCCTTACCAGTTGACAGTGGCGGTCGCAAGGTACATAATAGCACTAGAATGAACGTTCTATCTAGTGGATCGATCTTAACCTGTTGGAGGAAGCAACATGTTCGAACAATACAACAAAGTACAGAAAGCCGTGCTCGAGACAACGCTGCAGATTATTATCCGCAAGGAGCTTCAGGCTACTTCGATGGCTCTTATCGCCAAGGAGTCCAAGGTATCGACGGGCAGCATTTATCATTATTTCAGCAGCAAGGAAGAAATTATTAACGAGCTGTACACGTCTATCGTTACGTATAACGGCCAGTTCGTCCAGGAAGGCTTGAACCGGGAAGGGACGATCCGGGAGCGGTTCAACTGGGGTTGGGAACGCGTGATCGAGACCAGCCGGCAGTATCCGGAGGGATTCCAGTTCATCGAGCAGTATTCCTTCTCGCCGTATATTTACGAAGAGGTGAAGCAAAAAGCCTACAACGGCGGCTGGTGCGCACCGATGAACAAGCTTTATGCGGATGCGATGGAGCAAGAACTGTTCAGAGAGATGGACCCAAAGCTGCTTGTCCAGATGCATTACGGCTCTATGGTCTACATGGTGAAAAGTTATTTGCAGGGCAATTCGGATTTAACCGATGCCGGGATTGGGCAGGCGATCGAAGTATGCTGGCAGGGAGCCATCAGAGGGTAACGCCGTTAATGAATGGTGAGCAAGGCTTCTTCCGCCGCGGCCTTCAAGGCCGGCTTCTGGGTTCACTAGAATGAACGTTCGGTCTAAAGTTTGATAATTAGAGGAGAGAATCATAATGAATAAAACGATCTTGATTACAGGAACAAGCAGCGGATTAGGCAAGCTGACAGCGATCCATTTCGCTAAGCTGGGATGGAATGTGGCGGCAACGATGCGCACGCCGGAGAACGAGACGGAGCTGACGCAGTACAGCAACGTGAAGCTGTTTAAGCTGGACGTAACGGATGTGGAGCAGGTACGGACTGCGGTAGCCGATGCGATTGAAGCTTTTGGACGGATTGACGTTGTGGTCAACAATGCGGGCGTTGGCGCTTATGGAGCCTTGGAGCTGGCGAAGGAAGAGACGATCGACTGGCAGTTCGGCGTTAACGTGCGCGGACCCATTAACGTTATTCGTGCGATGCTGCCTCATTTTCGCGCGAATAAATCGGGGATGTTTATTACAATCAGCTCGTTTATGGGCGTGACAACAGCCGTACCGACCGGTTCTTTATATAACATGTCCAAGTTTGCCCTGGAAGGATTAATCGAAGGCTTGTATTACGAGCTGAAGCCGCTTGGGATTGAGCTGAGACTGGTGGAGCAGGGCGGTTCGTCGGGCAATAACTTCGTGAACAAGATCGCCTGGGGTCAAAGCGGGGAGATTACCGATTATGACGAGATTACCGCAAAGGTAAAAGCGATGATGGGCAGCCGTGCCGTAGACGAATTAGACGATCCGCAAACGATTGCAGATGCAATCGCTCGCTTGGCCTTGGGAGAGAGCAAGCAGTTCCGCACGCTGGTGGGAGAAGCTGCCCATCAATTGACGGATATGAGAAAATCGATGCCGATTGAGAAGTATTTGGAACAAATCGCAGCGCAGTATCAATAATGCAAGGTAAGGAGAAAAGCCGGTCACGTCTTAGGACGTGGCCGGCTTTTTGCTGGTCCAATGCGCGGGACGGCTAAGTGCGGGCGGAAGCTTGGTGTCCGCATTGCCCTTTGCCGCTTGGAGCTGGACTTGGGTGAGGAACAGGCTTTCGCTTAAGTCTGCTCCGCTCAAGTCGGTATCCCGCATATCGGCGCCGATCAGATCGGCATGGCGAAGGTCGGCACCGCGGAGATCGGCCGCGATGAGATAAGATCCGCGCAAATTAGCGCCGCGAAGATCGGCGTTCTGCAGCTTGGCGCCCATAAGGTCGGCGCCGCGTCCAATCGTTCTTTTTCTTCGGGCATCGGTCTTGGCATTTGGCGCTTTAGCCCGTACGAGCTCGCTTGTCTTCAGCAGCAGGGTATTCACCTCGGCCCGATGAGCGGCAAAGTCCAGCTTGAGCAAGGCTTCCGCATCCAAGCCGGTGAGGCGTTCCGTCTCTTTCCAAGCGGCATGCAACTCCGATTGGAGCGGCTTGGCCGCTGGATTCTCATGCGCTTCGGCTAAATACCAGAGAAGCTCCTGCAAATGCCACATTACGGGAAAAGCTTCAACCATAAGCTTTGCTGTCTGCGGATCTTCCCGCCAGCTGCGTCCGCCGAAGGTATGCTGCGACAGCTTTTGTCCGGCGCCAAAGCAGTCGTACACCGTACAGCCGCGAAAGCCCTGCTGCCGAAGCTTGGTATGAATGCCGCAGCGGTAATCGTTCTGCAGATTACGGCAGGGTTGTCCGCTTTGTTTATCTATGGCAAAGTCCGCCGAAACGGCAAAAGGGAGCGCAACGCAACATAACCCAAAGCAATTGTCGCAATCCCCGCGAAGGTGTTTGCGGTCAGGGATCATTTTTATTCCCTCCTTGTAGGGTCTACTCTTTCAATTTTAACGGATGGAAGGCGTGATAGAAACGGATAAAACAATTATATTCCTTTATGTGGAAGTGCTGCTCGTTTATGATAGAGATACCGAAAAAGAGAAGGGGACCGGTATAAAATGACTAATCAGCCGATGGCTGTCAGCTCGGTGCTGGCGCCTGACTATTTAATGAGCTGCCTTAGCGGGCAATATGAGCTTGGCCAATGGACGCAATGCGTGTATTGGCTTCGCGGCTTAAACGATACCTACCGCGTGCAAACCGAAAAAGGAACCTATATATTAAGAATCTACCGGCAGGAGGTCGGAGAGAGAGAAGCCGCGTATGAGATGGCGCTTCTTGGTCAATTGGAAGACCTGCTGACAGGAACGGAAGCTTCAATAGCATCCCCGGTTATGAAGGCGGGTGGCACCCGCTACTCGGTTATTGCCGCACCGGAAGGGGAGCGGATCGCCGTTCTTTTCGAATATGTGGAGGGAATTGAGAACCGGCTGCAGGACGAAGAGAGCTGTTACGCGTTTGGGCAGTCGGCCGCACAGCTCCATCTAGCGATGGATCAGGTCCGGCTTGAGCTTCCGCGCCGGGAGCTGGATGCGGATTTTTTGGTGGAGGAATCCTTGCAGCTCATTATTCGCCATATTGGCAAGGACCATCCGGCGGCGGGTTTTCTCCGCGAGTATGCCAATGCTTTGAAGGATAGAGTTGCTTCCGCCGCCGCGGCGGGGCTCGATTGGGGCATCTGCCACGGCGATATGCATGGCAACAATAATGCCGTTGAGACGGACGGGCGATACACCCATTTTGACTTTGAGTGGTCGGCACCCGGCTGGCGGGCTTACGATCTTGCCCAGGTCCGCAACAGAAAGCGGCAATCCGCCGAGAGCAAGGAGCAGCTATGGCAGGCATTACTGGCCGGATATCGCAGCGTAAGGTCCTTTTCGGAAAAGGATGAGCAGGCGGTGGAGCTGTTTATGCTTGTCCGGCGTTTTTGGATTATGAGTCTTGATGTCCATTTCGTCCCGACCCAGTCCGGCGCGCTTGATTACGGCGAGGACTGGCTGAACGAATTCCTGGAGGAATTCCGCTCGGCAGGATTGGTTCAGCATACTTCGCAAACATAAAGCAAGGAGGCAATCATGTATCCAAAAGTACGAACGGGCAGGCAAATATGGCTCATGAGAACGGCAATTGCTATAGCGGTATGTTTTGTTTTATTTATTGGATTCGTGTATGCCTATGACCGGCCTGGCGGTATCTCGGATTGGCGATATGCGCGTGCGTCGGGTATATCAGGAACAATAAAAATTCCGCTGGGAGCTACCCCGGAGGAAGCCGTTCGAAAATTCAGGAGCGAAGCAACGACGCATATCATTTATCGGGAGCCCGTTGCCGGAGGTGCCCTGCTGTTTACGAAACTGAATGAGCAGAAAGAAGGAAACAACCTGGGGATAGAATTTGTTCAGAAAACCTTGCTGGGTTGGAAATGGGTCTATGGAGGAACCTATAGTTATTCCGCCGCTGATCGGAATGAAGCGTTAAACTTCATGAGCATACCGAAGTATAAAGGGATAAAAGGCCCGTTTCCGATAATATTCGGGCAGATTACGAACAGCGCTATAACGAGTGTCAAAGTTACCGTTGGCGGTGATAAGGCAGGAGTGTATAACGCCAAGATTATTAGCGAAGGCGTTCTGCAGAGAATCTGGTATGTCATCCTTCCGGCTGCAGCGGATAAACCGTACAAGTTAGAAGCTCTCAATAGAGAGGGAAACGCTGTAGCCAGCAAAACCTCTGATGATCCAACCGATTTCGGTAGCATTATGTTGCTTAAAAAGTAGAGCTACGTTGGATTTGATGCAGCGTAATGCGCTTTTATGGCTAGTAACTCACTCTACATTGGATCGGGTCCAGTGTAATTCGCTCGTTTCGGCAACGGAAGACCAATTCGGCCGTTTTTACTGTAGAGAATCCAATGTAGCCTCCGACACCCTCCATTTTAGTCCATTTTTATTGTAGAGAATCCAATGTAGCGGTTTTGCGTAAGGTAGGGAGCCGGAAGCGAGGCAGCGCACCAGAAAGCAATAAGGCGGCTAAAAACGGAAAGAAGCGGTGCAGATTTAATCCCTGCACCGCTCTTTTCTATGCCAGATAGTGGCTCTGAAGCTTCGCCCGGCGCTCGGCGTTGATGCCGAACTCCTGCTCGAGGTAGGCTTCGAAGGTGCCGTAGCTTTCTTCGATTGCGTTAAATACCGCAACGAGGAATTCCTCGCGGAGGCGCATTTTCTCCATCAATTCTTCGATCTTCTCCTCGGGGAGATGCGGCTTCATACGTTCTCTCAGTTGATCGTTCATTGGAGCCAGCGTCTCGTTGGAGATCAGATAGTCCGCGATAATCGTCCCGCGGTCCACGCCAAGCGTCGTAAGGATCAAAGCTGCGCCAACGCCGGTACGGTCGCGGCCGCCCATGCAGTGATGAAGGAAAGCTGCGCCTTCCTGCTCTTCGAACAGCTGAATCAGCGCTTTGAACGAAGGGTTATTCAGCGGCATTACGCCGTACATCTTAGTCATTTGCTCGAGCGACATTTGGTCCATCAGCTTAACCATATCCTTCTCGAAATCGGCGGAGGTCATGGCCGGATTATTAATCGCCGGCACGCGGATGTTCTTAACCGAAGGGATAGCCGGGTCCGGCTGCTTCTCCGATTCATGGTCGTCGCGGTAATCGAAGATAGCCGTGATGTTCAGCTCCCGCAAAAGAGCGATATCCTTCTCCGTCATTGCGGATAAGTCTGCCGAACGGAAGATCAGGCCAGGCTTTACTTCGCGTCCGTCGTTTGTTTTATAGCCGCCCATATCGCGGAAATTAAGTACGCGCTCCATCGGAACGATACGTTCGAATTGATTAGTTGTCATGATTTTCTCACCTTTCATTAGTTGAATATAGTTGGGTTAGACGGCTTGCATGGCATTGTGCTGCTGAAACATTTGATGCTCTTTGCCTTCATAAATATGCTGGGTCATACGCTCGGTCAGCTCCTCCGGCTTGCCGTCGAAGACCACCTTGCCGCCTTTGATCCCCACGATGCGGGTTGCGTATTGCTTGGCGACTTCAACCTGATGCAGGTTAACGAGACAAGCAATTCCCTGTTCCATGCAGTTCGTATGAAGCGAATCCATGACAATCTTGGAGGAGTTCGGGTCAAGGGATGCGATTGGCTCATCGGCCAGAATAAGCGAAGGCTTCTGGGCCAGCGCGCGGCAAATGCCAACCCGCTGCTTCTGGCCGCCGGACAATTCGTCAGCGCGTTTGTACACCTGCTCCGCAAGGCCAAGCTTCTCAAGGAGAGTAATAGCCTGAAGCTTATCTGCTTCCGAGTAACGGCTGAATACGCCGTTAAAAGCACTCATTTGACCAAGGCGACCATGCAGCACGTTTTCCAGAACGCTTAGCCGGTCAACCAGGTTGTAATGCTGAAAGATCATCCCGATATGGGAGCGGATCTGGCGGAGCTGTTTTTTGCCGGCGCCAACGATCTCCTGACCTTGGAACGAAATCGATCCTTCCGTAGGATCAATCAGGCGGTTAATGCAGCGGAGCAAAGTAGACTTGCCGGCGCCGCTTGGGCCGATAACCGCGATGAATTCATTTGGATATACTTCCAGATCAATGCCGTTTAAGGCTAAGGTGCTGGAGCCGTATCGTTTTTTTAAGTTGTTGATTTGAAGCATTGGTTTCATGCTAGTTGCCTCCTAAAAAGAATTGTTGCCTAATGAGCAACTCAAGTGCGAAACTGTGACAATTCTTGCATCGAAAGCATTAACTTAAAGCTATTTGTGGCTGCGTCCCGATAAGCTATGGCGAATGAGGTTAGTCGTCATTTCCAGTAAGAACAACGTAATAAAGACAATGAGAATGCCAAGCGTCAGCGGCTTGAAGTCATAAAAGCTTATATATTCCTGCAGCAGGACACCAATCCCCCCGGCACCTACAATCCCGAGAATGACGGTTTCCGCAACGGTAATTTCGAAGTTGAAGGCGATGCTGGCCAAAAAGGCCGTCATCAGCTGCGGGGTTACGCCGTTAAATACAAGATTCCACCAGCCGCCGCCGACTGCTTTTACGGCTTCGATAATGTCTTTGCCGGCCTCATCGATCTGATCCGAGAAGACGCGCGTCAAAAAGGCGACAGTAGGGAAAATCAGTCCAAGCACGCCGGCCATCGAGCCAAAGCCGATGCTCGCAACGGCAAGCAGTACCCAGACCGTAACGGGGATTGTCCGGACGATAACGATAATTGCCCGGATGAGCTTCGCAAGAAACGGAATAGGCGCCGTGTTGGTTGCAATAACGAAAGCAAGAAAGAACGAGATGACAACGCTAATGACCACCGTTAAAAACGCTATGATAAGCGAGGTAAGGAGCCCGTCCATTAAGGCCGGGAATTCCGAAAAGGACATTTGCATCATCATGCTGGCGATATGCGGGATCTGATGCAAGCCTTGTTTGAATTGATTCAGGTCAAGCTTTAAATAGAAAAAGCAAGGGATGAACAGCAGCAGCATAATGCCAATGAACCAGCGCTGCTGGCGCTGCGTTGCTTTGTGGCCAATCCGGATTTTCTTCAAATTACTCGCTCCCTTATCCGTTTCGTCATGAACTCGATGACCAGAATCAAGACGATTAGAATGCAAATCACGGTGGAGGTCCGGTTGTATTGGAACAGGTCCATCGTTAATTTGATTTGCGAACCAATTCCGCCGGCACCAACCAGGCCGAGGATGGAGGACGCCCGGATGCTGAGTTCAAACATGAACAAGGTCCACGAAATATAGCCGGGAATAAAAGCGGGAATAATGGCATGCTTAATTTTTTGAAGGTAGCCTGCCCCCATGGCATCAAGAGCTTCAGTCGCATGATTGTCGATCTCCTCAATCGCTTCCGCGTAGACGCGGGCAAGGAAGCCGCTGCCGAACAGGATCAGGGAGAAGATGCCCGGCATGCTGCCGACGCCGAAAATAACAACAAGAATCGATGCCCATACCAGGAACGGAATGTTGCGCAGCAAGGAGATAAAGCCGCGGAGCACCGTCCGGATTGCGGGATGCGGAGTTGTTTGGCGGGCCATCAGGAAGCCGAAAAGAAGTCCAATGATCGATGCCAGCACCGTTGCCACTACACCGTAAGCCAGCGTATCCAGCACAGGTTGCAGATAAGACGGTAAGTCCGATGCCTTCGGCGGCAGGAAGTCGGTGAACAAGAAGCGCAAGAAGATCGGAATACCGCTGACAAACTCCGAAAAGCTGAATTTAATGTACCAGAGCGAGAACACGACAGCGGCCGCAAAAAAAGCGAGCGAAACATTCCGCTTGAGCTTTTTTTGCTTCACCGCAGCTGCAGTTTGCATGAAGACAAGCCTCCTTCATTAATACCGAATGACGAAAGCAGCAATGCATGAGCCTTCATCATTCGGTTTACACCGTGCGGGTTATTTCAAAAGATCGTCCGGGCTAAGGTTCAATTTTTTCGCAATGTCGCGCAGACCGTCGAAGTCGCTGTCTTTTGCTTCAATGAATTTCGCGTCTTTCGAGCCTACGATGCCTTCCAGGTATTCCGGATTGTCATAGGAGAGAAGGAATTCTTTTACTTTTGCTTTCAGATCCTCCGGCAGGTCTTTGCGGATGCCAAGTGCCGTGCCCGGGAGCGATTGGGACTGGCCGATGACGCGATAGGAATCCTTTTCGATAATGCCTTTTGCCTCAAGCATAGCCGGCATCATGGCTGCCGTGCCGATTGCGTCATATTGTCCGCGGAGCAGACCGAGAATCGCTTTGTCGTGTCCGCCTGCGAATTGAACATCCTTGAAGAAGCCTTTTTCAACCTCGTCAGGAGTAATGCCAAGCTGATCTACGAGAATGGATTTCGGCAGCAAATGGCCGGTTGTCGATACCGGATCTACATAACCAAACGTTTTGCCCTTCAGGTCGGCAAGCGTTTGGATCGGGGAATCTTTTTTAACGAGAATAACGGATGCCGGCTGGTTTGCCATTGCGGGAATGGAGATCTCCGCGACCGGTTCTACGTTCGCACGGTCAACCGCTACGATATAGGAGAAAGGTCCAAACAAAGCGTAGTCGGCTTTGCCGTTTTTCATTGCTTCAATCGCTGCGTTGTAGCTTGTTGCTTTATAAGATTCAACCGGGATGCCAAGCTTTTCGGATAGTTTCTTTTCGAAGTCGCCATTAAGCTTCTGGGCTTGATCGGAGTTTTCGCCCGGCAGGTACGCGATAACGAATTTCTTGGGCGCTCCGTCCTTGCTGGTCGAGCAGCCGGCAAGCAGCGTAAGCGCGACGACGAACAAAGTCATAATCAGTACGGCTTTTTTCATTGGTTGATTTCCTCCCTAAAAGTGAACGATATCCTGTATACAGGTTGTATAATACGTGTGTTTTGTTATCGCATGGTTAGAGAAAATACAACGTTATGTTAAAAGATTGTTGAGGTATTGTAGACGCCATACCGGTGGCCTACAATAGGGACAGAACAGGAGAGGATGCTTCCGATGTCGCTTATTCAGAAGGCTTACGCGTATATAAGAGAACGGATTTTGCAGGGCGAATTCATGCCGGGCGCGTTGCTCTCCGAGGTTGAGCTGGCTGAGCAATTAGGCATGAGCCGTACTCCGGTAAGATCCGCGATGTCCCAGCTGGAGTCGCAGGGCTATGTCAGCGCGATTCAGAATCGGGGAATATTTGTGAAAGAAGTCTCGTTAAAGGAAATACTAGATATGATGGAAGTCCAGCACGCCTTTCAGCGAATGAGCTTGAAGGCCATTATGGAGAGCGGAGAGAAGCCTGACCTGAACGCGATGCAGGCGCACTTGGACGGGCAGATTGAAGCGACGGAACGCGTTGATTATTTCAGCTACCTACAGCACTTCTATAAATTTAACCGCTGCTTAATCGAAGCTTCGCGCAATACGGTTGTGCTTCAGATGTTTGATGCGCTGCAGGATAAGATGCTGCGGTTCTCTATAGTCGGCTACAAGAAAACGCCGCATATTCCGCATTTCTCGGCCAGCAAGATCAGCAGAAGTATTCTCGATCACCTGATTGCGGGAGAGTACGAGGAAATCCGCGAGATTATGGACCGAATATTGATTCAGGGCAAGAAACGTATGATTGAATTAAATTTGATGAAGATTTAACCTTTAACCGGGGAAGATAAGAGTGACATTAAGCAACGTATGCGGAGGCAGCAGGATGAACAGCATGAAGGCATTGGTGTTTGAAACGTTTGGCGGGCCGGAGGTGCTCGAGTACAAGGAGATCCCCGCGCCGGAGGTTAAGCCGGGAACCGTATTGGTGCGGCTCAAGGCCGCAGGCCTGAACTACGCCGATATTTACCGCAGGCGGGGCAATTATCATCTGGCGGGGAATCCGCCTTATATATTGGGTTACGAGGGAGCGGGCATCGTGGAGGAAGCCGCAGCCGATGCGGCGGGCTTAGCGCCGGGCGACCGGATCGCTTTCTGCGATGTTCCGCATGCCAATGCGGAGCTGGTTCTGGTACCGGCGGAGAAGGCGATACCGCTCCCGGACGATATCAGCTTCGAGACTGCGGCAGCGGTGCTGCTCCAGGGAATGACCGCGCATTATTTGACGCAGGACAGCTACCGCGTTCAGGCGGGCGACGAAGTGCTTGTCCATGCGGCGGCCGGAGGCGTTGGACAGCTGCTGGTGCAGCTCGCGAAGCGGCAGGGAGCGCGCGTGCTGGGACTTGTCTCTTCCGAGTCGAAAAGGGAAGCGGCGCTAGCAGCAGGTGCCGACGCAGCGCTGCTTTACGACAGCAATTGGGTAGCTGCTGCGAAGAAGTGGTCAACCGGCGGAGAAGGAGTATCGGTTGCTTATGATTCCGTTGGTTCTACCTTAATGGACAGCTTTGCGGCCGTGAAGACGAAAGGGACGGTTGTTTTCTTCGGCATGGCGGGAGGCGATCCGGCCTTTGTAGATCCGCGGATGCTGATGGATACGTCGAAGACGCTGACCGGCGGGGATCTGTGGAATCATGTCACGTCCCGAGAAGACCGCATCCGCCGGGCGGAAGAATTGTTCGCCTGGCTTCGGGACGGAAGCCTGAAGCTGGAGACGCCAAAAGCATTCCCGCTTGCGGAAGGCGCGGACGCCCACCGGCTGCTCGAAAGCCGCCAAAGCACGGGCAAGATTATTTTTGTTCCATAACCTCCATAATCGCTCGGCTAAGCCGGGGACGCTAATCATTAGAGGCGTACCCCGGCTTTTTATATGGAATGAGTTCATGGTGCGAAGGGCAACTTAATCCTATCCGCAGAGGAAGATGGCACCAGCTCTGTCATTTTTCAAAAGTTAACGTTGACGTTAACATTAACTTGGGTGTAGAGTATTTAACAGAGAGAGTAAAGGAAAGAGGCGATGAAGATCTTTTACAAAATCGAGGATGTTGCGAAGATGGTTGGTTTAACGAAACGCACGCTTCGTTATTACGAGGAGCTTGGCTTGTTAACTCCGCCGGAGCGCAGCGAAGGCGGCTTCCGCTTATATACCGACTATCATGTCGAGCGGCTGAAGAAGCTGATTAACGCGCGCGATGTGCTGGGCTTCTCCTTGCAGGAGCTGCAGCAATACGTGGCGATGAGCGAGGAATTTATTAATCAGCGCGATGAAATCCGGCAGACGGAGGACGCCCGGCTGCGTCTTCGGAAGATTGACGAGCTTGAGCAGACGGTTGATAAGCAACTGGAGCTGATTGACCTGAAGCTGGAGAAGATGAAGAACATGCGGTCGGAAATTCACCAGCTCAAGGACAGAATCAACGAAGCCAAAAAGAAATATAAACGGGAGTGAGAATGAGCGTGGCAAATTCATCTCAACCGGCAGCCTCTGCTGCCAATAAACCATTATCCGTTGAAAAAGGCGGTTTCTTTAATCAGCCCCGTGCGGTCTGGGCCGTCTTTTTCGCAGGCATTATCGCTTTTATGGGGATTGGTCTTGTCGATCCGATCCTGAAGGCTATTGCGGAAGAAATGCATGCATCCGCCAGCGAAGTAAGCCTGCTGTTCACCAGCTACAACGCCGTTATGGCGGTTGCGATGCTGATTACCGGCGTAGTGACGTCAAGAATCGGGATCAAATGGACGCTTCTTCTTGGCGTCGTCATTATCGCGGTATTCTCGCTCCTTGGCGGGATGTCGAACGATATTTGGGCGCTTGTCGGCTACCGGGCCGGCTGGGGTCTAGGCAATGCGTTTTTCGTAGCGACGGCGTTAACCGCAATCGTATCCTTGTCCAAAAGCGGCGTGACAAAAGCCATCATTCTTTATGAAGCCGCGATTGGCATCGGGATTTCGGTAGGTCCGCTGCTTGGCGGCGAGCTGGGCTCCATCTCGTGGAGAGGGCCGTTTATCGGCGTTGCCGGTCTCATGGTCATTGCCTTCCTGGCGATTATCTTTATGATGCCCAAAACAGCGGGAGCTCCCAAGGCTTCGGCCGCACCGGCGAAGAAAACTTCCCTGCTTGATCCGTTCCGGGCTTTGCGGCATCGTCCGCTTGTCGTCTTTGGCCTGACGGCTTGCTTCTATAACTTCGGCTTCTTTACGCTGATGGCTTATGCGCCTTTCGTAATGGGGCTTGGCATCCATCAGCTCGGTTACGTGTTCCTCGGCTGGGGCATTCTGCTGGCCGTTACTTCCGTCTTTATGGCACCATGGCTGCAGCGCAGATTCGGCACGGTCAAATCGATGGCGGTTATGCTGACGCTGTTTGGTCTTACCTTGCTTGCGATGGCCATCTGGACGAATACCCAATGGGTCATTATCGCGAGCGTTATCTTCGCGGGGGCTTTGCTGGGCAACAATAATACGCTTATTACAACAGGCGTAATGAATGCCGCTCCGGTCGAACGTTCGACGGCGTCGGCGGCATACAGCTTCCTCCGGTTTATCGGCGGCGCGATTGCCCCTTATTTCGCCGGCAAGCTGGCGGAATGGTTTAACCCGCATATTCCTTTCTATGTGGGAGCAGGTTTTGTTATCGTATCGGTTCTGTTCATCTTAGCGAACCATAAGCATGTGAAGCATGTCGATCATGCGGGAGGCCATTAATCCATCCCTTTTCTTTAGAAGAGCTATCCTTTGCGGATCACGAATCCGGTGATAGCTCTTTTCTTTCCTTAAAGCAAGGAAGGGTTTTCACCCGTTCCCGGCAAATAGATGTATCAGGATGCTCAAGACTTCTATTTATCTCCGGGAAGGAAGTGCTATTCTTGTCTAATCGAAAATCGCATTACGCCAGTCCAGCCGATCTGCCGCTCGTGAAGGAGCTTCCGGATCCTTTTGTCTTTGAGGACGGTCGCCGCGTGCAGACGTTAGCAGACTGGGAGGAACGCTCGCAGGAATTGCAGGATCTATTTCATTATTATATGTACGGTTACATGCCGGATGCTTCCGGAGAGCAGGTAACTTATGAGAAAACAGAGCAGGGTCTACGGGTTCATGTTACCCGGGGTGACACGGAAGATTCTTTTACGGCCCGCATCAGCTTTCCTCCCGAGGACGGTGTCATAGGCGGAACCTATCCGGTAATCTTTACGATTGGTTCGCTGGAGGGCTGGCGGCCGGACGGGCAGGACGCAACCAATTACGTGGAGCAGGCGAATAAACGGGGCTACGCCGTTGTGACTCTTCTCCCGCAGGAGATTGCATCGGATAATGCCGAACGCACGGGCGCCTTTTTCAAGCTGTATCCTTATGCGCAGGCACCGGATCAGAATGATGTTGGCATATTTATCGCGCTAGGATGGGCAGCGAGCAAAGTACTGGATGCCTTTGAACAACAGCTATATCCCGAAATCGATGCTGCCCGCGCCGCCGTGACCGGATTCTCGAGATGGGGCAAAGCAAGCCTTGTCGCCGGGATGACCGACAAGCGGTTTGCCTTGGTTAACCCTCATGCTTCCGGCGCTGGCGGCATGGCCCCCTTCCGGTATTCCTTTGAAGGAAAAGGTTATCCCTGGGGTATAGCCGGACGAAGCGAGCCGCTTGAAGCGCTGCAAAGCGAAGGCGAGGCGCATTGGTTTAGTTCCGTCTTCCGCCAGTTCAGCGATCTTGCAGCGCTGCCGTTTGACCAGCATGAGCTTGCTGCGCTGATTGCGCCAAGGGCACTTCTTCTGACCTGCGGTTATTCCGATGATTGGATTAATCCCGAAGGGATGTATGTCTCTTATGCGGAAGCCGAGAAGGTGTACCGCTTCCTTGGTGCCGAGGATCAGATCGGAATAGCCTACCGGCATGGCGGTCATAACCGGACCCAGGAAGATATCGACCATCTGCTCGACTATTGCGATTGGCGTCTCAAAGGGATTCCTCCGGTGCATTCGGATTTTAAAAGCTGTCTGTATGAACCCTGGAAATAGAGGGGAGAGTAAGTTTAAGCCGCTTGCAGAGGCCAAATTCTGCAGGCGGCTTCCTTTTTGACTTAACAACGTAACAATGTTATGTTATATTGAAAGCAAAGGAGGCTGAATCATGGAGGAAGAACTGATATCCAAGAAGGATTTATTGGAGCTTACGGGTATTTCGTATGGGCAGCTGTACCGCTGGAAGCGAAAGAACCTGCTCCCGGAGGAATGGTTTATCCGCAAGTCGGCGTTTACCGGGCAAGAGACTTTTTTTCCAAAGCAGAAAATCCTGGACCGAATCGATAAAATCGTCAATATGAAGGATGATCTTTCCTTGGATGAGCTGGCAGATATGTTCTCGCCGGCCTCAAAGGCCATTTCGATTTCGATGAAGGAATTAATAGAACGAAACATTGTTTCACTAAGTGCTGCGAAAGCAGCCGAAACCTATATCGGACAATCGGAAATGTACACGTTTGAGCAGACCTTATGCGTTTACATTTTGGATTATTGCCTGCAGACGGGGGAGATCAGCCTGGAAGAGGGCAAAACGATGCTGCCAACCTTCCTTGAGCATTACAAGAAGTTCAAAGAGCAGCAATGCGATCTGATTTTGCTTCGAAAGATGGGCGTATCCGTGTTTCTTCTTGTTTCATCCGGCGGCGAAATTCATTTCGAGAGCGGAGTAAAGATCATCCTCAGAGTGGATGTGCCGGCTATGATCGAGCAATTAAAATTGAAGCTAATGGCGATATAACGGAGGTGTAAAACGTACAATGGGAGAAAAACAACGAAAAATACTCATTACCGGGATCGGCAGATCCGGCGGCGGAGATGTTCATCTGGCGAAGATCGAGGGAGTCGGCAAGATTGAAGGGGATGTCCGGTGCTATGAGTTATCGATTAACGGCAAGGGCGATGTACAGGGGCATGTGAGGGCTGTCACGGCTTCCATCAATGGCATGTCTTCCATCCGCGGGGGATTGCATGCCGACAAGCTTAACATTGAAGGTAAAGTAAGCTTTGGCGGACCCGTCACGGGCGAACAGATGCGCATGAACGGAATGGTGACGGTGAAAGGCAGCTGCGAGACCGAAACCTTCGAAGCAAACGGACGAATGGACATCGAGACGTTAAACGCAAGCCAAATAAAGCTGACGCTGCAGGGAAGCAGTCATATCAACGAGATTGGCGGCGAGAGCATTCATGTCGGCAAGCAGCCTGGCAAAGGGTTCGCTAAATGGCTGCAGTCCGTTCCGGGGCCATTCGCCAACAAGCTGAGCGCTGAAGTCATTGAAGGGGACAACATCTATCTGGAGTATACGACGGCGGATATGGTGCGCGGAGGGGTCGTTCGAATTGGACCGGGCTGTACCATTGGCACTGTGGAGTATAAGCAAAGCCTTGACGTGCATAGCAGTTCCAAAATCATTAAGCATGTCCAAAGATAATAGAGGAGGAGGAGATCTTATGAATCAGCATGCAGCCGGGAACGCAATCAGAAACTTAAGAATCACCGGAAGCTCCAGCGTTATGGGCGGTACCTACAACAGCGTCAAGATTGTCGGAGAAGGCTCGATTGAAGGAGATACGAGCTGCACCAGGCTCAGCTGCGTCGGCACGCTGGAGATAGACGGCACGGTAACGGCCGACAAAATGAACATTGTGGGTACTTGCGAGGTAACGGGCGGACTGCGCGGTGGAGAACTCAAGACGTCAGGCACGGTCAGCGTTGGCGGGATTACTCAGCTGAGGGAGCTGAATATAGCAGGCACGATAGAATCGAAGAATCATGTCTATAGCGAGCAGATCAAGCTGAAAGGCATGCTGCAAACGTTGGGAGACTGCGAGGCCGAGCAGTTTACGGCGCGGGGCATCTTTGAAATCGGCGGTTTACTGAATGCCGGGAAGCTTCAAATCCATCTGTACCGGGACTGTAAGGCACATGAAATCGGCGGCGGTCATATAATAGTTCGCAAAGCCAAATGGCTGCATCCGCTCAGCTTCTTTTTTAAACCTTCTTCCAGCGCTAGGTTAACGGTCTCAGTTATGGAAGGAGATCATATCTATTTGGAAAATACAATTGCTGATATAGTAAGAGGGAATCAGGTTGTGATCGGGCCCGGCTGCGAGATCGGACTTGTCGAATTTAAGGATCATTTCGAGAATAGAAAAGACTCCGTCGTAAGAGATAACCGAAAAGTTTAGGCGATTTTGTGATGTTTTGGCAGACCGATTGACATCACCTCGGCCTTGCGCTAAAATTTCGCTGTGCGATCGTTCAGTGAAATACGAAGTAAGGAGGTGGCGACGATGACTCGCAACATCCGAAAAGAGCAGGCCGCTGAAACACGAGAAAAAATATTGGAAGCAGCAAAATCATTATTTGCGGAAAAAGGATACCATGGCACCCCTGTTCGAGAAATTACGAGGAAGATCGGGATGGGAGACGGTATCCTTTATCATTATTTTCCGGGCGGCAAGCGAGAGATTATGGCGGTGTTGCTACGTGAGAGCTTCGAGCACCGTAGAAAAGGAATAAAGCAGATTCAACAGGTTATCGAGGATCTCGAGCTGCGTGACGCGATGATCACCATTAAGCGCCGGTTGTACGAACTATTTACGGCGGATATGGCTTTGACACGGATTCTGTTCCGGGAGAATGACCTGCTGGGCTTCGAGGAAGCCGAGCAATTAACGGCGCTGCTCCGCGAGCAGTGCGCCATCTTTGAACAGTTTTTAAAAGACCGGCACGAGAGAGGCGAGATTCGCGATCTCGATTTCCGGATAGCGTCTAGACAATTCTTGTCCACGACCTTGCATGCGATTATGAGCAAATCGGTTGGGATACAGCTCCTGAACGAACCGGATGTTTATAAACATATGGAAGAGAATGTGGATTTTACAATAGATCTATGGAGAAATCCTTCAGCTACAGAGATAAAGCCGAAGGTTCTTTTGTTTGATTCACAATGAAATACAATGAAAGGTGATGACAAGGGTGTCTTTAATAACTAGATTTTTAAATAGAAGATTCTATTATTTCGTTATTATTCTGCTGATCAAAAGTATCGTTGCCCGCGATGTCGTCTTCGGCAACGGGTTCTCGTGGCTGACCATTATGACGGAGATTCCGTTCTTTGTTGCGGTATTCTGCCTGATTGAGTTTTTTGCCGGCAAGCGCAAGATGCTTTACTACATGATCGTCAATTTGCTGTTTACGGCCTTATATTTCGCCATACTGATGTATTACAAGTATTACGGCATTATCGTCAATACGGATGCGTTAAGCCAGGCTAACAAAATGGCTGAGGTAGGGGAAAGCACCTACTCGCTGATGGATCCTTATTATCTGCTTATTTTCCTTGATATTATCGTTATTTCGGTCGTTCTTATTCTGCCAAGATTCAGGAAAGCCCGCCAGGATGCGCAGCTGCGTCCGGTAAGAAGCAAAGCATGGATGGCGGTATTCGCCTTGTCCGTTGTCGTCTGCCTGGTGAACGTATGGCCGAACCGCGCGAGCATGAACGAGAACAAGCAGGCCGAAGAGATGGGCCTTCTCGATTACGAAGTATACAACATCATTGATAAAATGATGGAGAAAGAACCGGTTACGCCGATCGACCAAATTACGCAAGCGAAAATCGATGAGCTTAAAGGCATCACCGAGCAAACATCGCCGAAATATTTTGGTGCCGGAAAAGGCAAAAACGTTATTATTCTTCAAATGGAATCGTACCAAGACTTCCTAATCGGCTTGAAAGTAGGCGGCGTGGAAATTACGCCTAACATGAACAAGCTGGTTCAAGAAGCTACCCACTACAAAAACTTCTATACGATGGTCGGTCAAGGCACAACTTCCGACGCGGAGTATGTAGTGAATACATCGTTGTACGTGCCTAAGCACAAAGCAGCGACAGACGTAAACGTCGACAAAGCACTGCCAAGCTTACCGAAGCTGATGAGCGCAAACGGCTATTCGACCGCTACGTTCCATACGAACGCGGTTGAGTTCTGGAATCGTACCGAGTTGTACTCGGCTCTTGGCTGGGATAAATATTACGATCAAGCCTTCTATGGCGACGAAGACCATGTAGCCTTCGGCGCTTCGGACGAAGTGTTGTACTCGAAGACTCTTCCTGAGCTTGTGAAGATGGATCAGGCAGATAAGCCGTTCTATGCACAGGTGATCTCAATGAGCGCGCATCATCCTTACAACATTCCGACTTCGAAATACCGGATTGAGCTTCCTGCGGAATTCAAGGACGACAGCCTTGTAACCCGTTATCTGAAAGCACAAAACTACGCAGACTATGCGCTCGGCCAATTTATCGACGGTCTTAAATCAAGCGGTCTGTGGGATGACAGCATTGTCCTCATGTACGGTGACCACCAAGGTCTGCCTCTGTACTCGCTGGATGATGACGAAAAAGCGTTGATGAAAGAAATGCTCGGTACCGATTACGGTCACACCGAAATGTTCAATATCCCTCTTATTATGCACGTTCCGGGCGTAACTCAACCGTCCGAAGTGGATAAAGTGGGCGGTCAAATCGATATTCTCCCAACCGTTGCTAACCTGGTAGGCGCATCGCTGTCGAACCAGATTCACTTTGGCGAAGATCTTCTGAACCAAAGCTCGGAGCTGATTCCAATGCGTCACTTCCTGCCTAGCGGTTCGGTTATCGACAACGAGAACCTGTTTATTCCGGGTATCGAATATAAAGACGGCACGAACCACAAAGTGGTCGACGGCACGGAAACAACGGAAGGCGGCGTAACCGAAGACGAGTACAACAGAGCACTTGAGCTTCTGCACTTATCGGACAGCTACGTTCAGCAGCTTCCTCATAAATAGGATCTAAAGTGAAAGGCAAAGGCCCCCTTAGGATAAGGGGGCCTTTGTTTGTTCTTTTTTGCTGTAACGCCAAGTAGAGAAGAGCTGAATGGCAGCCGCCAGGAAAAAAGGAAGCATATGCTCGCCTTCATCGATCATGCGGCCAAAGGCACCGGGCCACAAAACGGCTCCAAGCCGGATAAGGAAAGACGCTAATCGCGAGGACCAGGTGCGCTGCTTCCGTATTGGCTGTTCGTTCATCATAACGGCATACCGGGTGCCTCGCGTGCCAAGGTTGAACATGCTGCTTAACACATAGAGGCTGGCGGCGGTAACGAAGGAAGGCGTGAGCGGCAGCAGAAGCACGCATGCCGCGCCGGCCAGCTGCATGCCGACTACCGGCTTGATTGGCCCCATTCGTTCTGACGCATGCATCAGGGCATAAGATAAAGCCCCGGCTAGCAGGTAAGACAGAGCAATGACCAATCCTACTTCGCTGGCGGATACCTGAAACCGTTCGGAAAACCAATAAGCACTCATGGTGCTGGTCAACGTGACGGCGACCGTCTGCACCATGTTCATCATGCCGGCCATCTCTTCCGGCGAGCCGCCGGCTACCCGGATCAATGCAAGGGCAATGAGCAGCAGGAAGAGCAGTACGGGCATTAACGCGGAGAGAAGCGGCAGATCGGCTTTGCCTCTGACAAAGAGAATGAGGAAGCCCAGCAGAATAACTCCGCCAATCAGCAGCAAGGACTTACGTCTGCTTATGACCGGTTTGACGGAAGGAGATAGAGTAGCTGATGCTGAAGCTGCAAGATTGGACTCCTCGGCCGTGGCTGCACGGCGCCTTGCTCCGCCTTGAATAGAGAGTAACAGCGCTGCACCGGCTGCGGCACATAGGGCGGGAAGGATAAATAAAAGCCGGTAGGCTTTCTCATCCGGCAGCCAGGCCAGGAGCAGAGGAGTCAGGCAAGCGACAAGTGCTCCAATTCCCATCCCCGCATAGCCGAGCAGCGCATGCTTGCCAAAAAGGATGTTCAGCTTGCGGGAGAAGGCGCCAAGCCATCGCCTTTCTATAGGGGCCGCCGGACCGCCTGAGCCGCTGTGGCCCATGCCAAAGCCGGCAATGATAACGGCTAGGCATAGCGGCACCGTACCGCTTGATAGAATGACAAGTAAAGCAGCGGCTGCCGTTAAGCATTCATAGAGCAGCAAATATTTTTTTGGACCTAGAAGAGCGTTTATTTCCGCGGTAAAGGTTGTGATGAGAGTACGGAATAGACCGGCTGCCGCGAATAATCCTCCGATCGAGGCTCCGCTCCAGCCTAGATCCTTCAAATACAAGCTTGTCTCGACCGCCGCAAAGCCTTGTCCAATACTGCGAAGCAGGGCAATCAGCTGCAATCTTCTTAATGTGGGATGGTGACCAAGCCAATTGTTCCATTTCTGTATCTGTAACCGTATTAGTGCCGGTATCATAGGAATCAGAGGCTCCGTTCTTAGGGCAGGATTATACAGCTAGTGTACAACATCCTCCTTGACATCTATTGTCAGTGATTAATAATAAGAGCAAGATTAACTGTCGGAAGGAGGGCTGGACATGAGGGCTGACCGGCTCATATCCATATTGATGCTGCTTCAGCTGGAGGGGAAGAAGACGGCCGCGGAGCTGGCAGAGCGCCTTGAGGTATCGGAGCGTACGATTTACCGCGACATGGATGCGCTCAGCCTGTCGGGCGTTCCGGTCTACGCAGATTCCGGCGCCGGTGGCGGATTCTCGCTCCCGCCTAATTACAAAAGCCCGATAGACGGCTTAACGACGCCCGAAATTCAGGCCTTGTTCCTATATGCGGCTGAGGGATCAACGGATCAGCTTGGGATAGTCTCCGCCCTTCGTTCCGCGCTGCTCAAGCTGATGCAGGCGCTGCCGGAGCAAAGCCGCGAGGATGCCGCCTGGATCCGGCAGCGAATTCATATCGACCCGGATTCCTGGCAGCGGGAAGAGAAGGCTTTGCCGCATTTTGCCGCCGTTCAAGAGTCAATCATGCAGCATTACGCGGTAGAGATCAGCTATCGGAGTCGTGACGGCGCGGAAAAAAGCTTAACCGTTAAGCCTTACGGCCTTGTAGCCAAAGCCGGTATCTGGTTTCTGATAGGAGAAGGCGATCAAGGGGTGCAAGCGTACCGGTTATCCCGCATACAGGGCTTAAAGATTACCGAAGAGAAGTTCGAGCGGCCCGAGAGCTTTGACCTGCAGGGTTTTTGGAAAGAGTGGGTGACTCGTTACGAAGCAAGAATCATCACGAACAGCTGAACTTATTCAGTTTATGTGATTATTCTTTTTAGGAGGCTCTAAACATGAACTATGATGCGATCGTGATAGGCGCTGGTCTTGCGGGACTTGCGGGTGCGGCAGAGATAGCGGATGCCGGGAAGAAGGTGCTGCTGCTCGACCAGGAGCCGGAGGCTTCGCTTGGCGGCCAGGCATGGTGGTCGTTTGGCGGCTTGTTCCTGGTGGATTCGCCGGAGCAGCGCCGTCTTGGGATTAAGGACTCCCTGGAGCTGGCCTGGCAGGATTGGCTTGGAACGGCGGGTTTCGACCGGGAAGAGGACGAGGATTATTGGGGCAGGAAATGGGCGGAAGCCTATGTCGCCTTTGCAGCCGGAGAGAAGCGGGAATGGCTGCGGGGGATGGGCATCCGCTTCTTCCCGGTTGTAGGCTGGGCGGAACGCGGGGGTTATCTGGCCGAGGGGCATGGCAATTCGGTACCGCGGTTCCATATTGTCTGGGGAACCGGCCCTGCGATCGTGGAGGCCTTCGAGACACGCATCCGCAAGCATACGGCGGCAGGGACGTTGACCTATCTCCCCCGTCACCGGGTGGACCGCCTGCTTCAAAAGGACGGTGCTGTCACCGGAGTCAGCGGCTCCGTGCTTGAGCCAAGTGCGGCGGCGCGCGGCGAAGCAAGCTCAAGAACGGCCATTAGCGAGTTTGAATACGAAGCGGCTACCGTACTGGTGACAAGCGGCGGCATTGGCGGCAATCACGAGCTGGTACGAAAAAGCTGGCCAAGCCGGCTTGGAGAGCCGCCTGCCTCTATGCTTTCGGGTGTTCCGGCCCATGTGGACGGGCGAATGCTTGGCATAACGGAGGAAGCGGGCGGGCGGATCGTGAATCGGGACCGGATGTGGCATTACACGGAAGGGATAAAGAACTGGAATCCAGTCTGGGCGGGCCATGGCATCCGTATTTTGCCCGGCCCGTCCTCCATCTGGCTGGATGCAAAGGGCCAGCGGTTCCCGGCGCCTAACTTCCCGGGCTTCGATACGCTTGGAACGCTGGAAACGATCCGGAAAACCGGCTATGATTATTCGTGGTTTATTTTGACGCAGAAGATCATAGAGAAAGAGTTTGCCTTATCCGGCTCGGAGCAAAACCCGGACCTGACGGGCAAAAGTATCCGGCAGGTGCTGTCGCGGGCATTGCCCGGAGCTTCGGGTCCCGTTCAAGCGTTTATGGATAAAGGCGAGGACTTTATAGTAGCGAATGATCTCTCCGAGCTTGTGGCGGGAATGAACCGTCTGACCGGCGAAAATCTGCTGGATTACGAATCGATTAAACGGCAGCTTGTTGCGCGGGACCGCGAGATCGACAACAAATTTACGAAGGATCTTCAAATTACCGCGCTAAGAGGCGCCCGCCATTACATCGGCGACAAGCTGATCCGGGTAGCCGCTCCGCATAAGCTGCTGGATCCGAAGAGCGGCCCGCTTATTGCCGTCCGCCTGCATATTGTAAGCCGCAAGACGCTGGGCGGGTTGCAGACCGATCTCTCGGCGCGCGTGCTGAACGCGGCGGGCGAGCCTGTTCCCGGCCTTTACGCCGCGGGCGAGGCGGCGGGCTTTGGCGGCGGAGGCCTGCATGGCTACCGCGCGCTCGAGGGAACCTTCCTCGGCGGCTGCCTCTTTACGGGCCGGACTGCCGGCCGCGCCATCGCAGAGGTAGCGGCCCGAAGCTGAATCCTATAAAAAGGCTGCCCGTAAGCCATTGGCATACGGGCAGCCTTTAAATTATTTCTTGAGCAGCAGGAACAGGAAATACGGCGCGCCGATCAGCGATACAACGATACCGGCCGGCAATCCGCCCGCGATATCGATTTGACGGCCAATCGTATCGGCCAGAACCAGCAGCCATCCGCCGAACAGAATGGATATCGGAATAAACAATTGATTTCTCGGACCTACAAGAGCCTTCGCGATATGCGGAGCAAGCAGACCGATAAAGGCGATCCCGCCCGTGACGGATACGGCGGATGCCGCAAGCGCAACCGCGGAGAAGAGCAGCACCAGGCGCTCTCTGGTCAGCGAGATGCCCACCCCAACCGCGACGGGTTCGTTTAACGCCAGAATGTTAAGGCGGTTTGCTTTGTAAAGCGTAAACGGAATAAAGATGGCGAGCCATGGCCACATGGCATTAATAAATACCCAATCCGTTCCCCAAATGCCGCCCGCGATCCACTTGGCGATAAAATCCACTTTCTGGCGGTCAGCCGAGGACATGAGCACGATCATGACGCCGCTAAGCGCCATTTGGAAGCCGATACCCGTCAGCACCATGCTGACCGGCTGGATGCCGACATGCTTCTTCCAAGAGAAAAGAGCAATAAGGACCGCGGTTGCAAGACCGCCGAGAAAGGCAACAACCGGCAGGGCATACACGAACGGACCGGCTTCCGTCGGGAAGAACAGGAAGAAGACCGTAATGGCAACGCCAGCCCCCGAGTTAATGCCAACAATGCCGGGATCGGCCAGGTCATTGCGGGATACCCCTTGCAGAATGGAGCCGGATAAAGCAAGCGCCATGCCGGCGAGTAAAGTAATGATGACGCGCGGCATCCGTATGTCGAACAGGATAAAGTTTTCTTTTTTCGTGCCATCCCCAAAAAGTACCGGGATCAGCCTTTTAAAGGTCAAGGTGGAGTAACCGAGACTAAGGCTTGCAATGATAGTCGCAAGAATAAGCAGAAGCAGGATCCCGAGAATAATGCGTTGTTTTCGAACCATATGCGATAAAATCATTTCAGCGCTTTGCCTCCTCTTCTAACGATGATGAGGAAGAAGGGCAGACCTACAACCGCAATCACGGCTGCTACAGGTGTTTCGTACGGCGCATTGATGGTCCGGCCGATCAAATCCGCAAGAAGCATAAAGGAAGCACCTGCAATAACGGACATCGGAATGGAGTAACGATAGTCCTGGCCGACAATAGCCCGCACGATATGCGGAATCATCAGGCCCAGAAAAGCCAGGTTGCCGACCAGCGCAACGGAAGCGCCGGCGAGCAGAATCGTAACCGTAAACAGGATGACTTTGATCAGACCCGTCTTTTGACCGAGACTGGTCGCCACATCTTCGCTAAGACTAAGAATGGTGAGCTGCTTCGACATGACAATGGCAATAAGAATGCCGGCTACGATTACCGGAACAATCGTCTGAAGCTGTCCCCAAGACGTTCCGATCAGACCGCCGGCGGTCCACATGTTGACGTCCTTGGATACCTTGAAGGTGAGGCCGATGCCTTCGGCAACGGCGTACAGAAACGTAGAAACAGCCGCTCCCGCCAGTACGATCCGAATAGGGGAGAAGCCGCCTCTTTTTGCCGCGCCGATTCCGATAACAAGGATGGAGCCAAGGGCCGCGCCGATAAAGCAGGCAATCATAATACCGAAATAATTGATATGAGGGAACAGCGCAACCGTTGCTGCAAGGGCGGCATTCGCTCCGGCCGATAAGCCGAGAAGCCCCGGATCGGCTAAAGCATTCCGGGTCACGCCTTGCATAATGGCGCCGGATACGGCCAAGGCCGCACCAACAAAGATTGCCGCGATCTCGCGCGGCAGCCTAATTTCGCGCAAAAGCGTCACCTTCTCACTTGTATCGTGAGGTGACGTCAGCGCGAGCCATGTATCATGGACCGTGGTGTCGGCAGCGCCGAACACCATGGCCAAGAAGAAGATTGCGACAAAGAAAACGATCCCTGCAAACAGTTTATATACAAATGGAATTCTTCGTCTCGTTTCCTGTATCATCGGCTTATTTCCCCAGGAACTGCTCTTTGAAGAAGTTCAGCTGATAGTCAAGGGTAAGCGCATCGTTGAAATAGAAGCCTTTGGCATCCGCCGTATAGACATGGCCGTTCTTGACTGCCGGGATGTTTTTATAGGTTTCGGTTTCCGTGAACGAGCTTGCCGTGTCTTTCGTCTGGCTGAAGATCAGATAATCGCCGACGTATTCAGGCAGAACCTCGAGGGAGAGCGAATACCAGCCGTCTTTCATAGCCATTTCCTTTACTTTCTCCTGCATCTTCAGGCCCATTGCCTGATACAGAATCTCTGTGCCGCGGCCCCAGGCATCGCCGAATACGTAAAGATCCTTGTCGAAGTTCTCGATGACCGTAACGGTAGCGTCCTCGCCAATCTTCGCTTTAATCTCGCTGCCGATTTGAGCTGCGCGGGCTTTGAAATCTTCCACCCAAGCCGTTGCTTCTTTCTCCTTGTTGAGCGCCTTGCCAACCTCAATGAACTGCGTCAGATAGTCGACTTTATTGTAAGTAAAGATAACCGTTGGAGCGATTTGCTTCAATTTATCCACGTTTTTTGTCGTGTCGAGGCCGATAATCAGGTCCGGATCAAGCTCGAGAATTTTCTCGGGATCCTCTTCGGATACAACCGCGACGCCTTTCAGCTTGTCTGCGAAATTCGGGTTATCCATCGACCAAGAGTCAACGCCAACCAGAGGAACGCCAAGCTGCAGGACATCCCCTACGAAAGAGGACAGAACAACGACGCGCTGCGGGTTAGCGGGTACTTCGATAGGGCCGCTCTCCGATTGGAACGTAATCGTGCCTGTCGCATCGGAAGCCGTGTCCGCCGACGGAGATGCGTTTGCCGCCCCGGCATTGTTTGTTGGTGCGGTGTTCTCCGCTCCGGCATTATTGCCCGAGTTGTTGTTTCCGCATGCGCTCAGAATAATAACGAAGAGCATCATGAGGGAGATAAGTGCTTTTTTCATGGGTGTGTAAACTCCTTATAATAGAATGGAATACATAAACAACGAAGGCTATATACTAAATTTAACACTCATTCAATGATAATGATTATCACTATTAGTGCCATTTACTAAATTATAGTGATTCGGCCCAATTGTCAACCGCTTATTGAAAAATATTCTCAAAGGACTTATACTATTGATAATGATAATCAATTACGACGGTGCTTTTCCGAGGAGGAACGTTCATGACGCAAGAAGAGTTGTATGACGTAACGGTAATCGGGGGCGGTCCTGCGGGGCTTTACTCGACTTTTTATAGCGGACTTAGAGAATTGAAGACAAAGCTGATCGAATTCCAGCCGTTTCTGGGCGGCAAGGTTCATGTGTATCCGGAGAAAATGATCTGGGACATTGGGGGGTTAACGCCAACGCCAGGCGCGCAGCTGATCGAGCAATTGGTGAAGCAGGGACTTACTTTCGATCCGGAGGTTGTCCTGAACGAAAAAGTCGAATCCATTACCAAGAACGAAGACAATATCTTTGAGCTGCATGGCTCGTCCGGACGCATCCATTATTCGAAGACCGTTATCGTTGCGGTTGGCGGCGGCATTCTGAATCCGACTAAGCTTACGATTGAAGGCGCGGAGAAGTTTGAGGTAACCAACCTTCACTATACCGTAAAATCATTGAAGAGATTTAAAGACAAGAACGTCGTGATCTCCGGCGGCGGCAACTCGGCCGTTGACTGGGCGATGGAGCTTCTGCCATTCGCGAAGAAGATCTACATTACATATCGCAAAGAGGCCTTGTCCGGGCATGAAGCGAATGTAACGACATTGCTGAACAGCCCGAAAGTCGAGTGTTTGTTCCATACCGAAATTTCGAAGCTGCTGGCGAACTCCGGCGATGAGCTTGTTGAACACGTCGAGCTTACGAACAGCAAGTCCGGCGAAGTATCCCGTCTTTCTATTGACGAGGTTGTTATCAATCACGGTTACGACCGGGACTCCTCGCTGCTGGAGAACAGCAAGCTGAATATCGAGATGGTCGACAATTGGTATGTGAAGGGCGATGCAAGCGGCGAAACTTCCGTGCCGGGCATGTTTGCAGCGGGGGATATCCTGATGCATGACGGCAAGCTGCATCTCATTGCAGGCTGCTTCCAGGATGCGGCGAATGCGGTGAACAGAGCGAAGTCCTTCATTCAACCGGAAGCCAATAAATACGGAATGGTCTCATCCCATAATGAATTATTCAAAGAACGGAACCGCGAGCTCGTGAAGCAGCTGATGGTCTAATATAGAGCAAGGACGGAGCAGCCCGATAGCTGCTCCGTCCTTTTTTTGTGCCTGCTTATTGCCTGTGCGATAATGGCTGTAGTACCTGCAAATAAGGGAGAGATCCGAGAGATGGAAGAGAAGCCGGCGAAACAAAAAATTAAAGCGATTGTGACCGGAGCGACGGGCATGGTAGGAGAAGGCGTCCTGATGGAATGCCTGAAACATCCCGATGTTGAGCAAGTACTCGTTATTACGCGCCGGCCTAGCGGCGTTGCGCACCCGAAGCTGAAGGAAATCATACATAAGGATTTTCACGATCTGACCCCTATTCAGCATGAGTTAAAAGGCTACAACGCCTGCTACTTCTGCCTTGGCGTATCCTCCATCGGCATGTCGGAGGCCGACTATACCCGTGTCACCTACGATCTTACGATGCATGTCGCCCGTCTGCTCTCCAGCCTGAACCCGGATATGGTGTTCTGTTATGTAACGGGCGGCGGCACAGACAGCACGGAGCAGGGCAAAAGCATGTGGGCGAGAGTAAAGGGAAGAACCGAGAATCACCTGCTGCAGCTGCCGTTCCGACGGGCCTTTATGTTCCGTCCGGGCTACATGCACCCGAGCAAAGGACAGGTAAGGGTTCCGAAGTGGGCCAAAGCGTTAACCTGGCTGTATCCGATCCTAAGGCCGCTCTTCCCGAACCATCTCATTACGCTGCGTCAGGTAGGCCTCGCCATGATTCAGACTTCGTATACCGATTATGACCGTCCTATTCTCGATCCGAAAGATATTATTGCTCTTGCGAAGGAAGGCAGCTGACGACCATCACATCCATATTCCGGCCGCCCTGCAGCAGCTTCTTCATGATGGATGGCCGGAACAGCCGCGCAAGCCAGCTGCTTTTTTCCTGGGCAACGATCAACTGCGTGCTTTTCCGGGCGTTGGCATGGGTGAGCAGAAAAGCCGGGATATCACGCGTCTGCTTCATTTCTTTCCGGACAAACATTCCGCCAAGCTGTTCCGTTAACTGCTGCAGCTCCTTCATGCGGCGGTCTACCGCCGCTTGTTCCGTTTTGCCGTTATGCACGGCCATGACATGCCATTCCGCCTTCAGCCGGTAGGCGATACGGAAGCCCCTTCGGATCAGCCGCTCTCCCTGCGCAAGATCGGTTATGGCTACAAATATGACCTCCTGCCTGCGCCAAGGACCGCGTAATGCTCCTGTACGCTCCCATGATTCCAGCCGTTCATCCACGTCGTCGGCGATTTCGCGTAAAGCCAGCTCCCGTAGGGCAATCAGATTGCCTAGCTGAAAAAAGGCGCCAAGCGATTCCTCGACCTTGTTCATCGGATAGATTTTACCCTGCCGCATCCGCTCCTGCAGCGCTTTGGGCGATACATCAATAAGCTCAACCTCATCCGCCAGGCGAAGCATACGGTCCGGAACGGTTTCTCTCACCTTTACTCCGGTAATTTGCTCAACGGCATCGTTTAAGCTCTCGAGATGCTGGACGTTTACGGTTGAAATAACCGAAATGCCGGCATCCAGAATGGCAAGGACATCCTCATACCGCTTCTTATAATGACTTCCCGGCACATTCGTATGGGCCAGCTCGTCAATGAGCACAACCTCTGGAAAACGGCTCAATATCGCGGAAACATCCATTTCTTTAAGCTGCGTACCTTTATAAGGGATAGCGGCTTTAGGAATCTCCTCAAGATCGCCGATCTGCTCCAGGGTCTCCTTGCGGCCATGCGTCTCGAGGAGGCCAATGACAACATCAATGCCTTTGCGGAGGAGGACATTTCCTTCCCTCAGCATCGTGTAGGTTTTGCCGACACCTGGCGCGGCTCCGATGTAGACCTTGAAGGTGCCCCGTTTGAGCCGATCCGTGGTTTGCTGCTGCTGGGCGGGGCTAAGTCTTTTATAAATGGGTTCCGGAGTAGTCCGATGCTTGGCAGGCAGGATCCGCTCGCCTTCCGCTTCGGTACGGTCCGCTACGAAAAAGACGTCGATACGGCGCGCATAGCGCAATATTCCGTTAACAACCGAGCCGTGAAGCAGCTCCTGCAGCGGCGTATGCTTCGAATGGCCAAGCACGATGCGGGTCACTCCGTGATCCATCGCGTATCTGGCCATCTGTTCGGACAGATGGCGCCGGTGCAGATGGGGAACGGCGAGCTCCTCAAAGCCTGCCCCAATCTTCTGGGTAAGCTTGATTATGGACCGTTTGAACGCAGTCGCTTCCTTCGTCATTGCTTTGTCCGCTTTGACGAAGGAGACGACAAGCAGCTCTCCGTTCAGCCTCCTGGCGACCTGCTGGCCCCGCCGGATATGGATTGAGCCATTCCAGTGATATTGCGCGGCAACCAGAATCCGCTCGGCCGCGCCTGACGGACCTACTAAGCCCTGCTGTCTCCGGTGGTCCTCAAGCGAATCGTTCACATCCTCCGCCATCAGCCGCAGCGCAAGCTC